>NZ_AP031573.1:631766-947649 GCF_041154745.1 Flavobacterium sp. CFS9 | reverse complement strand
TAACGGATTAGGTGCCTGATTCTCGTACGTAAAAATACGTCCCATTCCGGCCATCATGTGGTACAGAATATGACAATGAAAAAACCAGTCTCCTTCGGCATTGGCCTGAAATTCGATCGTATCGGTTTCCATCGGCATAATATCGATCACATTTTTTAACGGAGAATAATCGCCATGTTCGTTCAAAATTCTGAAATCGTGTCCGTGTAAATGCATCGGGTGACGCATCATGGATCCGTTGTACAATACAATTCGGACGTTTTCGCCTTTTTTGATCAGGATTTTATCGGTTTCAGAAATAACTTTATTGTCTAAACTCCAAACATAACGGTTCATGTTTCCGGACAACTCAAAGCGCAGTTCTTTTACCGGTGCATCTTTAGGCAGTGTTGTTACAGTTGGCGATTTCAGCATTCCGTAATTTAGAGTAGTGATTCCGGCAGTTTCGGTCGTATCTGCAGCCATGTTCATGCCTTCCATGTTGTGACCGGAATGATCTTCCATTTTCATAGGTTCGCCACCTCCTGTAATTTCGGGATACATAACAGCATTCATGTCCATTTTGTTCAGAGACATTTGCATGCCCATATCGTTCATGTCGCCGTTCATCTTCATCATATCATTCATCATTTTCATCCCTTCGAAATATTTTAATTTCGGAAGATGTTTTACAGGCTGTTTTGTTCCTGCTCCTAAAAACAGTGAAGCCGATCCGGTTCTGTCTTCGGCTGTAGCCAAAAAGGCAAAAGATTTTTTATCTTCCGGAATGGTAACCACCACATCATAAGTTTCCGAAACCGAGATAATCAGTCGGTCCACTTCTACGGGTTCAACATCATTTCCGTCACTCGCCACAACGGTTATTTTTCCACCGCCGTAAGTCAGCCAGAAATAACTCGAAGCCCCTCCGTTTGCAATTCGCAGTCTGACTTTATCGCCTGCTTTAAATTGTGAAAGCTGTTGTTCGTTTTTACCGTTGATCAGAAACTTTTCGTAATAAATATCACTAACGTCCATGGCATTCATACGTTTCCATTCGTTGGTTACCTTTGTTACAAAGTGACCTTGTTTAATGGCTTCCGCATAACTTTGTGTCGTTCCTTTTTTTATGGCAAACCAATCGTCGGCATTGTGCAGCATTCGCTGTACATTTTCAGGTTTCAGATCCGTCCATTCGCTTAGAATAACGGGAATTGTCGGTAAATCATCAATTCCTTTTCTAATGGTTGGATCGTCTTTCTTTTTGTTGATGATAAAAAGACCGTACAAACCAATTTGCTCCTGCAATCCCGAGTGGCTGTGGTACCAATACGTTCCGTTTTGAATAATAGGAAAACTGTATTTGTGCGTTGTTCCGGGTTTTATAGGCATTTGGGTTAAATAAGGAACACCATCTTCCTTATTCGGAAGGAATAATCCATGCCAGTGCAGTGCGGTGTTTTCTTTTTTTAAGTCGTTGTGGACGTAAATTTCGGCTATATCGCCTTCTGTAAAAGTCAGAGTAGGCATCGGAATTTGTCCATTGACCGTAAGGGCTCTTTTTTCTTTTCCGGAAAAATTCACAATAGTGTCCCGAACATGCAGATCGTAACGAACCACTTTTTGTGCTTTTGCACTTAAAGTGATTAAAAAGAGTAGTATAATAGTATGTAGTTTCATATTGATTTTTTAAAGGTTTGGATTTCGTAATCGTAAAGTGTACAATTACTAAAGCCGAACTTGATTTTTACCTGCGTTATTTTGGTGCTCTCGATTTCCGCTTCGGCTCAGATTCCCATTGCTGTAATTTTTTCCTCGGGCTGTAAATGTCATTTTTTCAATGTTTTAAGTATTACAATGCAAATTTCCGAAGTAAAGATTACTTAGGGGTTGTACAATTTTGAGAATGATTTGTAAGATTTCAAAATCTAATCGTAAAGCCTGCAAATACTCTCGTGTATTTACGTAAGCAGCCCGTATAACCACATCAAAGTGTTTTACAGATCCTTAATCTGAGTACTTTTTTTATCCTTCAATTGTTTAAAACCAGTAGGAGTAAAGCCTGTGATTTTCTTGAATTGATTGCTTAGATGTGCTGCATTACTATAGTTTAGAGCATCCGCAATCTCACCTAACGACAGTTCGTTACAAAGGAGCAGCTCCTTTACTTTTTCTATTTTTTGGCTGATAAAGTATTTTTCGATAGTTGTGTTTTCAACTTCTGAGAATAAATTGCTTAGTGTGCTGTAATCCTGGCTGAGGTTTTTAATTAAGTGATCAGACAAGTTGACTTTGGGGTCGTTGTTTTTAGAATGAATCAGGTCAGCGATGCCTTTTTTTATGTTCTCAACCGTCTTGCTTTTTTTGTCATCAATAAAATCAAAACCCAGAGCCTGCAAGCTTTTGAGCAGTATTTCTTTTTGATTTTTGGAAATAGAGTTCTCTAGTTTGACTTCGCCTAAGGCAACAGAAATTGGATGAAGTCCGAGTTTTTTAAACTCAGACTCCACAACCATTATACATCGTCTGCACACCATGTTTTTGATGCAGAGTGTCATATTTATTGGATCGTTTCTACCACACTTCCACAAGTTAACATTGACGAACCGTAATAAGGATTTTTAATCGTCTTTTCTTTGCTCAGCCAGTCGGCATCGACCATCGGGCAGTGTTGTTTGTATACAGCCTGATTTGATTTTGACACTTTAATAAGTTCGTAAGTGTTTTTGGAGAGCGATTTGAAAGTTTCGCGCTGTTTTTTAAGATCTGTTGTAGTCGAAATACTTTTAGCGTCAGCTGTTATTTTTTTCATGACTTTCATCCAGGCATTGTGTTCGTCACCCTTTAATTGGTCCATTTTTATAGCTGTAATGGCGTCCAGTAAATCTTTGGCTTTTGCCGAAGTAAGTTTGGCATCGCTTTTAATTAAGGCATCTTTTACCGTAAAATAAGCGTCATAAACAGTTTGTAACTGACTTGAATCGGCAACTTCTATTGCAGTGGTTTCTCTTTTTATGGAAGTGGCCAGAATAATATTAGCAGAAAAAGCGACTAAGATTACTATAACTATGGTTAAAATTGATTTTTTCATTGTATCTGATTTTATTAGAGCGTTAAATTCCCTCTAAGTTAAATAATTTAAAATTGTTATTGCTAATTATAATCTCATAAATAATCTGAAGCACAGTGTGTTAGTTTTTTTTATGAGAAATAAAAGCTTCGTTACAAGGCGTAACTTTGGCTGTCAGAAATACAATTATTTTATTTTTGGGGGTGACCAGATAGAAGTAAAACCATCAGAAATACTGATGTTTTTGTAGTAAGGAATTGTTTTCTCCAAAGAGAAATTGAATAGATTTTCAGTGAATTCAAATTCATTTTTTATCATTAAGCTGAATTGAAGTCCCGATGGGGTACAGCCCGAATGGTCACATTTTCGGTTGCAGCCGTGCTCGTCATTTTTGGAGCCGTTGTCTTTTTGGCAACAGTTTTTTTGAGAAGCATTTGAAGTTTCCGGTTTTGAAACCGCTTTCTTTTCGCAGGAGCTTTTTTCATTCGTTTTTCCGCAGGCATAACCTTCACTTGGCATCAGTAAGAAGCCAAAGGTCATGATTAGAAACACTATGTAGATTTTTCCTGTCAACGAAAATGCTTTAGAGTTACAAATTTAGGTATTTTTTTTTACTCTTGAGTTTTTTGAATTTCAATCCTCACAGTTTTTTATAATCGGTAGGTTTCATGTTTTTCCTTTTTTTAAAATAATTGGAAAGGTGGCTTTCATCAGTAAAGCCAAATTCATGAGCAATTTGTTTAATCGGGAGCTGATTGTTGTGAATTCGTTTTTCGATTAAAGTAGTTCTCAGGTTGTGAATGTACTCGCGATAGCTTATGGCAAAAGTTCTTTTAAAGTATGCGCTGAAATAAGTCTGGGCAATATTAAAATGATCTGCAATAACTTTAATCTGAACCAATTTGGGGTTGTAAATGTTTTGATGGATATAAGTTGCGATTTGCTCGGTATCAATATGAGTCGATTTCAGTTGCAGATTCATACAGCGGATGGTTTCTTTGATCAATCCAAAAATGGAAAGAATCTGATAAAAAACAATAGGAGAACTCGAAACATCGGTTTTGCAATTGTAAGCGGTAATGTTTTCGATGGTGTTTTTTAAGATGGTTTTACAAGGATCGTCTACTTTTAAAACCATTTCCTTCAAGAGTTTGTTCCGCATAAAATCCTCCGGGCTATTCAGCAGTAAATCATCACAAAAAAGATTCCTGTTTGAATCAAAATAGTTGTCAGTGAACTTGATGTAAACAAAACGCGTTCTTTTTTTAATATCGAAATAATGTTCGTCTTCCGGAGAAATCACAAACAGATCTCCCGCTTTATAAGAAAGTAGATTGTTGTTAAGATGATGAATTCCGCTGCCTCTTTTGATGTAAATAATCTCATAATAGGTGTGAGTGTGCGGAACATGAGGAAATACGTCATCTTCGAACTCATGAATGACAAGCTTTTCAAACTGATTGAATTTAGGCATAACTTAAATTTACAAGTTTATGTCGCAAATGTACAATTTATTTTCCGCTTAACGGTGTTAAATTTGCAGCATAGAAATTCTATTCCTTTCTATTACAAACAAATGAAAAAAAGTCTTATTGCACTCTCATTAGGAGGTTTGACTATCGGAATTACCGAATTTGTCATGATGGGTTTGCTGCCTGATATTGCTTCAGATATGAAAGTTTCGATTCCGGTTGCCGGATATTTAATCTCTGCTTATGCACTTGGTGTTGTCATTGGTGCGCCTTTACTGGTTATTCTGGGAAGAAATTTTGCACCCAAAAAAATGCTTTTAATTTTGGCTTTGATGCTGACGGTATTTAATGCTCTTTCGATTATTGCGCCTGACTATAATTTTCTATTCGCTTCAAGATTTCTATCGGGATTACCGCACGGAGCTTTTTTTGGCGTAGGAGCTGTAGTCGCGAGCCGTTTGGCCGATAAGGGTAAAGAAGCTCAGGCGATCGCCATTATGTTTTCGGGTTTAACACTGGCGAATTTAATCGGTGTGCCTATTGGTACTTATATTGGACATAACTTTATCTGGCGCTATACATTTGTTTTAATTGCCGCTGTAGGTTTGTTAACGTTTTTATTTATTTCGCTATGGATGCCAAATCTGGAAAAGAGCGGAAGTGTCAATATGAAAACCCAGTTATTGTTCTTTAAGAAAACAGAAGCCTGGTTAATTATTGGAATTACAGCTATTGGATTTGGAGGTCTTTTTGCATGGATTAGCTATATCGCACCTCTAATGACAAATGTTTCGAAGTTTGCACCTGAGGATGTGTCCTATATTTTGATTCTAGCCGGTTTAGGAATGCTGGTAGGTAATTTTGCCGGAGGTAAACTGGCGGATAAATATTCTCCTGCACCCACTGTATTGGCATTGCTTTTTGTGATGGCGATTGATTTAATTATGGTGTACTTCTTCTCATTCAATCAATATGTGTCCTTATTCCTGACTTTTTTAACGGGTGCTGTTTCTTTTTCGGTGATTGCTCCAATCCAAATGTTAATGATCAAAACAGCCAAGGATGCCGAAATGATTGCTTCGGCCGCGCTGCAGGGAAGTTTTAATATTGGAAATGCGTTGGGAGCCTTTTTAGGAGGTTTGCCTTTGTCTGCTGGGTACAGCTATGCTTCGCCAAATTTAATTGGTTTGGTTATGGCGTTAAGCGGTATGGTGATTACATTTGCTTTAATGCAGAAACATAAAGGGAATTTACAGTTGCAAAAAGCGTAATGCTCCTGTTATAACTAGTCAGATTTAGGCTATGTGAAAGAAGAATAAGCAGTAAAAAGTTAGCTGATATTAATTTTTGCAAATTATATGAAAAGAGTCTTTGAACTTATCGGGTTCAAAGACTCTTTTTTTTGCCTTTTATTGTTTTTGGATTCATTCTAACCAGGGTTGTGGTATGTAGTGTTTCTTTTTAGTAAGAATATGGTGTCTTTGTAGCGGTGGCGTGACTTCGGAAGTAATAATTTTTGTGACAGGAATTCGGTTTTTTGTTATTTTTTTTGAAAAAACGGCCATTAAAAAAGCAGGAAAAAGAAGTTAACAATATGGCAATGAGTTTTCTTGTAATCGATTATTTTTTTTGTGAAACCGCAGGAATTCACTAAAAAAATAAAAATATATTTACTATTTATATCAAGCTTAAATTGCATTTGTGATATAAAAAGGCGGTTTTATTTTTGGTATGTTATTTATTTTGGGAATTTTTTGTGATTTTTAGTTTTTTATGTCAAAAAAAGATTTATGTTTGTGTAATCGATTACAAATTTTTTATTGATGAAAAAAAGACTCCGAAAAGGATACGTAAAAACAACTGAAAAAATGATATTGCAGTTGAAGAAGAACGGTTTTCTAAATTGAGAGGAAAGTACACCGTAAAAAAAATGAATAACCACAAATAGTACCTAAAACAATTAATCACTTAAACCATTAACCATGAATTTTAAAGATTTATTTAACAAAGGAGCAAATTGTTGCTTTGCAGTTGTTTTCTTATTGTGCTTACTGGCCGGCAATCAAATGCATGCGCAAAGTATTACACTCGAAGGAACCGTTAAGGATGCTGCAGGACTTACGTTGCCGGGTGTTAATATAGTAGAGAAAGGAACCAAAAACGGAACTTCTTCAGATTTTGACGGACGCTATAAGTTAAAATTGACCAATCCTAAAGCGGTTGTAACTTATTCCTTTATAGGTTTTAAAACTAAAGAAGTCAATGCTACCGGAAAAACGAAAGTTGATGTTGTTTTGCTCGAAGATTCAAATGCTTTAAATGAAGTGGTGGTAGTGGGTTACGGTACGGTTAAAAAATCAGATCTGACAGGGGCAGTTTCTTCCATTTCAGGAAATGATCTGAAAAAAGTTCCGGTTTCTAATATTGCTGAAGCTTTAACAGGTAGAATTGCCGGAGTTCAGGTTACTTCAAGCGAAGGTTCACCGGATGCCGATATTAAAATCAGAGTACGTGGTGGCGGGTCGTTAACACAAGATGCTTCTCCATTAATTATTGTAGATGGTTTTCCGGTAAACAGCATGAGTGATATTGCGGCTTCTAATGTCGAATCGATGACGGTGTTGAAAGATGCGTCTTCTACTGCAATCTACGGATCTAGAGGAGCAAACGGGGTTATTATTATTACGACTAAAACAGGTAAAGACGGAAAAATGGCTGTGAGCTATAATATGTTTTACGGAATGAAAACCATGGCCAAAGAAATTGAGGTTCTTCCGGTTGATGATTTTGTAAAATGGCAATACGAGTATGCTTTATTGGATCAGACGGATAAAACGATTTTGAGTAATCCAAGTTCTTATACCAAGTATTTTGGGAACTGGCAGGATCGCGATTTGTATAACGGTTTAAAAGGAACGGATTGGCAAAAGCAGGTTTACGGCCGTCGCGGTGAAGTAAACAGCCGTGATTTAGGAATTCGTGGAGGGAATGAAAAGCTTAGTTACAACTTCAACTATGCGTATTACGATGAAAAAGCAATTATGGCAGGTTCGAATTTTAAAAGAAATAACCTTTCATTGGCCTTAAAAAATAAAGCAAGCGAAAAAATTGACCTTGGATTTACAGTGCGTTACTCTGATACTGATATAAATGGTGGTGGTGCAAACGATCAGAATCAGGCTTCGTCATTAGACAGCCGTTTGCGTCATAGTGTTGGTTACGCACCAATTCCAATGCCGGGATTAACTACAGATAATGACGACCAGTCGGTGAACAGTTATCTGGTAAATCCATTTTTAGCCATAACAGACAATGACCGTCAGCAGTACCGAAAAAATTACAATTTATTGGGAAGCTTTGGTTGGAAACTGGCCAAAGACTTAAAATTTCAAAGTGATTTAGGATTGGATAATTCTAATTATTCGGATTATCGTTTTTACGGTTCTTCTACTTATTTTTCCAGTACTGCCAAGATTGGTGCAGGAAAACCGGGTATGGTCATGAGCGATCGTAAAGACGTACGTTTCAGAAATGCGAATACTTTAAACTATGATTTTAAAAATATTCTTGGAGACAATCATCATTTAACAGCGCTTTTAGGAGAAGAGATGATTACGACAACCTCAAACACCGTAACCACCACGATTTTAAATTACCCGGAATTTTTTGATTTAGATCAGGCCAAGAAATTAACGACACAGGGAACCCCTTTTTCGGTGGATAATTTTTACAGTCCGGACGATAAATTACTGTCCTTTTTCGGGCGTTTAAATTATGATTTTAAAGATCGTTATTTATTAACGGCTTCTTTCCGTGCAGACGGTTCCAGCAGATTTTTAGGAGACAACCGTTGGGGGTATTTCCCGGCAGCAGCGGCAGCATGGAAAATTTCTGAAGAGAATTTCCTGAAAAATGCTTCGTGGTTAAATCTTCTAAAGCTAAGACTTAGTTATGGTGAGGCGGGTAACAATAACATTCCTGTGGGGCAAACGGTTCAGAGTTATTTGTCCAGTACAAATGGGTTCATCAACGGTTTCGACAGCTATTGGTCTCCATCGAGTGTTTTGGCAAATCCGGATTTGAAGTGGGAGACTACCGTAACGCAAAATATTGGTCTTGATTTCGGGTTTTTCAAAAATCGTCTGAACGGAACTTTTGACGTGTACAAAAATGTAACGAAGGACTTACTGATCGAATTCCCGGTAGGAGGTACAGGATACAAAACCCAGTTTAGAAATATGGGTGAAACACAAAATACCGGTTTTGAAGCCACCCTGAATTTTATCGCCCTTGAAAAGAAAAATTATGGTTTGAGTTTTTCTGTGAATATTGGAATGAATAAAAACCGAATCAACTCTCTTGGAGTAATGGATAATTTTGGGACCAATACCAATTGGGCGTCTACTGATGTTGGGAATGATTATGTGGTAAATGTAGGTTCTCCAATGGGATTAATGTACGGGTATCAAAGTGACGGACGCTATGAAGTTTCAGATTTTGATTATGCAGGAGGAAAGTACACCTTAAAAGCCGGAGTTGTTGATGCAAGCAGTGTAGTAGGTGCTTTACAGCCGGGGATGATGAAGCTGAAAAATACAGATGGTTCTGCTGATAATAAAGTGACAGCATCGGATCAAAAAGTAATAGGGAATTCTAACCCTAAACATACCGGAGGTTTGGTTGTTAATGCAAATGCTTACGGTTTTGATCTTTCTGCAGCTTTTAACTGGAGTGTGGGTAATGATATTTACAATGCCAATAAAGCCGAGTTTTCAACAGCAAACCGAAACGGGCAATACAAGAATTTAAGCACCGAGATGGCAGATGGTAAAAGATGGACCAATTTAGATCCTGCTTCGGGACAATTGGTAACAGATCCTGCTGCTTTAGAAGCGCTGAATGCCAATACTACGATGTGGTCTCCTTACATGCAAAAATTCATGTTTACAGACTGGGCGGTAGAAGATGGTTCGTTCTTCAGACTGAATACGCTGACTTTAGGTTATAGTACACCGCAAGCCTTAACGTCTAAGCTGGGAGTAAGTAAATTGAGATTTTATTTTACAGCAACGAACGTGTTTGTAATTACAAATTACTCCGGTCCGGATCCTGAAGTATCAACAAGAAGGAAAACTCCGTTAACACCGGGAGTTGATTATTCGGCTTATCCGCGCAGCAGGCAGTTGGTTTTTGGTTTAAACCTTAATTTCTAATTTAAAACGTATCACAAAATGAAATATAAAGTAATAATAGCAGGATTGATAATCTCAGGTTTGTTGACTTCTTGTCAGGATTTTGGGGAGGAATATTTTGACACGCCGGCACAGTCAACCTTAGACGAACAGCTTATTTTTTCTACTGCCGGATTAGCTCAGGGTGCTGTCGATGGAATAAAAGTTTCCTTTGGAGAGGAGCAATCTTATCGAGGAAGACTTTTGACTTATCAAGGATTAAATACCGATACAGAATGGCTTTTGACTTCTTCAAGTGATAATGTCAAATCGGATCTCGTAGTTTATGACGCAAAAGCGGATAATACGGAAATGAACTCGCCAAAGAATGCCTGGGCCATGATGTATGAAGGAATTGAACGTGCTAATTTGTGTATCAGAGGGCTGCGAAAGTACGGCAATCCATTACCCAATACAGAGATGGGGCAGCTGCTGGGAGAAGCACTGACTTTACGTGCGGTTTATTATGCCGATCTGATCAGAAACTGGGGAGATGTCCCTGCTCGTTTTGAGCCTGTTTCTACTTCGACAATCTATGTGCCTAAAACAAGTCGTGACGAAATTTACAAACAGTTAATTGCCGATTTAGGCGAAGCTTCAACTTTAGTCGCATGGCCTAATGAAACTGCTGCAACAACAAGCACAGAGCGTGTAAACAAAGCTTTTGTAAAAGGATTAAGAGCCCGTTTGGCTTTGATGGCCAGTGGTTTTCAGCAATATCCGGATGGAGTGAGAAGAAGTACGGCTCCGGAGCTTTCGGTAGCTGCGATGTATAAATTGGCGTTAGACGAATGCCGTTCCGTAATTGCCAGTGGTTCTGCGCGATTAGAGCCTACTTTTGAAGGTTTATGGAGAAAATACAATCAGGAAAGTGTAACAGCCGGAGGAGAATCTCTTTGGGAAATTCCTTTTGCAGCGACACGTGGCAGAATGTTGTTCACTTTTGCGGTGCGACATGATGCATCCGATCAGTTTCAGCAGATGGGAACCAATAAAGGAGGGGTAAACGGACCATTACCGTTTGTTTTTTATGACTACGATCAGGCCGACAGCCGCAGAGATGTTACCTGTGTGCCTTACAAATGGGGAGCTGCGGTAAATGGTAAATCCAAACAGGAACTTACAGATTTACAAACTTGGTATTTTGGTAAATATCGTTTCGAATGGATGAATCGTATCGTTTCGGCACCAAATGACGATGGGGTAAATAAGATTTACATGCGTTATGCCGAGGTGCTTTTAATGGCCGCTGAAACGGCAAATGAATTAGAAGGCCCGGGATCTGCCGCAGTCTACTTAAAAGAAATCCGCCGCAGAGCGTTTGCTTCGCAAAATCAGGCAGTAAAAGTAGAGGCGTATGTAGACGGTCTGAGCAGTAAGCAGGCCATGATGAACGGTATTGTCGAGGAGAATAAATATGAGTTTACCGGAGAAATGGAACGTAAGTTTGCGCTGATTCGCTGGAATTTATTGAAAACAAAATTAGACGAAGCAAAAGTTAAAATGACCCGTTTAAAAGCACGCACTGATGAATATGCTAATGTGCCTTCAACCCTTTATTACAAATACAAAGCAGATAATACGACACTGGAGATTTATGGTTTAAACCGTGGAGAAACTCAGGCGCAGGGTGCAGATTATACCTCAAAAAGCTGGGATAAGCTGGACGATAACAAAATAAGTACACTCTACAAAGCGGGAGTTAATCCTGATAAAAGACAATTTTGGCCAATCTGGCAAACGTTTATTGACGGAAGTAATGGCCAGTTAGCAAATGACTGGGTTTTCGGAAACTAAAAACAATTTACAAATAAACTATAGTTTTAGAATTATGAACGCAAAATATACATTTAAAGGATTGCTGGCTATGTTTTTATTGGTAATTGCCGGTTGCGAAAGTTACAATGAAGCAGTGCTGGAAGATATAGGAGCCAATAGAGTATTCTCTCCAATCGAACTGAAAGCGGCAGTTAAAAATCAAACCACGGTCGAATTAAACTGGACAACAAAAGAGGATGTTGATCATTATACGGTAGAATTCAGTGCTGATGATCCCGATTTTAAAACAATTTACAAAACGATTAATGTTACCGCCAAAGAGCTTCCCGTAAAAGTAGCATTGGAAGGTGAAACCGTTTATTCGATAAGAGTAAAAGCAGTCAGTGCTTCAGGGCTAGCCGATTCGAAATGGTCCGTAACAACGGCAGCAACATTAACAGAGCAAATCTTCTTCCCTGTGCAGCCTGCCGATATCGAAGCGAAACAAGTGACGTTAAGATGGACGCCTAATAGTTCGGTTACCCAAATTACTGCGGGTCCGGGCGGAATTACTCATACGATCACAGCAGCTGAAAAAACTGCCGGTGCAGCGATAGTTTCAGGACTTACAGGAGAAACGGCCTATACCGCCACTTTGTTTAACGGATCCAAAAAGAGAGGAGTGGTTACTTTTACAACAGGAATTGATATTGGAACCGCTACTTTGGTTAAGCCTACGGATGACCTGAATGCAAAAATCGCAGCCGCAGATCCTGATGCAGTATTGGTATTGATGCCGGGAGAATACAATGTTTTTGTGGGTGAAATTATTTTGAATAAATCAATTACGATTAGAGGTCTAAGAAGCGATAATAAACCCTTGCTTCATAATAAGTTTACGCTCAACGCAGGAGCTAAAAATGTTAGTTTAATTGATTTGGATATCAATGGAGACAAAACTCAAAGTGATGCGGTGAAATACAATGAAGTAAGTACTGCTTACGGTGCACTTTTAATTAGTGGTTGTAATGTTCATGATTTTGTGAAATCATTTATAACACAAACGGCAACCGGGATTACTAAAATTGTTTTGGTGACGGTTGAAAATAGTGTTGTGACAAATATATTAACGGTACAAGGAGATTGTATCGATTTTAGAACCTCGCATTTGGCATCGTTGACTCTTAAGAATAGTACTTTTAATAATTGTGCTACAGGCCGTGATTTTATTCGTATCGATAACGCGCCTAACATTACCGGAACAGGTTTAACAACTACGGTATTGGTAGATGCCTGTACCATTTCAAATAAAGCGATGACAGCTTCTAACAGAATTTTGTACGTGCGTTTTGCCAGTAATGCTTCAACAATTCGCAACACGCTTTTTGAAACACCATTAGCGATGTATACCAATCAGACCTCGACAACAGCACCTACTTTCTTAAATAACAACTATTTTAATTCGGCTGCATTGTATACGGCCGGTGTTGCTGCGGTAAAATATGATGCTTCGGGAACTTACGGAACGTTAGATCCTCAGTTTGCGAATAGTGCGACTGGAAATTTTACTCTTAAGAATCAAATGTTAATCGATAAAAACGTAGGAGATCCACGCTGGAGACAATAGTCAGTTTATAAATGGTTTAAAAAGAAACAGGGATGTAATTAGTTTTGTATCCCTGTTTTTTGGTATAGAGGAGAAAATTGGGTACTATTCAAATTAAGTTTTTCTAACAAACAGGCAAGTGTTGTATGATGTACTTTTTTTGAATTTATTCTAATTCGACACAATCGAAAATCTCATTCCTGAGAATGTTTTCATTGATTTCGGCCTCACTGTCAATTCTTAAAATATTATCACAGTCTTCAAGGTCAAAATTCCATATCGCATTTGGTATCAGTTCATCAAGTAATGCACTTGCGAATTCCAGCTTTGATGGTGTGTCAACGGATGTTTTGAAAACGTAAATCATAATTTGCTTTTTTAACGGAACAAATTTCAATAAACGTTTTTCAAGTTTATAGGATGCAGGAAGCAATAATTAGGACTTATCAATCAATTTTCGATATTGAATAGGAGTGATTCCTTCGTGTTTTTTAAAGAAACGGCTAAAGTAAGAATGATCCTCGTGTCCTACCTGCATAGCGATTTCACTTACAGAAAGGGTAGTTTGATACAGCAGGTATTTTGCTTCTGTTAAAATGGTTTCATCAATCCATTTTACTGCAGACTTGCCGGTTGCCGATTTGACCGATTTGTTTAAATGATTGGGAGTGATATTAAGCAAAGAGGCGTAATAATTTACCTGATGATGCGTCCTGATATTAGCGTAAATGAGTTTTTTGAACTTAGCAAAAATAACAGCTGCAGCGGTATTACTTTTGGATGTTTTGGGAGCATTTTTATTCATCTCAAAGAACAGAGCCATTAAATAAGCCTGAACAATATCAGAATTATCAATTTCAGTTTCAAGATAAGCGGCCTGTAAACGCTCAAAAAGATTAACTATAAAAGGGAAGTTGTCCGGAGCGATTATAATTTTTGGATTTCCTCCAATTTTAAGAAAGTCGAAATCATTTAGCATTTCACTGTTGCCGTATTTGCCGATCAAAACATCCGGATGAAACTGGCAAATAAAACCAATATGCTTCGTATTAATGTGCTCAATAGAGAAAATCTGCCCGGCCGGAACAATAAGCATTTCATTTGGACTGGTTTGATATTCTTCGAAACCAACCTTTGCAATGTGAACTCCGGAAGTCACAAAAAGTATAGTATGACAACTGTGTTTTGAAGGAGGAACAGCATAACGAAGCTGCATCATTTCTTCCATTTCCAGACAAAAAAAATGATCAGAGCTGGATTTAAATAACAAATGCATTGGATTTTCCTGTCCCAGAAATTTTTCACGAAACACTTTCGCGCCATAGGTTTTTATCTCTCCGTCGGCATTGCTTTTCATAATTTAATAATACAGTCTAAAATCTAGTAATTTGCAAAGAGCATAATGTTTCTGATAAAGCTCTTCTACCACTTCTGTAATGTCATCATTTTCCTGATACAGACTAAAAAAAGCTTTGTCGATTGTACTGCAGCTGGCGATCTTATTATAAGTAGAGCCGTAACCCGAAATCGCCCGTGCACCGGTAATGTCCAAAAAGTACTGCGCTTCTTCGTCGTTTAAATCAAGTACTTTTAAATTGGCAAAATGAATAATTTTTCCTTTCATCTTTCCTTCAAAAAGTTCTGCGATTTCTTCCAGACTATAATAGTAATCGTGCAGACAGATGTTGTTGGGCTCACCCGGCATTACCAAATATATAATTTCGTAATCCTTAAAATTGTGATCTTCATAAAGCAAAACATTCAGGCTTTCTTCCAGGCCCTCAATCGTGTCGCAAGTTTTGTAAATACTGGCAATACCCTGATCAATAGCGATTTCTTCCAGGTTTTTTACGACCTGGGTAACAGAGTGGTTTTCGATGTCGGGAACGCCTTCGAGGCAGAAGATGAATTTTTCGGAATCCATACCAATGTGTGTTTTCGTTCTCACAAAAGTATTTTTAATTGTCGAAGAATTGCTGTCCGAAAGCTATTTTAACGCATTTTTTACATTAAAGAAACAGCTGCATATTCCTGAAAGCAGAAAATCCACTTTTAGTACAACTAAAAATGGATTCCAGGATTGAGTTCGTTTTTTTTGATTTTTATAAATTTAAATCCAGTTTTGCCATTAAAGCACTAACAGCAAGCACTGGCTGGCTAAAGGTGTTTGATTCCAATAATTTTTGCCACCATTTTTGTTCCTCTTCTGTAAAAGTGTGATCACTGTTGGTTACTGTCGTTGTTCTTTTGTGTCCGCAGGCTGCGCAGAATGTTGCCTGAGGAGTTCGGTAAGGTTTAGAACAACATTCGCAAGGAGGGCCGTAAAGATCAATTCGATGATGCATAATCGCATTGGGATTGGTTTCTTTAAATCCGGTTAGTTGCTTATAGTAATTAAGTAGTTCACTGAATCGCTCTGTTCTGGTCATATTACATTTCCCATGTTCAAAGCCATTACGATAGAGTTTAGTTGCAATTTGATATTCTTCTGGATGTAACATAGGAACTTCTGTTTTGCAACGCCAACACCAAAGTTTTTCCATGGTTCGTTTTTTTTTGGTTTTTATTTTATGGTTAAGTGTTATAGTTTTCTTTTTGTGATTTTTGCTACGCTAAGTTATATCAGTTTTCAGAGAATAACTTACGGTTTCACGTAATTTGAAACAAAAATCGTTTTTTAATGGATTAATTCACTAAGTAGAAATACCTGATTTTAGTCTGGATTTTGAAGTAAATTTTTGATTTTGGTCCCGTGAAAGACGGTGTGGGCCTCAGATTAAGGTTTTAGAGAAGTTATTTTTGAAAACAAAAATTGTAGATTGGAATTTTGTTTTACTAAAATTGTTTAGAATCTAACAAAAAAATAAAAAAAAGAGAAAATCTCATGTTGCGGAGACTTCCTCTTTTTGAGAAATAAATTTCCAACGATAAACTAACGATGGTTTATTTTTCCTGCTCCAGATTATCAGCAGCAGAAATCTGATCCAAAATGTTAGTTTGATTGGGTGAAATATAGTTTTTAATCTCAGGATGAGTTTCTTTTTTAAAAAGAAGGTCCAACGCATTGTACAGTCTTAATAAAACGTCTCTGTCTTCTTTTTCAATCTCTAAAGCAGTGTTGAAATTAAAAACGTAGTTATTCGAATTGCGTACTTCTACTTTTATCGTTTTTGACGTGATTTTAAATTTAACTATATCCATGTTTTTATAAATGATTTAGCTTATAAAATACTATTCTGACCTGTCCGCATACTTTTCTTATAAAAAAGAAGAAGTACAAAGTCTGAAGTCCGCTGTCGTATTGTTTACATTGTTCGAATTCCAGTTGCTTTTTTTTTAATTTCCTCATTCTAATTAGCTGGTTAGAGTGAGTGTAAATTTAAATAAAAACCCCTAATCAATTGATGATTAGGGGTTTATTTTTTGTAGCGAGGACGGGAGTTGAACCCGTGACCTCAGGGTTATGAATCCTGCGCTCTAACCAACTGAGCTACCTCGCCAAGACTGCAAGTAGAACCGTGTTCCTCATTGCGGGTGCAAAGATAGAAATAATATTAAAGCATGCAAGCATAAAATGAAGAAAAAAAAATATTTTTAAAAACGTGTTGTTTTTGGACATATATTCTTATATTTCCAAAAAAATTAAAAGTAGCACATGGATCCAAAAATACGTTACGAAATCGAGTTTCCGATCAATTCTTCGCCGCAACTATTGTATCAATATATATCAACTCCGTCAGGATTATCAGAATGGTTTGCTGATAATGTAAATTCAAGAGGAGAATTTTTTACTTTTATCTGGAACGACTCACAGGAAAAAGCACGTTTGGCTTCCAAAAAAACAGGTGAAAAAGTCAAATTCAAATGGGTGGATGAAAGTAGTAAAGACACTGAGTATTTTTTTGAATTGCACATTTTGGTTGATGAACTTACCAAAGACGTGTCGTTAATGGTAGTAGATTTTGCTGATAAAGAGGAAGTGGGAGAAGCTAAACAACTGTGGGAGAATCAGATCTCAGACCTGAAACATCTTATCGGATCTGTTTAGTAAAATTCTATTTTATACCTTATATTTGCCCTGAACAAAATTCAGGGTTTTTTTATGATTAATTTTAACGGAAATATAGTAGCAGAAGAAGATAATATATTAACTCAAAACCGCGCATTTTTATACGGAGATGGTGTTTTTGAAACAGTAAAAATTATCAATAATAAAATCTTGTTCCTTGAAGATCATTATTTCAGATTAATGGCTTCTATGCGTGTGGTTCGAATGGAAATTCCAATGAATTTTACGATGGAATATTTTGAAGAACAAATTTTAAGTCTGGTTCAGCAAAAAGGTATTTCGGCATCTGCCAGAGCCAGAATTACTGTTTTTAGAAAAGAGGGCGGACTTTACTTGCCTAAAACAAATGAGGTTTCGTATTTGATTCATGCGACAGTACTTGAAGAAGTTTTATATTCCTTAAATTCAGTTGAATACGAAGTGGATTTGTATAAGGATTTCTATGTGACCAAGCAATTGTTATCGTCTATCAAAACTACTAATAAGATGATAAATGTTACCGGAAGTATTTTTGCTCACGAAAATGGCTTGGCCAATTGTATTTTGCTTAACGATACTAAAAATGTTGTTGAGGTATTGCAGGGGAATTTGTTTATGGTAATGGGGAAGAAATTAATTACCCCGCCAATTTCTGAAGGTTGTTTGAACGGTGTGATGCGCAAGCAGATTTTAGCTTTGGCTAAAAAAGTAGAGGGCATAGAAGCAGTGGAAGAAATAATTTCACCATTTGATCTTCAAAAAGCAGATGAATTATTTCTGACTAATGTAATCATGGGGATACAGCCGATTACGAAATATCGAAAAAAGGACTTTACAAGTAATTTGGCTCATCTGTTATTACAAAAGCTGAACGAATCCATTTCTGAAAATTAATTCAGATATGGATTTTCAGGTGCATTTGACCAAATAAGATAGTCACCTCCAAGTTCAATGATTTGCTCTTTCCAGAAATGAGTGGTCGATTTTCCGATAATTTTGTTTTTATAACTATTATCGGCAATGATCCAGGAGTTTCCCTGCATTTCATTCTCAAGCTGATTTTCATCCCAACCGGTATAGCCTAAGAAAAAACGAATGTTATTTTTACTGATAGATCCGTTGTTTATTAAGTCTTTGGTCGATTCAAAATCACCTCCCCAATAAATTCCATTAGAAATCTCAACACTATTCGGGATTAACTCTGGAATATTGTGAATAAAATAAAGGTTATCCTGTTCAACAGGACCTCCGTTATATATCTTGAAAGAGGCTTCAATCTCAGGAATCAGGTCATTAATAGTATACTTTAAAGGTTTATTAATGATAAATCCTATTGATCCTTCTTTGTTATGGTCTGCTAATAAAATTACCGATCTATTAAATGATAAATCTCCAATTATAGAAGGCTCGGCAATAAGCAGGTGTCCTTTTTTTAATTTTTCTGAAATCATACGGCTACAATTTTTATTAAATTTAATCATAAAATTTCTAAAATCCCAAATAAAATCGTTGAAGCGCAAAAAAAAACCCTTCATAAGAAGGGTTTTGATTATATTATTAGTTTAGAGAACTTTCTTACTTAGTTCACTGCACCTTCTAATTCAGCTCCAGCTTTGAATTTTACAACATTTTTCGCAGCGATTTGAATAGTTTTTCCTGTTTGCGGGTTTCTACCGTCTCTTGCAGCTCTAGCAGATACAGACCATGATCCAAAACCTACTAATGAAACTCTCCCACCTTTCTTTAGAGTAGCTCCTACGTTCCCTAAAAATGACTCTAAAGCTAATTTTGCCGCAGCTTTTGTGATTCCTGCATCAGCAGCGATAGCATCGATTAATTCTGATTTGTTCATAATATTAGTTATTAATTGTTGGTTAAAAAAAATTGTTAATACACAAATTTAGTAGGAAATCCGTTCCTTGCAAGTGTTTTCTTTAATTTTAGCAAAAATTGTTAATAACTTGCTTTTTTTGTTCATAAAGCAGAGTGTTAGATGGTCAAAATCAGGTAGAAACCCCTGTTTTATTGACCTTAATAGACTTTGGCGCTTTCAGAAAAAGTGATTCCATTTAGTAATTCTGTCACCTGCATTCTTTTTTTTCCGGGCAGCTGTAAACTTAAAATTTGAATATAGCCGTCGTGAACTGCAATTTTGATTTCTTTTTTACTGCAAATCAGACTTCCTGCTTCATGAGAATGTGTATCGGAAAGCAGTTTTGCTTCATATATTTTGATGGTTTGTTCTTCCTCTTTGTCTTTTAAAAAGCACCAGGATGCAGGATACGGACTTAAACCTCGAATGAGATTGTTGATTTCTGCACCGGATTTGGTCCAGTCGATTTTGCAGTTTTCTTTGTTTAATTTGTAAGCGGTTTTTATTTCGGCATTGTCTTCCTGAATGGTAGTTTTTACATTTCCGCTTTCGATAACTTTTAAAGTATCAATAACCGTTTCGCTTCCTAATACCATAAGTCGGTCGTGTAATTGTCCGGCATTTTCTTCCGGTTCAATTGCAATTTCTGAATTCAGAATCATTGCTCCGGTATCTATTTTATCGTCTATAAAGAAGGTGGTTACTCCGGTTTTGGTTTCTCCGTTAATAATGGCCCAGTTAATTGGTGCAGCACCGCGGTAATTTGGTAATAAGGAAGCATGGAGGTTAAATGTTCCAAATTCCGGCATTTCCCAGACTACTTTTGGAAGCATTCTGAAGGCAACTACAATTTGTAAGTTGGCGTTTAAAGCTTTTAATTCCGCTAAGAAACTTTCGTCTTTTAAGTTTGTAGGCTGAAGTAAGGTAAGATTGTTTGCCAGTGCATATTCTTTTACTGCAGAGTATTTTATTTTTTGTCCGCGTCCTGCAGGTTTGTCTGCTGCAGTAATTACGCCAACGACATTGTAGTTGTTTTTAAGAATGGTGTCCAAAATGCCAACAGCAAATTCGGGAGTCCCCATGAAAATAATTCTCAATTTTTCCATTATGATTTTAAAGTGTATTTATTGTTCCCCAGTATGGTGATATGATTGTTTTCTAATAATTCCTGAAGTACCAAAATAATATCGTTGGCATCCAGTTTAATTTGTGACTGAATTTCTCTGGAAGTCAGAGCGGTTGATTTTAATAAATACAGAATTTTATCTGCAATCGAATCGGCTTCAGTGATTTTTCCTTTTAGCGTAATGCAATAGGAGCAAACACCACAGTTTTCATTGGTTTCTTCTCCAAAATAATCCAGAATCAATCTGTTTTTACAAGTTTTGTTTTCCTTTATATAATATAGGACAGAGGAAAGTTGTTCTTTTTTAAGTTCATTCTGCTTTTCCAGGTATTTAGAAACACGATTTATGGTTAACTCGTCTTCACGTACTTCATTAAATAGTACAGTCGAATCGTTGTTTTTGGCTTTGTATTCGATAATTTCTTTCTCTTTTAATTTTTCTAAAAGAGATAAAACCTGTTCTTCTGTGTGATGTGATTTTTTTGCAATTAGCGAAAGATTAAAAGGAGTTTTAATTTCGTACACTCCGGGGTAAGTTCTTAGAATTGCTAATATAATTTCCTCGTCGTTTGGATTGAGGCTCATGTATCGAATTACTTCTTTGGATTCAATGATAAATTGTAAAGTAATTTTTTCTGAAAATTCCTGCGACAAGGTAATGATTCCCTGCTGGTTTAAAAATTGCAATGCATTGTATGTCTTTAAGGTAGGGAAATCGTATTTGTTGCAAAAATTATTTAGTTTAAAAGAAAAGGACTCGTCTAAACCTTCTCCGTAAGCGATTTGAAAATAGTTACAGAGTTTGATGTACATCGTTTTTAAAAACTTTTTATCGGGCAGAATACTTAAAAACTGCTGTTCAGTCTGCGTGGCGTCTGAATTATTAAAAAGCAATACTGAAAAAGCTTTTTCTCCATTTCGTCCCGCTCTTCCGGATTCCTGATAATAGTTTTCTAAGTTTTCCGGTAGTTGTGTATGAATAACCGTTTTTACATTGTCTTTGTCGATTCCCATTCCAAACGCATTAGTTGCTACAATAACCTGTGCTTGTTCTGACATCCAAAGCTGCATGTTTTTGTCTTTTTCTTTAGCTGAAAGTCCGCCGTGGTAATAGGTCGCAGTAAAACCTAATGATTGTAATTGAGTGGAAAGGTTGATGCACGATTTTCTGTTTCGTACATATATAATAGAAGGCTGCGGGTTTTTCTTTAAGATTTGTTCGGTGCGGTACAATTTGTCTTCGACTTCAAAAACCATGTAGGCAATATTTTTTCTTTCAAAAGATTGCTGAAAAAGTACGGGTTCTTTTAATCCCAATTCTGTTTTAATGTCTTCGATGACTCTGGGTGTTGCTGTTGCGGTTAAAGCTAAAAACGGAATCTTTGGAAAATGCTTTTTAAGTTCTGAAATTTTCAGGTAAGCTGGACGAAAATCGTGTCCCCATTGCGAAACACAATGCGCTTCGTCGATTGCAATTAAATTAATCGGAAGGTTTTTAATGCGCTCCAGTATCCAGTCTGATTGCAGTCTTTCGGGAGAAAGATAAAGAAACTTGTAATTTCCGTATTGACAATTGTCAAGAAGATCTATAATTTCTTCGGTATGAATGCCTCCGGTGAGTGCAATGGCTTTTATGTTGCGTTTCTGCAGGTTGGCAACCTGATCTTTCATAAGAGCAACTAAAGGTGAAATGACTAAGCAAATGCCTTCCAGCATCATGCTTGGCACTTGAAAACAAATCGATTTTCCTCCACCTGTTGGCAGCAGGGCAAAGGTATCCTGACCGTCCAAAACAGAGTCAATAATCTCCTTTTGCAACGGTCTGAAACTGTCGTGTTTCCAGTATTTCGAAAGAATTTCCTGCGCTTGTGGCATTGGTCGTGTTTTAAAGTTAAAAAATTTAGAAATCAGTTTCTAGTTTTGCAACTTTAAACGCCTGCCTAAATTTTATCTAAGATATAAAGAATTCTGTTTTCAACCGTATCTTTAGGTACTTCAATTAAGTCGTAGCCGTATTTTTTATAGGTATCAACAAGATGTTTCTGAATTTTTTCGGCCTGCTCAAAATTTTCGTAGCGCTCAGTGTCGCTTTCGTAAATTTCTTCCCATGGCGGTAAAATGAAAGTTTTTGAATATTTGTAATCCTCACAGGCTTTTACAAAACTCTCAGGATAATCATCATTAATGTAATCCATGTAAGCTGTTACATCAGGAATTCCGCGATCTATAAAGACTACTTCATGTGGTTCTTCAACTGCGTCTTTATATTGTTTAATTCGACCGTTCAATAACATTTCACTAAACAGTAAAGGTTGTTCTAGGAACAATTGTTCGATGCCTCTTTGTTGGGCTTCGAGTGTAACTTGTCTTGAAATTTCAGGGTAACAGCAGTAGCCACGAGCTACCAATTCGTTGATGAGAGTAGATTTTCCCGTTCCCGGGCCTCCAATGAGAACTATAATTTGTTTTTGCACTTTCTAAAAATAAAGCGCAAATTTACCTAAACTTATTGGTATTTAAAAAGATTATTTTGTCTTAACCGGATGATTTTGCCATTTAAAATAAATATAAGGTTCAGGAAACTGTTGGAAAAGTAAATATGTTTTAGAAAATATTGATAAGTCCCATCAGGACGCAATATTTATAGAACCCCATTCGGGCGTAATATTTATAACCCCATCGGGGTAAAATGATTATTCACAAAATAAATAATTTCCAGAGCTTTTCTTTTGGGAAGGAATAATCAAATGTGATTCGAATTTTTTGCCTTTCAAAACGTTATTTGCAAAATCCAGAACGTATTGCTGTCCTTCATGAAATAAATATCCGGAAAATTCATGTCCGCCTCCGCAAAAAGTAATCAATTCTATATTTTTATGCAAGTCCGTCATATGATTGTATACAGCATAAGATCCGAATAAAATCAGCCAGCCGGAGGCATTTGTTGGACAGGAGCGATGCGAGCCTGCATTGTAAGGAACCGTTTCGTCATTGTTTCCGTGTGCTAACAGCATCGGAATGGCTTTTTCTTTGGAAATTAAATTAATATCCATGATTGCACCCGAGCCTCCAATGAAACCGGCATATTTGAAATCAGGAGCTAAATTGTTTTGGTACAAATTCATCAATTTGTAATCCCAAAACGAAGCATGAAAACCAATTTCGGCACCTGCACTAATTCCGGAAATAAAGAATTTTGAAGTGTCGAGGTTGTATTGATCTGCACTTTTAATTAAAAAGGAGGTAGCCTGCCACATATCACTAACGCCAATTTGAATGGCTTTTATCTTTTCGGTTAAAGTTCCTTTGCATCCAAAATCTTTTCCTTTCATGTACAGGCTGTAGGAGATGCTGGCAACCGCGTATCCGTTTTTCGCCATAAAAAGCCCAAAATCTTTTTCACTGGTTCGTTCTCCACCAGAGAATCCTCCTCCAAATGCGAATATAATTAATGGAGTTTTCTCATTTGCTTTTTTCTTAGGCAGGTATAAATCTAAATCCAGTTTGAGTGTGTCGTTTTGGAAATAGGTTAAAGTTTTGATTTCTTGCGCGTGAATATTGTGAAAAGCGAGAGTGGTAAAAAGTAAGAGGATAATTTTTTTCATTATGGTATGGTTCAATCTTGCAGCGCTATAAGAAAATGATCTGAGTTAAAAAACTTTGTGGCTCTGTAACTTTGTGATGAATTTCGCTGTATTCTTTTTTTCAAATATAGGAGTAAAGTTTACAATGAAATAATCTTCAGTTGCTTTTTTCTCTGCACCTTTATGCCTTTGTTGCTTTGAAGCTTTTTTCAAAAGAAAAAATCTAAAAAGTCTGAAATCAAAACCGTATATTTGCGTTTATTTTTAATTACGAATGGAGAACGATAAAGAAAAAAACACCGCTGAATTTTACGAAAGATTAAAAGTTGAGTTAGACAATTCAAATACCTGGCCAGCAGAATATTTGTATAAATTCATAGTACCTTCAGTAGACGATAATGTTGAGCGAGTTGAAAAAGCTTTTGACAGTATGGGAGCGGTTATCAAAACCACAAAATCTAAAACCGGTAAATTTACCAGTGTTTCGGTTGATGTTACCATGCATAGTGCCGATGAAGTGATTGGCAAATACAAAGAAGTTTCTACTATAGAAGGTATAGTTTCATTATAACTTATGAACGAAAAATATAAAAAAGAAAGTGCGAGTGACGTTGTTTTTAATTTGGAATACAATTCTGAAAGACAACGATTAATCATTCCGGAATACGGTCGTCATTTGCAAAAACTGATCGATCAGGCTACTGCAATTGAAGATGCTGAAACACGCAACAAGGCTGCCAAGTACATTATTCAGGTAATGGGAAGTCTGAATCCGCATTTGCGTGATGTGCCGGATTTTCAGCATAAATTATGGGATCAGCTTTTTATTATGTCTGATTTTAAATTGAATGTTGATTCACCATATCCGATTCCGTCTCGCGATGTTTTACAATTAAAACCAGATGCTTTACAGTATCCGCAGAATTTTCCAAAATACAGATTTTACGGAAACAATATCAAGTACATGATCGACGTTGCCAATAAATGGGAAGATGGCGAGATGAAAAATGCTTTGGTAATGGTGATTGCCAATCACATGAAAAAGTCTTATTTAAGCTGGAACAAAGATACGGTTAAGGACGACGTGATTTTTGAGCATCTGTATGAGTTGTCGGGTGGCAAAATCAATTTGCTTCAAAGTTCGGAAGAGCTTTTAAATACAACCGATTTATTGCGTACCAATAAGCGTATGTCAAATAAAATTACACCGGCAGGACAGCCAAAAATCCAAAGCAATAAAAACAATAAAGGTTCAGGAAAATCGAAACCTTTTCAGAAAAATAATAATCAGAAGTAAAAAAAAGGAGCTAAGATGCTTAGGGGCTAAGATGTTAAGTTTTTTCTTAAATCCTCAGAATCTCAGAACCTTAGAACCTAAAATATATATATGGGAATTTTTAAAATCGAAGGAGGAACACCTTTAAAAGGAGAAATCACTCCGCAAGGAGCAAAAAATGAAGCGTTACAAATTTTATGCGCCGTGCTTTTGACGGGGGATAAAGTAAGAATTAATAATATTCCCGATATTATTGACATTAATAAATTAATTACTTTATTGGGTAATTTAGGTGTAAAAATCCAACGAAATGAGCCGGGTTCGATTACGTTTCAGGCTGATGAAGTTAATGTTGGTTATTTAGAAACTGAAGCTTTCAAAAAAGAAGGAGGAGCTCTTCGTGGTTCTATTATGATTGTTGGACCGCTTTTAGCACGTTTTGGTAAAGGATACATTCCAAAGCCGGGGGGAGATAAAATTGGACGTCGCAGATTGGATACACATTTCGAAGGATTCATTAATCTTGGAGCAAAATTCAGATACAACAGAGAAGATCATTTTTACGGGGTGGAATCTCCAGAAGAAGGTCTTACCGGAACAGATATGCTGCTTGATGAAGCATCAGTTACCGGAACAGCAAATATCGTAATGGCTGCTGTTTTGGCAAAAGGAACAACAACTGTTTACAATGCTGCGTGTGAGCCTTACTTACAACAGTTGTGTAAAATGTTAAACTCTATGGGAGCTAAAATTACCGGAGTTGGTTCGAATCTTTTAACTATCGAGGGTGTTGAAAGCCTTGGTGGATGTGAGCACAGAATTCTTCCGGATATGATCGAGATTGGTTCGTGGATTGGTCTTGCGGCTATGACAAAAAGCGAAATTACGATCAAAAATGTAAGCTGGGAAAATCTAGGTTTGATTCCAAATACATTTAGAAAACTGGGAATTACTATTGAAAAACGCAATGATGATATTTACATTCCTGCTCATAAAGACGGGTACGAAGTAAAAACAGATATTGATGGTTCTATTTTAACGATTGCTGATGCACCATGGCCAGGATTTACTCCAGATTTATTGAGTATCGTTTTGGTTGTAGCAACACAAGCTAAAGGGGATGTTTTAATTCACCAGAAAATGTTTGAAAGTCGTTTGTTCTTCGTAGATAAATTAATCGACATGGGAGCAAAAATTATGTTATGCGATCCGCACAGAGCGGTGGTTATGGGACATAATTTTGAGTCTCAATTGAAAGCGACAACCATGTCATCTCCTGATATTCGTGCAGGAATCTCATTATTGATTGCAGCTCTTTCAGCAAAGGGAACAAGTACGATTCAAAATATCGAACAAATTGACCGTGGATACGAGCGTATCGACGAGCGTTTGAGAGCGATTGGCGCAAAAATCGTAAGAGCGTAGAAAAGGTTAGCCACGAATTTCACGAATTATACGAATATTAAGATCGTGTTTTATTGCACAAATTTCTTAAAATAAAATTTGTGACATTGAATTTTGAAATCTGAAATTAGTGTAATTCGTGAAATTCGTGGCGAAAAAAAAATAGTCTAAATGACAGATGAACAAAAAGCTGTAAAAGCTACTTATTTCAGTATTATAGGGAACACCTGCTTAGCCATTTTAAAAGGGCTGGCAGGTTTTTTTGGCAATTCTTATGCCCTAATTGCCGATGCAATCGAATCAACAACCGATATATTTTCGTCATTTTTGGTTCTGTTCGGAATCAAGTATTCGAATAAACCGGCAGACGAGAATCATCCTTATGGTCACGGTCGCGCAGAACCTTTAATTACTTTTTTGGTGGTTGGTTTTTTGATTACCTCGGCTACTATTATCGGCTATGAGAGTATTGCTAATATTCAGACTCCGCATGATTTGCCAAAATCCTGGACACTTTATGTTCTGGGAGGGATTATTATATGGAAAGAATATTCGTTTCGTTTGGTGATGAAACGAAGTAAACAAACCAACAGCTCTTCATTGGCGGCAGATGCCTGGCACCATCGTAGTGACGCGATCACTTCGGTAGCGGCATTTACCGGAATTTCGATAGCGTTGATCATGGGGCAGGGGTATGAATCAGCAGATGATTGGGCGGCACTTTTTGCTGCTTTTTTTATCTTATACAACAGTTACAAAATTTTCAGACCGGCCTTAGGTGAAATAATGGACGAAAATCTGAACGATGATTTAGTTGAAGAAATCCGCGTAAAAGCTTTAACTGTTCCCGGTATTTTGGGTACCGAAAAATGTTTTATCCGCAAAGCTGGTATGCGATATCATGTAGATCTTCATGCCATAGTTTCAGCGAAAATTTCGGTGAAAGAAGGGCATGAATTATCACACAAACTACAAGATACTTTAAAAGAAAAAATTCCGCAATTAGGCAATGTGCTGATTCATATTGAACCGGATGATTATCATTGAGAAAAAAGGCTCTAAGAGGCTAAGGTTCTAAGGTACTAGGTGCTAAGGGAAAAAACTTAGCATCTTAGAGCCTTAGTTTCTCAGTAACTTCTTCTAATCTAACACATTCAGAATCTTCAATCCGAAAACGACACCATTCTGCTGGATTCCTCCCTGATACGAATGTACATAATCTACTCTGAAGATTTTAAATTTACCAAACCCCAGATTGTCCAGGCCGGCAGTAAATTCGGTATAAGGCTTTCTTTGAGGTATGGCCAACGAGTGAAAACCAATATTCAGAGTTGATTTTAAAAGATTTAACACGGGTATTTTATTCATAATATAGCCTTTGTCGTTGTGTTCCAAATGCATTTCTAAATAACGATCATTAGTACTGTTGGAATAGTAAGGCATTAGGTTGAATACATTCAGGTAACGGCCGCTTGTACCAATGTGAGTCTGGTTTCCGTTAAAATGTTTGTAATCGATAAACGAAATGTTATCGGCATTAAAGAATTTGGCGGCTTTGAAGCTCATTCCCAAAACGCCTTTATTCCCTAAAGATAAATCGTAAAGTACAGCCGCGCCAACTTTTTCAAACTCATATTTCTTTTTACTTGCTGCAAATGTTTTTTCAACATTTAAGAAGAGTGTTGGAAATTTGTCGTTTTTGAAATTATATCTTCCATCTGGTCTCGAAATGTATTTGTTTCCAAAGTTAATTCGGGCACTTAAGGCTGTTTTGAACAAATGATGCTTTTCAAATGCCGGAGTGGTAAAATCGTTTGGAGCTAATGGATTATTGGAAGAGTATAAGTCATCCTTTTTAAAGAAAGAATAATCGGTGGTATTAAAAAGTGGTTTTCGCTGTTCATAACCCAATTTGGCATTGAGGTTGACACCATTCAGTACGTTTTGTGAATAGTTGATCTGTGCAAATTCTAAATTATACAGTTTCATGTAATTGTCTTTGAAAAATAAAGAACTAATAGAATTGACTAACTTGGTTATGGGTTCGGCACTATTGAATTGTGCTACTTTAGTCCCTCCTGAGGTGCTGATCGTAGCATGATTTATATTGTTAAATTTATGACTGAATTCTCCGGTAACTCTAAAGCGTTGATCTGAAAAACCATAATTAAAAGTGGTGCTTAGCGAAGTTGTTTTGCTTTCGTCTTCATTCCATTTCTTAAAAGAGAACCCGGAATCCAGATTAAATCCCTGTACGGTATTAAAACTTAGAGAAGCCAAATTTAGTAATCCTTTATATTCGAAAGAATGTCTTTTGTAGGTGTTTTTGTAATCGTAACCCATTAAGATATCCGGAACTTTAAATTTGTTGTTTTTTGCATCAACGGAGTCAGTATATTTTTGAGATTTTCGGATAACCTGAAGGCTGTCTTTTTTAGTATAATCGTTACTTTCTTCTATGGTTAGAGGAATTGGACGGATGTTGTTCCAGAAAGCATCGTCTTTTTTGTTTGCGTTGAGTTCAAAAGAGACAATTTCATTCCCGAATGTCTTCTTTTCAAACGAAGCAGGAAATTCATAATTGGAATATACATAAGCGAATTTCCCGGAGAATTTAATGCCAAAAAGACCCGCAGTGAAATCTAAGGTTTGTGCGTTTTTAATCCAGATTTTATTTTGTGTATTGTAACTAAAATTTTGTTTTAGGTTCATTACCTCCGTGAATTCGTTTTTCATACTATAGCCTTTGATGTCCAAATCGATGGCATAAATGGCAAAACTGTCATCAACAATGTAAATGTAGCCTTCAAAAACGGGCTCCTTATCACGTTTTGGGATTACTTTGATTTTGTAAATCTGCTGTTTGTTGTCATCATAAAAAGTACCTTCGAGTTTGTATTTGTAATAAGCGAAAGCATTGTCGGCAATAGGCGATATGAGTTTGGTATCGAAGTCTATCGTGTTTTCATAAAAATCGTAAGTCGATCGTGAGGCAGTATTGTAGCTGTATCCTCTGTTGTTGCCTGAGATTTTAGAAGCGATAATGCGTTCTTTTAATTTGTTGGGTTTTTCAAAAGTAACCTTAGAAATGGTTTCGGATAAATATAAAATACCGGTTCCGGTAGAATCTAAATTCGATGCAAGATCGTCGCCCAGATCTACTTTTTGTCCCAGAATCTTTTTCGGTAAATCTTTTACTTTAAACATTCCTTTGGAGTAGAAATCGGCTGTGTATCGGGCAATTTTGTCAGAGTTGTCTTTTTTGACCGCAATAGCACTTTTAATAATGGTGTTGGCAGGATTATTTTTCGGGTCAATCACTACTTCGTTTAAAGCAAAGCTTTCCTCAGTCATTTTTACATCTGGCAATGTCGCTTTTGTGTCAGCTGGAATTGTTATTTTTTGAGTTTTATAGCCCAGATATTGAAAAACGATTTTGTTTTTGCCCGGCTCTTTTACGGTAAGCTGATATTTTCCCTGCTCATTAGAAGTAGTTCCGCTATAAGTATTCTCTTCAAAGATGGATACAAAGGGCAAAGGAGTTCCTTTATCATCGGTTACAGTTCCCTTAATTTGGGCGAAATTTGAAATGGAGAAAAATAAAAAGGCAAGTAAAGTATAGTTTTTCATGAGAATAGTATCTCTCACAAAAATAGAATAAGTTAAAAATGAGGCTATTAATTATTTGTTAAATGTAAGGGGGGAATGTAAGATGTGAAATGTAAGATGTGAAATGTAAGATGTGAAATGTGAGATGAGAAATGTGTAGGATAGGTTAATTGTATCGATAAAGAATTTTTATTACCGATTTTTGATTCTTATAACGGGACCAAATGGATTAAGTTTTTGGATTTACAATCTAAACAAATGAAACACTTGAGATGGAATCTCACATCTTAACATTTCACATCTTAACATTTCACATTTTACATTTCACACCTAAACATTTTACAAAAAAGACTGAATAGCCAGTTCGTAACTTTTTAAGCCAAAACCAAGGATAACCCCTTTAGCATTTCCTGATAAATACGACTGATGTCTGAAACTTTCACGGGCATAGGTGTTTGAAATGTGTACTTCGATTACCGGAGTTGTAACCGCTTTCATGGCATCGCCTAATCCTATAGAAGTATGAGTGTAAGCTCCTGCATTCAGAATAATTCCATCAAAACTAAAACCGCATTCCTGAATTTTTCCGATCAGTTCGCCTTCAATATTACTTTGATAATAAGAAAGTTCAATGTGTGGGAATTTTGCCTGTAACGTTTCGAAATAATCTTCAAAAGTCTGACTTCCGTAAACTTCAGGCTCTCTTTTTCCTAAAAGATTCAAATTGGGTCCATTGATGATGCAGATTTTCATAAGTAGTGATTTGTGAGATGTAAAATGTAAAACAATTGGTAGTGGCATTGATTTTTGACTTTGCCCTTGAATAGTTGTAAAAATAAAAAAAACCGCTCTAATTAATAGAACGGTTTTGGTAAAAGTATGTGATATATTTTTTAGAACAAGAATCCGGCAGAGATCTGGAAAGTTGAGTTTTTAACATCAGCATTTTTAGAAGCTTCAGTTAATCCTAGACCATAACGGCCCTGAACAAAAATGCTTTTAGTAAGTTTTACTCCTAATCCGGCATTAAGTCCAAATTCAAAAGTCTGTGCATCTTTAACATCAAACTTATTTTTTTCACTTAATAAAAAGGAAGCCTGAGGACCTACTTCTAAGCTAAAAGTATCGTTTAGGTAAAACTTAGCCATTACTGGAATAGATAAGTAGCCTAATTCATTTTTAAATTCATTTACAGCATTCTTGTAAGTTGCTCCCTGAGTAGAGTATAAAAGCTCCGGTTGAATAGCAAATTTGTCTAATAATTTAAGTTCTGCAACAACCCCTACGTGATAGCTAGTGATTCCTTCTTTGTCAAATGCTACACCTTGAAGACCTGCATCTCCGGTTTGGCTTGCAAAGTTAACCCCTGCTTTAACTCCAAATTGTACTAATTGTGCCTGAATTGTAGCTGAAGTTGCGATAAACAATACAGCTGCTAAGATTATCTTTTTCATAAAAGTGTTTTTAAAATTTGATTTTTTTAAATGTTATTTATTAGTCAAAACTACAGAATTAGGAATTTATTGTTTTATATTTTGCTTTAAATAATTACTAAAATTCTCATTTTTGTTGATTTTAGGCCTGTAATTGGCTCTATTTAAGAAGTTTATTTGTGATCGGTTTTTTAGGTTGTATTTATTATTTAATCAGATTTATAGTTCAAAATTGATTTTATAACTTTTTTATTTTGTACGTTTATTTTGATATTCTAGATTTAAAAGTATGCTAAAATGTAGAAGAAAGGTCTGCTGATCATAACATAAAGCTGTATTTACCAATTTATTAATTAGCATCCAAGTTCTTTTTTAATAAGGATATCTTTATATTTGTTTTGAATAACACAAAAAACAAATTGTAATGAAAAAAATAATTTTGGCTGCTATGGCAGTAATGGTATTTGGTTTTGCTAATGCACAAAAGACCAGATTTGGAGTAAAAGGAGGTCTTAATATTTCGACAGTAGTTGGAGGAGATGTGGATCATGTTAAATCTCTTGTAGGTTTTCACGTTGGAGGTTTTGCAGAAATTCATGTGATTCAAAGATTTTTTATTCAGCCGGAGCTTTTGTTTTCTGCTCAGGGAACTAAAGTAGACGGACCTGTTGGTAATGATACTGATATTAAATTGAATTATTTGAATATTCCTGTATTAGCAAAGTATTATATTGTTGATAAAAAATTCAGCGTTGAAGCTGGTCCGCAATTAGGTGTTTTATTGTCAGCTAAAGCAGATAGTCAGAATATTAAAGATTTTACCAGATCAGCAGATTTAGGATTTAATCTTGGAGCCGGATATAATTTCACAGATAACCTTTCAGTAGGTCTTCGTTACACAATCGGATTATCTCCGCTTTCTGATAAAGATATTGATAATTCAGATGATTACTATGACAGTGCTAAAAACAGTAACCTTGCGTTATCTTTAGCATACAAATTCTAATTTTATCCAACAATAAATTTTAGAACCTTCCCTAACCCGGAAGGTTTTTTTATGCCTGAAAATGTTTTACTTTGTAGCTATGAATTGGAACCGTTACATAAAAGATTATCAGTCGTATTTACGCATCGAGAGAGGTTTGTCTAAAAACACGATCGAAAACTATGGTTTTGATATCGAGCGTTTGTGTCTTTTTCTGGAAACAAACAGAATAGAAATTTCTCCCGTAAAGATTGATGACGAAACGGTTCAGCAGTTTATTTATGCGGTAGCTAAAGAAGTCAATCCACGCTCACAGGCAAGAATTATTTCGGGCCTGAAAAGTTTTTTTAATTATCTGGTTTTTGAAGATTACAGAAACGATAATCCGATGGAACTGATCGAAACTCCCAAAACAGGACGGAAATTGCCTGATACGCTGTCTTTAGATGAAATTGATGCTCTTATTGCGGCAATTGATCTGAGTACCAATGAAGGCGAACGGAATCGGGCAATGTTGGAAACTTTGTACGGTTGCGGACTTCGGGTTTCGGAATTGGTTTCCTTAAAAATTTCTGATCTATTTTTTGAAGAAGGGTTTGTTAAAATTACCGGAAAAGGAAATAAAGAACGTTTTGTTCCGGTGGGTAAGTTCGCTCAGAAATACATTCAGATTTATCAGAAGGAAATTCGGGTAAATCTTAAAATAAAAAAAGGCTGTGAAGATACTTTATTTTTGAACAGGAGAGGAAATCAGCTTACACGTGCCATGATTTTTACCATTATAAAAGATTTGGCAGTAAAGATTAATCTTCAAAAAAGTATTAGTCCGCATACCCTGAGACATTCTTTTGCAACCCATTTACTTGAAAATGGTGCTGATTTAAGATCGATTCAGTTGATGTTAGGACACGAATCGATCACTACGACCGAAATTTATGTGCATTTAGACAGACGCTTTTTGAAAGAAGTAATGTTATCTTTTCATCCAAGGAAGTAATTTTTGAAGCAGGAAGTCGTTTTTAAGTCAAAAAAGTAATATATTGTATCATATTTTGTGGTTATTAGGGAATAAAAGAGCCAGTTTCAGCTTTTGTTTTTTACTATTGAGATCATTGTTTTAATATTTCAATCTACATAAATAAGTGATATATGGTTTTTGATTTATATGGAAATGAGAATTGCTTAGAGGTAAATAATTTTTATAAAAAATTGCTTGCCGAAATGCCGGACTTGCTGTTTCAGTTTGTTGTTGACAGCGAAAACAGGTATACTTTCCCTCTGGTCAGTAAATCAGCTGACGATATTTTTGAAATTAGTGTAAAAGAGTTTACCAATGATATTAAATTGGTAATTTACGACCGAATTTTTCCTCAGGACCGTGATCTGTTTTTTCAGTCTTTAGTCAAAGCACGCAAAGAAATAAAACCCTGGAATGTCGAATTTAGAGCTGTTTTGCCTATAAAAGGATTGCGATGGTTTAAGGTTTCTGCAAAAACAGAGCAGTCCGCTGACGGGCATGTTAGCTTTTTTGGACATGTTTCGGATATTACGGAACTAAAAGATAAGGAAGAAAAATTGCGTATTTCTGAAGAACGATTTCAATTTGCTCTTGAAGCTTCTACTGCCGGAATTTGGGATTGGGATATGGTAACCAATAGAGTTTTCTATTCGTCATTGTCGTTAAAGATTCTGGAATTGGATTCTACTGATATTTTTGATGATCCGGAACGTTGGGATAAGATTGTGCATCCTGAAGACCTTCCAAAGTACTATTCGGATATACAGGAGCATTTTGATAATAAGATCCCATATTACGAAAACTACCATCGTGTCATGACTTCAAGCGGTAATTATAAGTGGATTCTGGATCGTGGAAAGGTTATTGAAAGGGATGAAAATGGAAAGCCGTTGCGTGTGATCGGAACGCATACCGACGTTTCTTTGCAAAAAGAGAAGGAGTTGGAGCTCTTAAAAACGATGAAATTGTACAGTGATCAAAATAGCCGATTGGTGAATTTCTCGCATATTGTTTCGCATAATCTGAATACACAGGCTGGAAATATAAAGTCGATTCTGGATTTTATTGATGCGGATGTTGATAAACAAACGGTAAACGAAATGCTGGAACATTTGCGAACTGTTTCTAATGATCTGAATGATACGATTGCAAATTTAACCCAAATTGTAAAGACGCAAAGTAATATCAATATTGCTGTGGCGCCGTTAAAGCTTTCAGAATACATCGAGAAAACGATTTCAACGATTAAAGGCTACGACAAGGACAAGAAGGTCACAATTGTAAATAATGTTCCAAAGTATCTTACAATTAACTTTAATCCGGCTTATCTGGAAAGTGTTTTGTTGAATCTTACAACAAACGCTATAAAGTACGCGCATCCGGACAGAGATCCTGTTATTGTTTTTGATTTTTCAATCGAACCGGACGGTTACAAGTCATTAAAAATTACAGATAATGGTTTGGGAATCGATTTGGCGGTGTATGGTGATTTGTTATTTGGGATGTATAAAACTTTTCACAAAAATCAGGAAGCAAGAGGAATTGGACTCTATATTACCAGAAATCAAATTGAGGCTATGAAAGGAAGTATTTCGGTAGAAAGTAAGGTGGGAGTAGGAACGAGTTTTAAAATTATTTTTAACGATATTTAACGATGGTGTTGTAGATAGAGTTTGGTTTGTACGAGGAGCTGTAATCACGGTTTTCAGTTATAGTGGTAGTCTCAGTCTCGGTCTCCAATATCTATGATGGTTTTAGTCGTTGTTGCAGTTTTATTGGTAGTTATAATCTCTGCATTTGGGAAGGTTTGTCATGATTTGTCGTCCTGAGCGAAGTCGAAGGACTTTCATAATATAAAGATCTTAATGTCGGTTTTGGCGAAGTTCAGAATGTCAGTCTGAGTGAAGTCGAAAATGTCAGTCTAAACGAAGATGCGAATGTCAGTCTGAGCGAAGCCGAAGACTGATGAGCTAAGTGTAAATCGCCAGACCGTAGTGTTATAAAAAAACAAAGGCTATCTTGTTTTAAGATAGCCTTTGTTTTATGAATAGAATGAGAAGATTACTTCGCGATATTTACCGCTCTGGTTTCTCTAATTACAGTAACTTTTACTTGACCCGGATAAGTCATTTCAGTTTGAATTTTTTGTGAAATCTCGAAAGATAAATTCGCAGCATTGTCGTCAGAAACTTTTTCGCTTTCTACAATTACACGAAGTTCTCTACCAGCCTGAATTGCATATGCATTTTTTACACCGCTAAACCCGTAAGCAACATCTTCAAGGTCTTTCAAACGTTGAATGTATGAATCTAAAACCTGACGTCTTGCGCCTGGTCTTGCACCTGAAATAGCATCACAAACCTGAACAATCGGAGAAAGTAAAGACTTCATTTCGATCTCGTCGTGGTGAGCTCCAATAGCGTTGCAAACTTCATCTTTTTCGCCGTATTTCTCTGCCCACTGCATACCTAATAACGCGTGAGGTAAATCACTTTCAGTATCCGGAACTTTACCAATATCGTGAAGTAAACCGGCTCTTTTGGCCAATTTTACGTTTAAACCTAATTCGGCAGCCATGATACCACAAAGTTTAGAAACTTCTCTCGAGTGCTGCAATAAGTTTTGTCCGTAAGAAGAACGGTATTTCATTCTACCTACAACTTTGATCAATTCAGGGTGTAAACCGTGAATTCCTAAGTCGATAACAGTACGTTTACCAACTTCGATAATTTCGTCGTCAATCTGTTTAGCAGTTTTAGCCACTACTTCTTCAATTCTTGCAGGGTGAATACGTCCGTCTGTAACCAGTTTATGCAAAGATAAACGAGCAATTTCTCTACGAACAGGATCAAAACAAGAAAGGATGATCGCTTCAGGTGTGTCGTCAACGATGATTTCAACTCCTGTAGCTGCTTCAAGGGCTCTAATGTTACGTCCTTCACGTCCAATGATTCTACCTTTTACATCGTCAGATTCAATGTTGAATACTGAAACGCAATTTTCAACTGCTTCCTCAGTTCCAACTCTCTGGATCGTATTGATAATAATTTTCTTAGCTTCCTGCTGAGCGGTAAGTTTAGCCTCTTCAATGGTTTCCTGAATGTGAGACATTGCTTTACTTTTAGCTTCGGCTTTTAATCCTTCCACTAATTGCTCTTTTGCCTCTTCGGCAGAAAGCCCTGAAATTACTTCAAGCTGCTGTAGCTGGCTTTTGTGTAATTTGTCAACTTCAGTTTGTTTTTTGTCTAAAACTTCAATTTTATTGTTGTATTCCTGTGTTTTAGATTCAAACTCGTCGTTTACTTTTTTAGCTTTCGAAAGTTCGTTAGAAACTTGTGATTCTTTATCGCGTACTCTTTTTTCTACCTCCGCTACTTTTTTGTCTCTTGCTAAAATAACTTGTTCATGCTCTGATTTTAGTTCGATAAAACGCTCTTTTGCCTGAAGAATTTTATCTTTTTTGATATTTTCTGCTTCTAAATTGGCATCTTTTAAAATGGAAGCTGCTTCTTTTTTGGCATTTTTAATGAGGTTAGAAATATTGCTTTTTTCGATAATTTTAGCAATTGCAAAACCTACCGCAATTCCTATAATACCTGAAATAATGATTGTTATTATGTCCATGTTTGTAAAAATTTATATATAAAAAAAGCCTACATTAATTGCTTGAATAAACTCGTAAAGACAAGTTTTGAGCTAACTCACTGTTCAAGTTTCCAAGCCGAAGCATGGCATACTATAGTAGCGACGATTTGCTCATTCTAAATTGTTAGTGTTGAGTTTACCAATTGTGAACTAATGTAGGCAGTATCTTAGTTGTTGTAAAAGAACGTTTAATTTTCGAGATATTGATCTAATAGCGAATTTAATCTTTTAATTCTTTCGATAGTTTCTTCGCCATCGATTGCGTTGTCAATTTGTTTTTGTTCGACTTGCGATGCAAATTGCAGGGCACACATCGCCAGAACATCTTGTTTGTCACGAACCGCGTAACTTTCTTCGAATTGCTTAATCATAGCATCAATTTTTTTAGAAGCACTTCTTAGTCCTTCTTCCTGAGCAGGTTCAACCGTTAAAGGATAAACTCTGTCTGCAACTGATATTTTAATTTTAAGCTTTCCGTCCATGTCGTCTTTGTTAATCTGATAACTGTGCTATACAGTAGTCAATTTCGCGAATTAATGAATTTATTTTAAGCTTTGTCTCTCTCTTGTTGTTGTCACTGCCGAGTAACGAATTGGCGATCTTAAGTGTTTCATGTTGCTTTTTCAAAGCTTCAATTTCTTCAGATTGTTTCCGGATAATTTGCGCAGCTTTGGCTAATTCTAATTGTAAAGCCTGATTATTATGCTCCAAGCCTTTCGATTTCTCAAAAAGCTTTTCGACTTTATATTCAAGAGTATCAATTATTTCGGCAATTACACTCATTATAAATCCTATTCATTACTTAATCCTACAAAGTTAATATTCCTTTTTATTAATGCAATTTTTTATCGATTTTTTTACATTAAAAATAAACAAACCGATGAAATTCAATCGATTGTATTTTTGTGGCGTTATGCTCGGTTTTCGCCTCTTAATTTTTTATCTTAGCAAAAATGTTACTTATGAGATTTTCGTTACTTGCCCTGCTTTTTAGTCCGTTTATTTTTGCGCAGACGCAATATCCAAAAGATTATTTTCGTCCGCCGCTGGATATCCCGATGCAACTTTCCGGTAATTTCGGGGAGTTGAGGCCGAATCATTTCCATGCGGGGTTTGATTTGAAAACGAATCAGAGAGAAGGATTAAATGTGTATGCTATTGCCGACGGATATGTGTCGAGAATTAAAATTTCGACTTTTGGGAACGGTAAATGCATCTACATTACGCATCCAAATGGATACACTTCGGTATACGGACATTTACAAACTCCGGTTGGGCCAATTCTGGATTATGTAAAAAAAACGCATTACAAAGAAAAGGCCTATGAAATTGAAATGTTTCCAAAACCCAACGAACTGCCAGTTATAAAAGGTGATCTGATTGGGCTTTCCGGAAATACAGGTTCATCAGAGGGACCGCATCTTCATTTTGAAATTCGGGACACTAAAACAGAATTCGTAATTAATCCTATATTTTTTGGCTTCGATAAAAATCTAAAAGACACTAAAAAGCCAAATATCTCAAGTGTTTACGTTTATCCTATGGATAATGCGACAGTAAATCAGTCCAAGCAGCCTCTATTGTTAAATGTTGCCTTGCAAAAGGACGGGACTTATCTGGCGAGTAAAGTAAAAGCTAATGGTAGAATTGGTTTCGGAATTTCCGCTGTAGATTATGATGATGTTTCGTTTAATAAAAATGGGGTTTTTAATGTTGCTACTTTTCTAAACGGAAATCAAAATTATAATTACCAGTTCAATACCTATTCCTTCGATGAGATGCGATATATAAATGCTTTTATTGATTATGGTAAATATAAAAAGTCGGGTCAGCGGGTTCAGAAACTCTTCATGAAAACACCTTATGCGTTGAGCATCATCAAGACCGATTCTTTGCGAGGAATTGTTTCGGCCGAACCTAATTTAGCATCGACTTACAGAATCGAGGTTTCGGATTACTTTGGAAATTTAAGCACGGTTACTGTACCCATTGAATACGATGCCGCGACACCAATAGTAAAAGAAGTGCCGGTAGCTTCGAAGTATTTTGTTAAAGCCAATAAAGATTCAAATTTTGAAAAAGACAATATGTCTGTGTTTTTCCCGGCTGGAACTTTTTATGACGATTTTAATTTAAATTTTGATGTTAAAAACAATCGTATTTATGTTCATGACGATACTGTTCCGGTGCATTCGAATTTTACCATTACGATTAAAGACAGTTCGTTTCCGGAAACTTTAAAGGATAAAGTTTTTATTGGAAGATTAAGCGGAAACTCCGCCAGTTATAACGGAACGGTGAGAAAAGGTGATGTTTTTACTGCCAAATCAAAAATATTAGGACAGTTCGGATTAGTGCTGGATACTATCGCACCGACAATTAAAATCGCAAAACCAATTCAGGACAAGTGGATTACCGGAGTTAAAAAGATAGAATTTACTATTAATGATGCTTCTTCCGGAATTAAATCGTACAACGGTTATCTGAATGGAAACTGGATTCTGTTTGAATATGAAAGTAAATCGAGAAAAATAACACATACTTTTGATGATACTCTCCTTGCCGAAGGAGCAAATGATTTAAAAATTGAAGTGATTGATAATGTAGGAAATTCTGCTATCTTTGAGACTCATTTTTTTAGAAGCCAACAAAAATAAAACCCAAGCACTTGAATCAAATTAAGTTAATAGCCGTTTTTCTTTTTTTATGCATGACCTGTATTTCATTTGCTCAGAAAGCTCATGTGAAAGGTCTTATTCTGGATGAGCAGAAACGTCCTGTTGCTGGAGTAAATATCAGTTCTTCCGGAAATGTTTCTCAATCTGATTCAAATGGTTTTTATGAAATTGTAGTGCCATCCGATAAAAAGATTTCATTGATTTTTACCCACGTTTCTTTAAAAATGATGAGTCTGACGGTGCATTTAACCTCAAATGAGATTTTTGTTTTTAATCCACTAATGAGTAGTTCCGAAGAACAGATGGGAGAAGTTTTTGTTTCTTCTAAAAACAAAAAAAGGATTCAGGGTATTGCAAATGTTGATGTCGCTACTATTAAGAAAATACCCGGAGCCAATGCCGGAATTGAAAATATTTTGAAAACACTGCCGGGTGTAAATTCCAATAATGAACTGAGTACGCAATATGCGGTTCGGGGTGGAAATTACGATGAAAATCTGGTTTATGTGAACGAGGTCGAAGTCTACCGCCCGTTTTTAATTCGTTCCGGACAACAGGAAGGATTAAGTTTTACCAATACCGATTTGGTACAGAATGTTGACTTTTCGGCAGGAGGATTTCAAGCAAAGTTTGGAGATAAATTATCCTCTGTTTTAGACATCACTTACAGAAGACCAACGCAGTTTGGAGCTTCACTTGAAGCCAGTTTGCTTGGAGGAAGCGTATCGGTCGATGCTGTTTCTAAAAATAAAAAATGGTCGGCCGTAACCGGAGTTCGTTATAGAAATAACAGCTTGCTGGTGAATAGTCAGGATACGCAGACAAATTATACGCCAACTTTTGCGGATATTCAGACCAATGTTAATTATGATATTTCTGCAAAATGGCAAGTGAGTTTTTTAGGGAATATCTCTCAAAACAAATATTTGTATCAGCCTTTAATCCGTGAGACAAAATTTGGAACTATAGATCAGCCTATGGCGCTTGCCGTGTATTATGAAGGCAGGGAACGCGATCAGTACAATACCTATTTTGGTGCCTTGAAAACAACTTATAAAGCTTCGTCAACTTTGACTTTTAAATTAATTGGCTCTCTCTTTCATACCATAGAGCAGGAGCATTTTGATATTTTGGCACAATATCGTTTGGGAAGTATAGAAAATGAAGATACCTCAAATGTTGATTTTACACGCGGAATAGGTTCACAACTGAGCCATGCCCGAAATGATCTCGATGCTTTGATCGCCAATGCAGAAATCAAAGGTTTTAAAGAATGGAAAAATGACAGCCAGCTGGAATTTGGGTTGAAATATACCCGTGAATCGATTCGGGATCGAATTGTAGAGTGGGAGATGATTGATTCGGCTGGATTCTCGATTAATCCGCCAATCGCTTTTTTACCGAAGAACAATCAGCCATACGAACCTTATGCCGGGCCTTTACTGCCGTATCAGGAGGTACGAGCGACTAACTTTAATAACATAAATAGGTTTTCGGGATATGCGCAATGGAATAAAAAATCAGAAATAGGATCCAGTCAGGTTTGGTATAATCTTGGTGCTCGTTTTCAGAGTTGGAATGTTTCCGGTGCCGCTGTAGAGGGTAAAACTCAAACGGTTTTTAGTCCGCGTGCTCAGTTTGCTTTAAAGCCGGATTGGGATATGGACATGCTTTTCCGACTTTCCGGTGGATTGTATCATCAGCCCCCTTTTTATAGAGAGCTTAGGGATTTAAATGGTGTGGTAAATCCAAATGTGAAAGCGCAGGAATCGGTTCATATCGTTTTGGGGAACGATTATAATTTTAAAATGTGGAGCCGTCCTTTCAAATGGGTTACGGAACTTTATTATAAATCACTATCAGACGTAAATGTGTATTCGATTGATAATGTCAGAATTCGATATGTTGCCAATAATAATGCAAAAGCCTATGCACAAGGAATTGATTTCAGACTGAATGGGGAGTTTGTACCCGGAACAGAATCATGGATTAGCTTTGGATATTTAAAAACCGAAGAAAACTATGAAAATAAAGGGTATATCGCAAGGCCGACAGATCAGCGATTGAAATTTGCGATGCTGTTTCAGGATTATATGCCAAGTATTCCAAGTGTAAAATTGTATTTGAATCTGGTTTACAATACCGGTTTACCCGGAGGAGCGCCTGCTTATTCAGATCCATATCTGTACCAAAGAAGACTGAATGATTATCGCAGAGCCGATGTGGGTTTTGCAAAAGTTTTTGTAGATGGAAATACGAAAGTGGCTAAGGCAAAATGGTTGAAGAATTTTAAAGAATTGTCTGTTGGAGTTGAAATTTTCAATCTTTTCAATAACCAAAATGCAATTACCAATACCTGGGTACGCGATGTATATTCCAAAAATCAATACGCAATTCCAAATTATATGACCTCGAGGGTTTTTAATGTGAAGCTGAATGCGAGATTGTAAAGGGAGCTCGTAGGTATAGCTGACAGTAAAATTCAATAAAAGTAGATAATACAATCAAAAATACTATATTTGATATTCTAATATAATGAGCATACATGAAAAAATCCTTAACCTATATAGCTCTGGCAATCATTGGGACACTAGTGAGTTGTAAAGATGAAGTGAAGAAACCTAAAGTAATTTACGATACTGCCAGTAAAACGAATACTGTCGCAAAAACAGATTCCACACAGATAGAGATTGCCGATTTGCCTATTCAGATGGAAGGAACGAGTTATTTGATTCATCCGGTTGGAGATCTGCGCGTTTTTGAAAAAGGTTCGAAAGCCCGTTATGGTTCTTCAAGTGTAAATGATGTAAGCTTTACCATTTCTAATTTGGGAGAATTTGAAATCACCGGTTATTTGCAGAACCTGAAATTCCAGAAAGTTGATTCAGATTCCATACGTCCTTTGACAGATAAACCAGCCCTGATTTTAACGGCTACTTATTTAAAAACGGTTGCTGATAAAACACAGAATCAGATTATGGTATATACTCTGGCGGATTCAGATACCAATAAAGATGGTAAAATTGACACCAGTGATATTAAGACCTTGTATTTAAGTAATATCAGCGGTGAGCGTTTTACTAAAATTTCAGAAGATTTTCAGGAGTTGGTAGACTGGAATTTAATCGAATCAAGAAATCGTTTGTATTTCAGAACGATTGAAGATACTAACCAAAACGGACAGTTTGATAAAAATGATGTTTTGCATTACAATTATATTGACTTAGCTTCAAAAAAGTGGGAGGTTAAAAGTTATAAGCCTATTTAGAGGTTCTAAGACGCTAAGGCACTAAGGTGCTAAGGTTTTGGAATTTGTACGAATAAAAAGGACTTTAAAAATTGTTGATCAATTTTAAAGTCCTTTTTATTTTAATCGGTAGAATTTGTGGTGAAAAAACTCAGAACCTTAGTGCCTCAGTACCTTAGCCCCTTTAAAAAACCTATATCAAAATATCACTTTCCAGATCCGATTTCTCGATATCCAGATCAAATCCCAGGCGTTCCGTTAAATCGATTACTAATTTTTTGTACCAGTTTTCAGATTTTGGATGAATGTAGATCTTTTCGATCAATTGCTTGAGATCAACGTTGATTTTTAGGCCATCGTTTAGTTTAATGTCGCTTTTTGAAGTATCGGTAAGAATTCTAACTTCGCGCTCATACTGAAAACTTTTACGCTTGAATAAAAAGGGAAAAAATAAATCTTCAAAGGGAATGTACTCTTTTTTGTAGTCGATGTAGTTTACCTCGCCAATGTATTGATCGAAATTGTTTTCCGGTTTTACAGCATTCTGTAATCTTCCAATGGTAGACTGAATGGCTAAGCCCTCGTTGTTTTTGGTGAAAATCTGCCACATTGCAAACGATTCATATTCGTTAATGTGCCAGCTGCTTATGGCTACCTGTTCGCGATGAGTTTTGTAGTAATTTAAGAAATCCGGATTGTCGATGGCCAGTTTTTTAATCTCTTCAAATGTAGGCTCGCTAAAAGTACCTTCGTACTGATCCTCAAACTTGTCAGAACGGGACATGAATAGCTTTTTGGACATTAATAAATCAAGGAATTTAGATAAGTCTAAGTATTTCCAGACAATGGTATCCGGATCATCCGGAAGTTTTATGTTTGAATTATTAAGGTACATCTTTTCGGATTTAAGATTATTCGAAATAAAAAAGCCACAAATTATACAGATAAATATAAGATTTTAATTCGTTGAGAGAAAAATAATCTGTGGTAATCTGTATAATTTGTGGCTAAGCCTGTCTTCTTATGTCTATGATTCGAAAGACTGCATGGTCACCAGTTTGTTGTAGGTTCCGTTATGGGCAATCAGTTCGTCATGTGTGCCTTGCTCTACGATTTTTCCTTTTTGCATGACTACAATCAGATCTGCTTTTTGAATGGTTGAAAGTCGGTGGGCAATTACAATCGAAGTTCTGTTTTGCATCATGTTCTCTAAAGCCACCTGAACAAATTTCTCGCTTTCTGTATCCAATGCTGATGTAGCTTCATCCAGAATCATAATTGGCGGGTTTTTCAGAACTGCTCTGGCAATCGATAAACGTTGTTTTTGTCCACCTGAGAGCTTGTTTCCGCTGTCGCCAATGTTAGTGTAAATTCCTAAAGGAAGTTCTTTTACAAATTCAAAAGCATTTGCGATTTTTAATGCCTCGATAATTTCATCGTCTGTAGCATCAAGTTTTCCTAAAGCAATATTAGCTTTGATGGTATCGTTGAATAAGATACTGTCCTGCGTTACCAATCCCATTAAACTGCGAAGTGATTGCAGATTCATGTCTTTAATATTGATGCCGTCAATCGAAATTGTTCCGTCGTTCACATCATAAAAACGGGTTAATAAATTGGCAATCGTACTTTTTCCACTTCCGGATTGCCCAACAAGTGCAACAGTTTGTCCTTTTTGAATGTCAAGAGAAAAGTCTTTCAGAACCGTTTCGTCTTCGTATTTAAAGTTGATGTTCTGAACGCTAATGTTACTGTCGAATGTTGTTTTTTCAACTGCTTTGTCTTTAGAGGTAATAGTGTTTTCCTGCTCTAAAATTTCAAGAACACGTTCTGCAGCGGCATTTCCTCTTTTTACTCCGTAAGAAGCTTTAGAAATCGCTTTTGCGGGAGTTAGAATGTTATAAGCTAATCCCATGTAGGCAATAAAAGAAGGACCGTCAAGTGTTTTCTCAATTAAAACCATTTGACCTCCGTACCAAAGTAATATCGCAATTACAGTAATTCCCATGAACTCACTGGCAGGGGACGCCAGATTCTGACGATTTCCAATACTGTTGGAGAGTTTGAAAAAACGCTCCGTTGAATTCTGGAAAATAGTATTAAAGTAGTTTTCAGCATTGTATCCTTTTACGACTTTTAAACCGCCAATTGTTTCTTCAATAGTCGATAAAAAGCTGCCTTGTTCCTGTTGTGCTTTACCCGATTGTTTTTTTAATTGTTTTCCGATTAATGAGATAATATATCCGGAAACAGGAATAAAAATAAAGACAAACAGAGTAAGTTTTGCGCTGATGATCAACATGGCGCCAATGGTGAAAATAATCGTTAAAGGTTCTTTTACGATAAGTTCTAAGATGGCTAAAAAGGAAGTCTGAACTTCATTTACGTCAGCGGAAATTCGGGAAATGACATCTCCTTTTCTTTTTTCAGAATAAAAGGCCAGAGGAAGTTCCAGTGTTTTTTTATACAATGCATTTCGCATGTCTCTCAATACGCCATTTCGTAAAAAATTGATGAAAAACATGGCGAGATAATCGGCTAAATTTTTCAATAAGAAAATCGAAATAATTAATGCGACCATTACCGAAAGTATAAATCCCGGATTATTGGGATCTGCATTTGTTGTGATGTAATAGCTCAGATAATTTTCTCCGAATTCTTTTATGTGTGCAATCCCTTCGTAAGTGGGCATAACATAATTCTTCTTCGTTTTGTCAAACAAAACCTGAAGCATCGGAATTAATGCCATGAAAGAAAGTGTGCTAAAAAGTGCATACAAAATATTAAAAAAGATATTTAAGAATGCATATCTTTTGTACGGATATATAAAAGGAACTATTTTTTTGAAATTACTCATTTATTTTTGATGTTATTTTCTGCTATAGGAAAGATGTTTTGAGCTTTTTTTAGCAATAATTTGTTTTAGGTAATTGATAAGATAGGTTTTTTAGATCTTTCTTGGAGTACCTTTTTATATCATCTTCAATGTAAATTAATGATCTGATATGAGACCAAGTCAATTTTGCACACAGTGTGTGCAAAATTTCAAAGTCCTGTATTTCAGAGTTTAGCTTGATAAAGCTTTGTAGGTTTCTTTTATTGAAACCTATTCCATATCTTTTGGTTAAAGCTTCGTTTAATGAAGGAATTATTTTTTTTCCATAATCGGCCCGATCATTTTTTAGAATCTCTTCATTAATCGTTTTTCCGATTTTCCAATATAAGAGTGTTAATTCCTGATTAACCGTTTTGGCAACAGAATGACGCGTCTGATCTATTAGTCCAATTATCGAGTCTAATAGTTCAGGTTTGTCATTTGTGTCAGGTTTGTCACTCATTTTTTTAGTTCAATTGCATACCTGCAATAATGCTTTGTATCTTTTCGTCCAGGTAGCTTTCTGCCGCATCAAAATCCTCAACAGAATCCAACTGTGCATTAACACTAATGTAGAATTTGATTTTTGGTTCAGTTCCGCTTGGTCTTGCACAAATTTTAGAACCGTCTTCGGTATAATAAATCAATACATTTGATTTTGGAATATCCATTACAGATTCTTCTCCGGTCAATAAATTCAAGGCAATTGAAGACTGATAGTCTTCCATCACGATCACACGTTGTCCGCTGATTTCTTTCAAAGGATTTTCACGTAAACTGATCATCATCTGATTGATTTCTTCCAGACCTTGCATTCCTTTTTTGGTTAAAGAAATCAGATGTTCTTTATAGAAACCGTTTTCAACATAAAGCTGTTGAAGTTCTTTGTAAACACTGCTTCCTGCTGCTTTTGCCTGAGCGGCTACTTCGCAGATTAATAAGGTTGCAGCAACAGCATCTTTGTCTCTTACGGCATCGCCAACCATGAAACCAAAGCTTTCTTCACCGCCTCCAATAAATTGAAGTTGAGGAAAATCTTTAATCATTTTGGCAATCCATTTAAAACCGGTTAATCCTATTTTACATTCAACGCCATAATTGGTGGCTAATTCCATCATCATCGGAGTTGAAACAATGGTAGATCCAATGAATTGTTTTCCGTTAATTTTGCCTGCTTTTTTCCATTGTTTCAATAAGAAAGCAGTCATCATAACCATGGTTTGATTTCCGTTCAGTAAAATCAGTTTGCCTTCGTTGTTTCTAACAGCAACCCCAAGACGGTCACAATCAGGATCCGTTCCAACTACAATATCCGAATTTGTTTTATCAGCCAAAGCCAAAGCCATAGTTAAAGCTTCAGGTTCTTCAGGATTTGGAGATTTTACCGTTGGGAAATTTCCATCAGGAATAGCCTGCTCCGGTACGATGTGTACGTTTTTATAACCTGCCTGAGATAAAGTATCAGGAATAGATTTTATAGAGGTTCCGTGCAAAGAAGTAAAAACAATATGTAAGTTGTCTTTTGCTTTAGCAGGAGTATTGAAGCTTGCGTTTTCGATAGACGATTTTACAAAAGCTTTGTCAAGTTCAGTGTCGATATACTCGATCAGACTTTCGTTAGCTTTAAATTTAATTTTATCGTAACTTAAGTTTTCGATCGTGTCGATGATTGCGTTATCTTGTGGAGGTACAATTTGTCCGCCATCTTCCCAGTACACTTTATAACCGTTATATTCCGGTGGATTGTGAGAAGCAGTTAATACAATTCCGCATTGGCAGCCTAAATATTTAAGTGCAAACGATAATTCCGGAGTTGGTCGTAAATCTGAAAATAAATACACGTGAATTCCGTTTGCCGAAAAAACATCCGCAACAACCTTTGCCAGGGTATTACTGTTGTGACGGCAATCGTAAGCGATAACCACTTTTAAAGGTTGGTTTGGGAACGCAATATGTAAATAATCAGATAAACCCTGTGTGTTTTTTCCCAGAGTGTATTTGTTAATTCGGTTGCTTCCAACACCCATCACACCACGCATTCCACCAGTTCCAAATTCCAGATTTTTATAAAAACTTTCCTCCAGTTCCTTTGGTGAGGTTGTCATTAATTCTTTAACAGCAGCTTGCGTTTCGCTGTCAAATGTAGGGGTTAGCCATTCGTTTACTGCATTTAGAATATTAGGTGCTATATTCATCATTCGTGTCTTTTTGTATTAAAATAATAAGTTTTTTATAGAGCTTATTCCCGCTATTCGTTTCAATCTTTTTCTTTTTAAAGGAAAAAGAAAAAGGATTTTCACTGCTATCGGGGCTAGGGTTTTACGTTAAAAATTAACCTCTCGGGCTACTTTATAACGAGCTTCGTTATTTTTGGTTCTCAGGATAATTTCACCCAGAAAACCTGCCAGAAACAATTGTGTTCCCAGTATCATGGTAGTCAAAGCAATGAAAAACCATGGATTATTGGTGATTAGGCTGTATTTCATTCCATTATACATATGGTATAATTTTGAAATTCCGATATAACCCGCCAGTAAAAAACCAATGATAAACATCAAAGATCCAATGGCACCAAACAAGTGCATAGGTCTTTTCCCGAATCGGGACAAGAACCAAATGGTAATTAAATCCAGAAAGCCGTTTATAAAACGTTCCATTCCAAATTTAGTTTCTCCATATTTGCGGGCCTGATGAATAACCACTTTTTCTCCGATTTTATTAAAACCGGCATTTTTAGCCAAAACCGGAATGTAACGGTGCATTTCGCCCGAAACTTCAACGTTTTTAACTACTGCATTTTTATAAGCTTTTAATCCGCAGTTGAAATCATTTAACTCGACACCTGAAGTTTTTCTGGCGGCCCAGTTGAATAGTTTTGAAGGAAGGTTTTTAGCTACTACAGAATCGTAGCGTTTCTTTTTCCATCCTGAAACCAAATCAAATTTCTGAACTGTGATCATTTCATATAAACCCGGAATTTCGTCCGGGCTATCTTGTAAATCAGCATCCATGGTGATGATAACATCTCCTTGTGCTTTGGCAAAACCGGCATGCAGAGCCTGCGATTTTCCGAAGTTTTTCATAAAACGAATTCCTTTGACATTCGGATTTTCGTTAGAGAAACTTTCAATAATATTCCAAGAATCATCCGTACTTCCATCATCCACAAAAATGATTTCATAAGAGTAATTGTTAGATTGCATCACTTTAATAATCCACGAATAGAGTTCTTTTAGTGATTCCTCCTCATTAAGAAGCGGTATAAGTATAGATAAATTCATTTATTTTTTATTCTTGTGTAGTTTTGCTTTTAAAAAATGCTGCGAAAATTAATCCAAAAATGGCACTGATAACGATTGCAAAAACAGATCCTTTTAATAATTCAAAAGTCGAATAAGGACTGCTGTCTTTCATTTTGGTAATAGCCTCATTAATTGCTGAAGCCGGAGCTCCAAATTTTTGCATCATGTTAGCAGTATATTTGATCATGATTTCGTTTAAAGTATCTTTTGCGCCCGGATCAATAACATTAAATAAAACAATATTAAATAAGGTAGAAATTAGAACTCCAATTACTGCAGCTATAAAGTAAGTGGTAAAAGCATCTTTGAAAGGGAAAACTCCTTTTAATTCTTTCTTGGTTTTAGAAAGTAAAACAATGCTGATTGTCAGACTGATTACAATACCGATGATACCCATCCACCAGGCTGTGAACAGATTTAGATCAATCGCGTATATCGTAGCAGTAAATAATGCAGATGCAATTCCAATCATTACACCGTAAGTAATTCCATTCTTTTTAATAACTTCATTGATCATATTTCTATATGTTTTAAAATTAATCCACAAATATAGTAATTACGAGTACACAGCAGATAGATATTAAAAATTTTAATGCAAATCGCCGACTCGTTAAAAATATTGATTAAAAGATTTGTTAATTCGAAAAAAGTTGTAAATTTGCGCACTTAAAAATAATTAAAAGTTTTAAACAAAAAAGAGTATTGTTGTTTACACCTTTTTCTAACCATGGAAAAGCTTCAAAATAAAAATGCTCTAAACAATAAATAAAATAAAAAGATGAAAAAAGGAATTCACCCAGAAAATTACAGATTAGTTGCATTTAAAGACATGTCAAATGACGAAGTTTTTATCACTAAATCTACTGCAGATACAAAAGAAACAATTGAAGTTGACGGAGTTGAGTATCCAGTTGTAAAAATGGAGATTTCTAGAACATCTCACCCATTTTATACTGGTAAATCTAAACTTATCGATACTGCAGGACGTATTGATAAATTCAAAACTAAATATGCAAAACACGCTAAAAAATAATAGCGGTTTAAAATCATACAAAAGCCTTCCATTCGGGAGGCTTTTTTTATGGAATAATTTTATTTAAGGAAGAGTTATAGAAAAATAATTCGTGAATTCGCGGTTATCAGAAAAAACATATTTAACGGAACACATAAATATTTGTAACTTTGATCCCGATAACCAAATCAAGATTTTAACAAGTATCAAATTTAATTATTTATGAATTACATTCTTTTTGACGGTCCCGTCCGGAATGCATTATTACCTTTTACTTTTACACGACCTGTTGCCGACATATTAATTGGAATTATGACGATTCGCCAGAAATGGGAAGCACGTTTAGGTTCGACTATAACTACGATTACCGAAGACTATTTGTCGGAAAAATTTCCGATGGTAGAAATGGAGGAAAATGTAATGATCAATGCAGCGTATTTGCCAAATGATACACTTGCTGAGATGGTTTCGAATTTGACGACTAATCAGGCTATTTTTAAAGGGGATGATGTAATTGCTTTTTTTACCAATGAAAATCAGGAAGAAGTTGATTTTGATTCGTATGAAATCATTCAATACAATGATGCTTGTCTGACCGTAGAACATACCTGGGATATTTTTTCTAAAAACGATGCTGCGATCCGTGAAGATTTTCAGTATTTGACCGAAGACAGAAAATCGCAGCCAATCCCAAAAAGTGTAAACGTTATTGCTTCTGAAAACATATTTCTGGAAGAAGGCGCAAAATTAGAGTTCGTAACATTGAATGCTTCTAATGGACCAATATATATAGGTAAGAATGCAGAAATTATGGAAGGAACCGTAATTCGCGGACCTTTTGCTTTATGCGAGAATGCACAGGTAAAACTAAATGCTAAAGTTTACGGAGCAACAACAGTGGGTCCGGGATCAAGAATTGGCGGAGAAGTGAAGAATTCGGTGCTTTTTGCGAATTCTAACAAAGGTCATGACGGGTTTTTAGGAGATTCTGTTTTGGGTGAATGGTGTAACATTGGTGCCGACAGTAACAATTCGAACCTGAAGAACAACTACGAAGAAGTAAAATTATGGAGCTACGAAACCGAGGGGTTTGCGAAAACCGGACTTCAGTTTTGTGGGTTAATGATGGGAGATCACAGTAAATGTGGTATCAATACCATGTTCAACACCGGAACGGTAGTTGGAGTAAGTGCTAATATCTTCGGAAGCGGTTTTCCACGCAATTTTGTTCCAAGTTTTTCCTGGGGCGGGGCAGCTGGTTTTACCACTTATGTGACTAAAAAAGCTTTTGAAACAGCGAAATTAGTTATGGGACGTCGAAATATTGAATTTGATGCAACAGAGGCTTCAATTTTAGAACACATTTTTGAAGAAACTAAAAAATGGAGGAAAGATTAAATTTAGACTTCTTGGATTTTTAGATCTTTAGAATGTTTAGATTTTATGACTATAAGATAATTTATTTAAAAGCTTCGCAGATTTATACTCTGCGAAGCTTTTCTTTTAATTTGAAATTGGAGAAACCAAAGGTCTAATAGTCTAAGAAGTCTAAAAATCCAACAATCTAATTGCCTAATTATCTAATTAATCTATCTTTGCACCACGAAAAAAATGGGTTATCAAATAAACGATTAACCGATTAAACAAATTCACAGAAGATAATGATTACAGTTAACGATATTTCGGTTCAGTTTGGTGGAACTACATTATTTAGCGATGTTTCTTTTGCTATCAATGAAAATGATAAAATTGCCCTTATGGGTAAAAATGGTGCGGGAAAATCGACACTTTTAAAAATAATTGCCGGTCAAAGCAAACCTTCTACCGGAAGTGTTTCGACTCCGAAAGATGCTGTTGTGGCTTATCTGCCGCAGCACTTGTTAACGAAAGACGGCTCAACTGTAATGGAAGAAGCTTCTAAGGCTTTTGGAGAAATTTTTAAAATGAAAGCTGAAATCGATGAAATCAATGAGCAATTAACCGTTCGTACCGATTATGAAAGTGATGCTTACATGAAGTTAATCGAGAGAGTTTCAGACTTAAGCGAGAAATATTATGCAATTGAAGAGGTAAACTACGAAGCTGAAGTTGAAAAAATATTAACAGGTTTAGGTTTTGAACGCGAAGATTTTACGCGTCAGACATCTGAATTTTCAGGAGGATGGAGAATGCGTATCGAATTGGCTAAAATTCTTCTTCAAAAACCGGATTTGATTTTACTGGATGAGCCAACCAATCACATGGATATTGAAAGTATTCAATGGTTGGAAGAGTTTTTGGTTAATTCGGCAAAAGCAGTAGTTGTGATTTCGCACGATAGAGCATTCGTAGATAATATCACCAATCGTACTATTGAAGTGACGATGGGAAGGATTTACGATTACAAAGCAAAATATTCTCATTATTTAGAATTGAGAAAAGACCGTCGTATACACCAGCAAAAAGCATACGATGAGCAGCAAAAAATGATTGCTGATAACAGAGCTTTTATTGAGCGTTTTAAAGGAACATTCTCGAAAACAGACGCAGTTCAGTCTCGTGTAAAAATGCTGGAGAAACTTGAAATTGTTCAGGTGGATGAAGTAGATACTTCTGCATTACGTTTGAAATTCCCGCCAGCGGCACGTTCCGGACAATACCCTGTTATTGTAAAAGAAATGTCTAAGACTTACGGAGATCACGTGGTGTTTAAAGATGCTAATATCGTAATCGAACGCGGTCAGAAAGTAGCATTTGTGGGGAAAAATGGAGAAGGAAAATCGACTATGATCAAAGCGATCATGAAAGAAATTGGTGTTGATTCCGGAAGTGTTGAGATTGGACATAACGCGCAAATTGGATATTTTGCACAAAATCAGGCATCATTACTAGATGAAAATGCTACTATTTTTGAAACGATTGATGCTATTGCGGTAGGAGATATCCGTACTCAGATTAAAAATATTCTGGGAGCGTTTATGTTTCAGGGAGATGATATTACCAAAAAGGTAAAAGTACTTTCAGGAGGAGAAAAAACTCGTCTGGCAATGATTAAATTATTGTTGGAACCGGTAAACTTATTGATACTGGATGAGCCTTCGAATCACCTGGACATGAAAACCAAAGATATTATTAAAGATGCCTTACGTGATTTTGACGGAACTTTAATTTTAGTTTCTCACGACCGTGACTTCCTTGACGGCTTGGCAACTAAGGTATTTGAGTTTGGAAACAAACGTGTAAAAGAACACTTTGAAGATGTTGCTGGATTCCTGGCACATAAGAAAATGGATTCTATGCGAGAAATTGAAAAGTAATTTTCGTTTACGCTTAAGATACAAAAGCACAGAAATTGAATTTTCTGTGCTTTTTTTATGTCTCCTAGTGAAGGAACTAAATTTCTTTAAGTGCTTCTTTCTTTTTAAAGTATAAGGCAATATAGGAAGCTATGCCACATATGAGTCCGATGATGATCATGTTGCGGATTGAGGCTGTGGTTTGTGAAAATGTACCATTCTCTATAATTAATATTCTGAAAGCTTTTAAAAAATGGGTGAGCGGAATTATATTGGCAATGGCTTGTATGGCTTGTGGCATCTGACTTAGTGGCCAGGTAAAACCGCTTAGGATAAAGCTTGGTGTGGCTATTACCATTAAAATCTCGGTTGCTTTTAACTGATTCGGAACTACGATGCTGACCAGAATTCCGATGAAAGAAGCCGCCAGAACAAAAATTCCGGCAATAAAAGTAAGAGCGGCTAAGTTTTCGTAAAAGGGAAGTCGGAACCACAAAGTGAAAAGCCAGTAAATGATCCAGACTCCAAAGCTCATGATCAGGTAGGGGATTATTTTTACTGCCAGCATTTTCAGAACAGAAGGGCATTTTTTTACAAGTTCTTTAAAAGTTCCATTTTCAAATTCTGATGCAAAAGAAAGGGCTAGTCCCAGGAGTAAAACCTGTTGCAGAACAGTAGCGAGAACCCCCGGCCAAAGAAAGTACATATAATTGGTACTTCGGTTGTATTTTTTGATAAACGTAGTTTTGAAAGGTTCGTATTGTGAGGCAAGCAAGTTTTCCGGAACACCTTGTTTTCTTAAGGTTTCGATCTGAACGCCAGCCTTTAGAGTACCCAGACAAATTTGTATGGCTGTTGAGGCATAGTTAGCAGTGAGTACGTTCGAGGTGTTAACGATAGTCGTAATTTCAGGATATTTTTTAGTGAGCGTCATTTTCTCAAAATCTTTCGGAATGATAACAACACAAGTGGCATCTTTTTGTATGGCAAGTTGAGAAAGATTGTTTTGATCGTATAAGACAGATGAAACGGATAGTACTTCATTATCTTCAAACATCTGAATGGCTTTTGAGCTTAGTTCAGAACGGTCCTGATCGACTACAAGAATAGGTAAGTCGGTCACTTTGCCCTTTCCGTAAACATAACCTAATAAAACACCGTATAAAATTGGTGCACCGATAAAAAGAATTCTCAGGACTTTGTTTTTCCAGAACAATTGAAATTCCCGTTTAAGCAATGAAAAGAAATTTTGCATAGTTAATGAGATAAGGTGACAGTTGTTTTCGTAATCAGATCCTTGGTTTGTTCAACATTAATAGGGGTTATTTTTATTTCGAACAAGCTTTCCTGCATTTCATAGTCAGGATAGGCTGTAGCAATATTTCCATAGGCTCCCAGTTGTTTTATCGTTGAAATTTTTCCTTTAATGTCCTCTTTTTTATAAGGAACATGAACCGTAATTTCCTGTCCTTTTTTAAAATTTCCTAATTGGTTTTCGGGAATCGTAAAACGAAAATAAATACTGTTATCGATATACCCATTGAATAAAGTATAACCGGGCAGGGCCAGTTCTCCCAAATTTAAGGTGATAGTTTCGATACTCATATTTTGTGGTGCAATGATATAACGTTCTTTGTTGGCAGTTTCTACTTCCTGTAAAGCTCCAAGTGCCCGGTCCTGTTGTCCGAGTGCCATGGTTTGCTGTTCGATTCGGGCTCCTTTTTTGGCATCGTCTAATTCTGCGACAACAGCATTGTATTGTGCTTGTGCGCCTTGGTATTTAGCAAAAGTTTCATCATAAGTTTGCTGTGATACGAGAGAATCTTTAAGCATGCTGGTCAGTCGTCTGATTGATTTTTGAGCAAATTCATATTGTTCTTTCAGTCCCGTTTTTTTAGCTTCCAATTGCTTGATCTGGTTTTCTGTGGCCCCTTTTACGGCCATTTTGTATTGGGCTTTTGCGGAGACCACAGCTCCTTCTGCCTGACTTTTTTTAGCGTCTACTTCGGGAATATCCAGAACAGCGAGTGTGTCTCCTTTTTGAACCAAATCACCTTCTTTGACCAATATTTTTAAAATCTTGCCCGGAATTTTACTAACAACGGCAATTTGTTCTTTTTCGATTTTTCCCTGAATTAAATTTCCTTTTTCTGTCTTTTGACAGGCTGTGAAAAGAAAAATGATTGCGGTGCTAAGGATTGCTTTTTTCATAAAACAGAACTTTTATTTGGATATTTTTTTCGACAGATCGCCAGTGGCAATTATGGTTTCAATAGCGGCAAGTCTCTGCTCGATTAAAGTGGTGGTTTTATTAACTGCCGCTTTATAAGAATCGTTTTCTGCTTCAAGCCGTTCCGATATGTTGATGAGACCTTCTTTGTATTGTTTTATAGCCAGATTCAAATTATTACTGGCGACTTTTTCCTGTTGTTGAGTGATGTCTATTTTTTGAGTTAGTACGGTATAATCGACAAGATTTTTTTCAAGAAGCAGTTCCAGTTTTTCTTTTGTATCATCAATTTGATTTTGGACCTGTTCAATATTAATCTTCGCTTCGTGAACTTTGTGCTTTCTTTCAAAACCGGAAAAGACTTCCCATTTCATAGCGGCTCCCACAATCCAGTTCTGACTTATGGTCAGTTCATTGAGACCTAAATATAGGGCCTGATTGATTCCTGTAACAATGGGAGTTGTAGCATTAGCATTGAACAAACTTGAATAAGATACACCTCCAAAGGCTCCGAGCGTGGGTAAGTAAGTTCCTTTTTCCTTCTTTAATAAATATTCATAAGCCGATTTGAAAGATTCCAAAGCTTTTATTTCCTGCTTGTTTTGTGTACTCAATTTCTCGTCAGTGATCAGATAAGGAGTTAAGGTATATTGAACTTGATCTATTTCGCTAATTGAATAACCGGTTAAATATTGAATTTTTTTATAAATCAGTTTTCGTTTTCCATCCAGTTCAATTTTTTTGGAGGAAAGTTCCAGTGCCGCTAGTTTGATCTTATCCCGGTCATACGGAATAGCAAGTCCTTGTTCAATTGCTTTTGTAACACGTTTGGTTTCCGTGTCCAGTCGGTTTTCGCTTTCTTTAATGAGTTTGTCTACTACTTTTAGTAGTTCCAGTTGATCAAAAGTGTTGATGACCTCTTTTGTGATGGCATCTTTTTCGGATTCTTTTAAAAATATGGTTCCTTTTGTTTTCTCTTCGATGGCTTTCGCTCCGTTTGGAATTTGCATGCCGCTGAATAAAACGGTTTTGGCCATGACACTTCCTGTAAAAATGTTGCCGTAATTTTTAAAAGCGGTTTTTCCGTCAAACAAAGGATAGTTTACAATCGGAATGGTAGCTGTAGGAAGATCGACTGTAAGTTTGTTATCAAAATAAGAATATAATGCACTGGCTTCAACGGTTGGAATGTATTTGTTCCAGATGCCTTTCTCCTGAAGATTTAATTTTTCAATATCTAAATCTTTATTTTTTAAAGAAGTGCTTTTTTCAATAGCCTTCTGAATGGCTTCTTCCAGAGTTGAAGAAACTGCAATCTGACTTTGTACAGAGTGGAGAGAAAGAAAAAATAGAAAATGGAATAAGTGTTTTTTCATTGCAATTTTTATTTCTGTTATTGGACAAATCATGAAACAGGTTTTGTAAGACAGTACAGGAGATGGGAGGGAATCGAAAGAGCGATTGTTACAAAGTTAAGAATATAAGTCTTACATTATATAGGTTAAAGCGATTAAAAAGCAAACAGTGATTGAAACTTTTTTAGTAATTTATACTTGGTTAACAGAAAGTTACAATGTTGTGTTGAAGTTTGTCCGTTTTTTCATATCTTAGTAGATGTGTTTTTAAATTAACTTATTTTTAACATGAAAAGAGGTCTTTTGTTTTTGACGGTTTTGCTAACTCATTTGTTTAGTTTTTCGTTGTTTTCACAAAATGATAACGAACCGGTTGCTCTGGGTTTGCCTGGAGATAATCTTAATTTGTACGCTGTTTTAGATGTTTTTCAGAAATCAAAAACTTTAGAAGAATTTGAAAAAGTCTTAAATGAACAGGATAGTAAGGTAAATAATCTGGACTTGAATAATGACGGCGAGATTGATTATATCGAAATCGAAAGTCAAAAGAAAGGGAATACGCATGTGATTGTACTTCAGGTAGCGGTAAACAGCAAAGAAAAGCAGGACGTTGCTGTTATTGAGGTGGATAAGGATAAAAAGAATAACGTACATGTTCAGATCATAGGAGATAAGGATTTGTACGGCAAAAATTATATTGTAGAACCTTCAGATACTACAGCCGGAACACCTAATCCCGGATATAAAGGAGATGCTCCCGTAATTGTAAATAATAACACAGTCAATAATTATAATACAACAGCCGGTAATCCGGGTTATGTGACAACAAACATAAACGTGTGGCCGGTAGTATTATATTTGTTTTCTCCTGTATATGTAGTGTATCGATCTCCTTGGTATTGGGGATATTATCCTCCTTATTGGCGTCCGTGGCGTCCGGTTTATTATCATGATTATTGGGGATATCATGGACATTATTATAGAAATCCTTATTATAGAAGGACTATCATTATAAGAAACGAGCGATATTATAACAATTATACAACCAGAAGGAATTCGTCTACTGTAGTTCGAAATTATAGAACCAGCGGCCGTTACAATACAACTTACAACGGAAGGGATTATAAGAGACCTGCTCCGGTTACCAATACAAGACCAACGAGACCCGTTACCACCCGTCCCGTCAATCCGTCAACAAGACCGGTAACACGCCCGACAAATCCGTCAGCGACGAGACCAACAACGCGGCCGGTGACCCCAACAAATCCATCAACCCGACCAGTGACGAGACCATCTCAGCCCGTGAATCGGCCAACAAATCCAACTACAAGACCAACGACCCGACCGATAACACGTCCTGCGACCCGACCGGCAGGTAATAGAAGTACAGCAGCGCCACCAAATTCCAATCGGGGTTCTGGTGCCAATAGAAGGTAAAGTTAAATTATAAATATTAGACTAATTTCTGATTTACAGCATTTATGAATAAAACTCTACTACTAAAAATTATTTTTTTCTTTATAATGTCATTTTTTATGAATGCGCAAACAGCCGCTGATAAGGAAAGTGATGTTAAATACCCACAATTTCAGTTAAAAGGGCTTTTTCAAGCGCGTTATTTGGAAAGTACTGGTAAAAATGTTGATGTTTTGGGAGCTCATCATTCTACAGGTCAAGTAACACAAAGCTCCTTTGATATTAAAAGAATGCGTGTTGGGCTCAATACCAAATTAAGCGAAGCTACAGAAGTCGTAATTCTGGTAAATCTTGCCGATTTTAAATCTGATCCAAAATCTAAAGTGCTGGAAAATGCCTACGGGAAATATACTTTTAGCAAATATTTAGTCTTAACAGGAGGGCAGTTTCGTCCTGCATTCGGTATAGAAGAGCTGGTACCTGTTGATATTATAAAGTCATTTGATTTTTCCAATCAGTACTATGAGTTTGGTAAAAACGGATGGACGAGTTTTCAAATCGGAGCTTCGGCGACGGGAGCATTTGATATTGGAAAGATTCCTGTTAACTATGCAGTTTCTGTTTTAAATGGTAACGGGAAAAATCAGGAAATGGATAACGATAATGGAAAATTGTACACGACCAGATGGGGTTTTGGTCTGTCTAAAGAACACAAGATCAATCTGGGGCTAAATGGCGGAATCGGGAAAAGATCCAATCAGAAAGTTTTCGCTTTAGGGATTGATATTACCAGTGATTTTAAGCTTACTGACAGACTGACTTTTGATTTACAGATTGAATACAAGCAGGGAACCAATCATAATTTGTATTTTTCCTTACCTGCAGATGCCAGAACGCCAAATGTTGACGATTATCAAATGCGGGGAATTTATTTTTTACCTAACTTGAGATATCTGGTCGATTATAAAAAATTGACTTCACTGGAACTATCCTGTCGTTTTGAATCATTTGATAATAACTATAAAGTCAATTCAAATGTACGTCAAACGTATACACCTATGTTGAGTCTGGAGTTTGGAAAAGCTTATACAGGACGAATAGAATTGGGATTTGAAATTGATCGTTTCGACAAAAATATTCCGGATACCACATTCTATAATGATAATTTATTCCTGCTTCAGTTACAACTTCGTCTATAACACAATTTAATTTCTCTTTTATGAAAGAAGTACAAATACCTCAAACCCTGATTACCCTCGCTGTTGGACTTGCAATTTGGTTTATTCCGGCACCGGAAGGTGTTGTTGCAGAAGCCTGGTATTTGTTTGCGATTTTTGTGGCAACCATTCTTGGAATCATTTTAAAAGCAGCTCCCATGGGGACTATGTGTATGATTGCGATTGCATTAACTGCTTTTACACAGGTACTGGCTCCCGGAGATGCCGGAAAATCAATCACTCTGGCTTTGAAAGGGTTTGGAGATAAAGTAATTTGGCTTATCGGAATTTCGTTTTTTATTGCGAGAGGATTTATAAAAACAGGTTTGGGGAACAGAATTGCGTTTTTGTTTATCAGGATATTCGGGAAGAGTTCGCTTGGACTTGCTTATGGACTTGGGCTTGCTGATTTAGTTTTGGCTCCGGCAGTACCAAGTAATACAGCAAGAGGAGGAGGGATTATTTATCCTATTATGAAATCAATGTCGATGAGCTTTGGTTCGATGCCGGATCAACCCGAAACACACCGAAAATTAGGATCGTATCTTACCCTGAGCAGTTATAATGCAAATCTGATTGCATCATCAATGTTTTTAACAGGAACGGCAAGTAACCCGATGTGCCAGAAGTTTGCACTGAATTTGGGAATTAAAATAAGCTGGATTTCGTGGGCAACAGCAGCGATAGTTCCGGGTCTGGTAGCTTTTTTTGTAATTCCTTTAGTACTGTACAGGATTTATCCGCCTGAACTGAAAAAAACGGGAGATGCTCCGCAAATTGCAGCTCAGAAACTAAAAGAAATGGGAGCAATCACCCGTAACGAATGGATGATGCTGTTGACCTTTTTTATCCTGTTGTTTCTTTGGATGACCGGCGATCTGTTTTCTATTGATGCCACAACTACCGCTTTTATTGGATTGGTTATTTTATTATTGACTTCAGTTTTAACCTGGGATGATGTAAAAGCCGAAAAAGGAGCCTGGGATACCATAGTGTGGTTCTCGGTCTTGGTGATGATGGCAAGCTCGCTTAATGAACTTGGATTTATTGGTTGGTTTAGCGATGTGGTAAAAGCTGAAATAGGAGGTTTGAGCTGGCAAATGGCATTTCCTATTATTGTATTAGTATACTTTTTTAGTCATTACCTTTTTGCAAGTGCAACAGCTCACGTGGCTGCTATGTATGCTGCATTATTAGGTGTTGGAATTTCGCTTGGAATTCCGGGCTTGTTATTGGCTTTTATGCTGGGGTTTGTGGGCTCTCTTTACGGAACGTTAACCCATTACGGACACGGGCCGGCACCAGTTTTCTTCGGAAGCGGTTATGTCGACCTGAAAAGCTGGTGGGTCAAAGGTTTGATAACCGGTTTGGTTATGCTCTTTATTTATATGGTAATAGGAGGCTTATGGCTCCGATTAATTGGTGATTTCTAAATACGGATTCCCGGAGGAAGTAATTCTTTATATTCCGGATTTTTTTTAATAAACAATACAATTTTTGGGTGGATAGGCATTATTCGGAATTTCTTTTCACTAACCACTTCCATGATACCTTTTAGTAAAGCGTCGATCGTGCTTTGATTGTCAAAGCCTTCAGGGGTATTGATTTTGGTTAAGAAAATTTTCTTTTCCTGAAAAGAATACTCCACAGAAAGTAAGCCTTCAGGGACTATGGTTTCAAATTGTCTTGCAAAAGTATTGTCTTTGATTTCCATAGTTTCAATGTGTTCCATATTTGTCATGTTTTGGGGATTGAATTAAAAAAATAATAGAAAAGAACATTTGGTAACTTTATAAAGAACATTGTGGAAAAAATGTTTCGATATAAGTTAACGGGATTGCAAAGTTAATCAATTGATTTTCAATATAAAATTATTTTTTAATCCCTTAGAATAGTTCTGAATTGCGCATGTTTGCTGCTTTTGTTTCGTTAGGGGAGTAATTTATGGTGTGAGATTTGTATTGGATATTGCTAAAAAAAGTAATTTTAGCTTAAAAAAAGCGGTAACCTTAAATTCTCTTGTAATCAAATGAGTAAAATTCCAGTATACTTTATGCCCGGCCTTGCGGCAAGTCCCGCTATTTTTGAGAGAATCAGTTTAGACGAATCTGTTTTTGAAATGTGTTTGCTGGAATGGGAAATTCCGCAGCCAAAAGAATTGTTATCAGATTATGCTCTTCGAATTTCTAAAAATATTAAGCATGAGAATCCGGTTTTGGTAGGGGTTTCATTCGGAGGAGTTTTAGTTCAGGAAATAGCCAGACATATTAACGCCCGTAAAGTAATTATTATTTCGAGTGTAAGAAGTAATAAAGAATTTCCAAGGCGAATGAAAATCGGAAAAACAACAAAAGCCTATAAGCTTATTCCGATGAAGTTAATTTTGAATATCGAAAATCTGGCGAAATATTCTTTTGGAGAAAAAGTAAACAAACGTATTAAGTTGTATGAAAAGTTTCTTGCGGTACGGGATCTCAATTATTTGCAATGGGCTGTCGAATCGATTATTTTATGGAACAGAAGTGAAATCGATCCTAAAGTGATTCATATTCACGGAGATCAGGATGATGTTTTTCCTATAAAGTATATTAACAGCTGTATTGTAGTCAAAGGAGGAACACATATTATGATTCTTAACAAATACAAATGGCTGAATGAAAATCTGCCTGCGATTATATTGGAGTCTTAAAACCCAAATTGTAAAAAATCCAAATTCCAAGTATACCTGATCTTGTCATACCGAGGCATACGGATGGCTCATTTAATCATAAATTAAGCTTCCATCTCACATTTCACATCTCACATCTTACACTTTACCCAGAAATAAAAAAAATCCCAAACTCTTGTCGAATTTGGGATTTGGAATTTCCAATATTGGAATTTGAAAAATTAGATTTTTTTCATTTGCTCTTTCATCATTGAGATTTGCTCTTTTAGCATTCCCTGTTTGTCTAATTTTTTAGCTTCGTTTAATAAATTAGTCGCTTCAAGTTTTCTCCTGCGTGACATGGCAACTCCGGCAAGGTTTAATTTTGCAACGGCAAGATCCATATCCATTGATAATCCAAGTTCGATTGCTTTTTTGAAATGTTTCTCAGCCAGATTGATATTGGTTTGAGATAACATGATACCGTGCAGGTAATTGAAGTATCCTTGTTGCTTTCTTACTAAGGCTGCTTCCGGGTTTTTGATATAGGCAAGCCATTTTTTAGCTCCTTCAAAGTCCTGTTTTCTTAATTTAAGGAAAGCCAAAAGGATAAATTCGTTTTTGAAGTAAAGAAAAATTGGAATTGCAGTTAATAATATAAGGAAAATACCATTCCCGATGTTGCTCTCTGTAAATTGCCAAATACCAGCGACTACAAGAAGTCCGGCTAAAATAAGTTTAATATTTTTGTGAAACATAATTATTGTAAATTTGTGATTGCAAAGATAGCAAAAGGAATTAAAAATATTTTTATAAAACTACTTGCCAGAAAAAAAAGTCTTTGTATATTTGCACTCGGTTTTGGAATAATGATATTCAAAAACAGAAAAAGATATTAGATACCATTTTAAAGATACAAAACAATGAGCAAAAGAACATTTCAACCATCGAAAAGAAAAAGAAGAAATAAGCACGGATTTATGGACAGAATGGCTTCAGCGAATGGAAGAAAAGTTCTGGCGCGTAGAAGAGCTAAAGGAAGACATAAATTAACTGTTTCTAGCGAACCTAGACACAAGAAATAATGTTTCTATAAACATAAATAAGGCGTTACTTTTTTAGTATCGCCTTTTTTTATACCTTGTCGGTAAAAAAATCCGCAACGTTCTAGTTTAGAATACACTACGAATGTTTTTTAAAGTACTTTTATAATAACTACACAATACAAATAAAATGCCTAAAGACACATCAATAAAATCAGTTTTAATAATAGGGTCAGGACCTATTGTTATTGGCCAAGCTTGCGAATTTGACTATGCAGGTTCTCAATCTGCACGTTCTATTCGTGAAGAAGGGATTGAAGTTATCTTGATAAACTCGAATCCAGCGACAATTATGACCGATCCAAGTATGGCCGATCATATTTACCTGAAGCCATTAACTACAAAATCGATTATTGAAATTCTGAAAGAACATCCACAAATTGATGCTGTTTTGCCTACAATGGGAGGACAGACTGCACTGAATTTGTGTTTGGAAGCTGAAGAAAAAGGAATTTGGCAGGATTTCGGAGTGAAATTAATTGGAGTTGACGTTAATGCAATTAATATTACAGAAGACAGAGAGCAGTTCAAGCAGCTTTTAGAAAGAATAAATGTACCAACAGCACCTGCAAAAACGGCTACTTCTTATTTAGAAGGTAAAGAAATTGCACAGGAGTTTGGTTTTCCGTTAGTAATTCGTCCTTCTTTTACTCTTGGAGGAACCGGAGCTGCGGTAGTTTATAAAAAAGAAGATTTTGATGAGCTTTTAACCAGAGGTCTTGAGGCTTCTCCAATACATGAGGTTTTAATTGATAAAGCTTTAATGGGATGGAAAGAATACGAGTTAGAGCTTTTAAGAGATAAAAATGATAACGTTGTGATCATCTGTTCAATTGAAAATATGGACCCAATGGGAATTCATACCGGAGATTCGATTACAGTGGCACCGGCGATGACATTATCAGATACAACATTCCAAAAATTACGTGACTATGCAATCCTGATGATGCGTAGTATCGGAAATTTTGCAGGAGGCTGTAACGTACAATTCGCAGTTTCACCGGACGAAAAAGAAGATATAGTAGCGATCGAGATCAATCCTCGTGTGTCGCGTTCATCAGCTTTAGCATCAAAAGCAACAGGATACCCAATTGCTAAAATCGCTTCTAAACTGGCTTTAGGATACAACTTAGACGAATTACAAAATCAGATTACAAAATCAACTTCGGCTCTTTTTGAACCAACTTTAGATTATGTAATCGTAAAAATACCACGTTGGAACTTCGATAAATTTGAAGGTGCCGACAGAACTCTAGGACTTCAGATGAAATCTGTTGGAGAGGTAATGGGAATCGGACGTTCGTTCCAGGAAGCATTACACAAAGCTACCCAGTCTTTAGAAATTAAAAGAAATGGTTTAGGTGCTGACGGAAAAGGATATAAAAACTACGAGCAGATTATCGAAAAACTGACTTATGCAAGTTGGGATCGTGTTTTCGTAATTTATGATGCAATTGCAATGGGAATCCCATTGAGCCGTATTCATGAAATCACAAAAATCGATATGTGGTTCCTGAAACAATACGAAGAGCTTTATACTTTAGAGAAAGAAATTTCAAATTATAAAGTAGCGACTCTTCCGAAAGAGCTTTTGCTTGAAGCCAAACAAAAAGGTTTCGCTGACAGACAAATTGCTCATATGATGAATTGTCTGGAAAGTGAAGTACATACTTTGCGTATGGACCAGAATATCAACCGCGTGTTTAAACTGGTAGATACTTGTGCGGCGGAGTTTAAAGCTAAAACACCTTATTACTACTCGACTTTTGAGGCAGAAATTGAAAAAGCAAACGGTGAGCGTTATGTAGATAACGAAAGTATCGTAACAGAGAAAAAGAAAATCATCGTTTTAGGTTCAGGACCAAACAGAATCGGACAAGGAATCGAGTTTGATTATTCTTGTGTGCACGGAGTTTTAGCTGCGAAAGAATGCGGTTACGAAACCATCATGATCAACTGTAATCCTGAAACGGTTTCAACTGATTTTGACACGGCGGATAAATTATACTTCGAACCGGTTTTCTGGGAGCATATTTACGACATCATTCAGCATGAGAAACCGGAAGGTGTTATCGTACAGTTAGGCGGGCAGACTGCTTTGAAACTGGCTGAAAAATTATCTAAATACGGTGTAAAAATCATCGGAACCAGTTTTGATGCACTTGATTTAGCCGAAGACAGAGGAAGATTCTCAGATTTGTTGAGAGAATTACACATTCCTTTCCCACAATTCGGAATTGCAGAAACTGCTGACGAAGCTTCTGCACTGGCAGATCAGTTGGATTTCCCACTATTAATTCGTCCTTCTTATGTATTAGGAGGTCAGGGAATGAAAATCGTAATCAACAAGAAAGAGTTAGAGGAGCATGTGATCAATTTATTGAAAACTATTCCAGGAAATAAACTGCTTTTAGACCACTATTTGGCCGGAGCAATTGAAGCGGAAGCGGATGCGATTTGTGATGCAGACGGAAACGTTTACATTATCGGAATTATGGAGCATATCGAACCTTGTGGAGTTCACTCCGGAGACAGTAATGCTACATTACCTCCTTTTAACTTAGGAGAATTCGTAATGCAGCAAATCAAAGATCACACGAAGAAAATTGCCAGAGCTTTAAAAACAGTGGGTCTGATCAATATTCAGTTTGCGATAAAAGACGATACTGTTTACATTATCGAAGCCAATCCAAGAGCTTCCAGAACAGTACCGTTTATTGCTAAAGCGTATGGTGAACCTTATGTGAACTATGCTACAAAAGTAATGTTAGGGCACAATAAAGTAACTGATTTTGATTTTAATCCACAGTTGAAAGGATACGCGATTAAACAACCGGTCTTCTCCTTCAGTAAATTCCACAATGTAAACAAAGCATTAGGACCTGAAATGAAATCGACAGGAGAGAGTATCTTGTTTATTGATGACTTAAAAGACGATCAGTTCTACGAATTGTATTCCAGAAGAAAAATGTACCTGAGTAAATAATCTCAAGTCTTACTATAAAAAAAGCTCCAGTTATGGAGCTTTTTTTTAGTTTAATAGGTATATTAATTGATTATAATCTTTTTAGAAGTATTGTTAATTTTTAAAATATAATTTCCGGAAGTTAAAGCCGGTAAAGCGATTTTATCCTCTTTGACTTCAAAAGGTTTGTAGCTTTTAAGTAGGTGTCCGGTAAGGTCGAATAATTGGATTGATTCAACAACTTCGTTTTTACTGTCAATAGACAAATAGTCGATTGCAGGATTTGGGTAGACTATAATGTCTTTGGTAATAGATTTGGTTGCGTTTTCAACTCCCAGAATTTTATCTGTTATTTTTACTACTTTACTTTCGGCGTTTACATATAAACTTGCATAAAGATTTCCATTGTAAATAGTTATTCCATTAATGCTACCATAAGAAAAATCGTAAAATAGTATTGGCTTATCACTTACATCAGCAGCAGGTAAACGAAAAATTTTAGCCTTATAATCATTTGTAATTGCAGAAATGTATAAGTCGCCATTTGAAGCAAAAGAGAGGTATCCATTTCCTTTTATTTGTGATGTATTTTCAAAAGTCGCAGGAATTTTTGTAAGGACACCGGCTGGATTTATTTTTCTAAGGGGATTATTACCATCACCTTCATCAATAACGAATAAATTTCCGGCCTTATCAAAAGTTAATCCTGATGGGGATTTAAGAGTAGCAGGATCTGAAAAAAAGGTGCTAATTTCTCCTGTTGTACTTATTTTTTGAATTTTCCCGGTCCTTTCTGAATAAAAAACGTTTCCCGTTGCATCGATAGCAATTCCCCATATGTCTGCAGGAGTAGTATAACTTGTTACATCGCCGTCAGGGGTTATTTTTGTAACTTCGTTTTCACCTGAAAAAGTTTTATAACCATTACTAGTACGACTGATTACCCAAAAATTTTTGTTAGTATCAAGAGCTATTTGCCTAGGAAATTTTTTTAATAAAATAAAAGTACTTTGAACCAGATTTGGAGTTATTTTGGTAATTCCTAAAGAATTATTATAATCATTATTAGCAACATATAAGTTTCCAGTTGAATCAAACACAAGACCATATGGGATGGGGTATACATCTTGACGAAATGTCGAATAATCTGAGACGGTTTGTGCATTAAGGCCAAAGGCTGATAATAATGCTAAGAGGAGAATTTTTTTCATAAAAGAAAGTATTTACTTATAAAAATAGTTTTATCAGGAATAATCTTTTATTTATTTGTAATAAATGGAGGTAATGATGTAATTTCCGGCAAGAAAACGGATTTATCTGGTAGCTGAAATTGTTTAGTGAAACAATAGTAAAAGATGTTGTAAATAATTTTAACCACAAAAAAAAGCTTCAATTAAGAAGCTTTTTATGGTTAATTTTGGAAGTTGTTTTTGATTAATTCTAGTTAAAATATTATTCATTTGAAGAGTACGCCATATTGTCTCTCGTGTTTTTTTGTACCGAAATAGCTCCAAAAAGAGCCAATAAAAAAGCAAAAGCATAAAAACCTTTTTCACTTGGTAAGATCGTAGCATTCCATAGGCCAACGATTAGTAATACAATAGATAAAAGAGTTCCGAACCAGCAGATTCCATAATACATATCGGTTACCGGAAGTTTTTCCAGTCTGTCTCTCACACTTTTTTGTAAGGAGACAACGGCAAAAAGGCCAAACATTAAAACGGTGAAATAATATCCTTTTTCGTTTAAAAGCATTTCGGCTCTTGCAAGTCCTACTATAAATCCAACTGTTCCTGCTCCAAGAGCTACCCATGATGCCGCTATAAAGGCATTCGATGTTTTTTGTACCATACTTAGTTTAATAATTTTGTTTTGGTTGATAAACAAATATAAATAAATTCGGGTCATCTCAAAACAAACGCAAGCGATATTATTCAGTATAATCTTCTAAAAATGTTAAATAAAAAAAGCCCCGGATTACGGAGCTCTCTTGTTTTAATATAAAGTAAGATGTTATGGTTTCATTAATTGCTGCAAAGGTTTTAATTGATCCATATTAATATTGGATTGTTTCATAACCGACATCAAGGTCATAATGTTATTAGGGTTCATGTTTTTTCCTAACACGCGCACTACTACAAAACCACTTTCTTTTTTGTTGGCAAAAACCACAAATTCTTCGATGTTGTCGTCAGCTCCTACATAACTTATCGATGCTCCGTCTTTACCTGAACCGACCTTCATTAATTCCTGATATTTTGGATTTTTTAGGATCTCTTTCAGTTTGCTGCGTTCTGTTTCAAATTGTGCCTGATTTTTAGACGTTTCTTTGAAAGCCAGAATATTCATTTTATCGAATGATTTTAAAGCTTCATTTTGCTCTGCAGATAATTTTGCTTTCTCTACATTTAGAATCGATGATGAAATGTCAAGTGCAATAAAATCTTTGTTGTCTGTGTTCTCAACAAAATACTTCTGCAATGAAGGGGTAGAATTACAACTTACTAAAGTCAGTAAAACTAACAGGGCTGAGGTAATAACGGTTGCTTTCATCTTATTTTCTGCCTTTAGAAGCTTTTTTTAAGTCAGAACCACCAGGAAGCTGCATCTTGTCTGTCAGTACTGAGATTTCGTTTAAGTCAAAGTTACCAATAAGAGACAGTAATACAGTTTCACTGCCCTTAGCTCCGTCGATGTACATAAGCAATTCTTTTACCTGTGTATCACTTGATCCGGATTTGATTAGGATTCTAACATTTTTACCGCCATCGTTTACTCTCATAAGTTCCTCTAAACCGGCAGTTTTTACATATTTGTCTGCAGAAGCTTTCATATCAGCTTCAATTTTAGGGTTTTTAGTGGTAAACACTTTTAAGTAGTCTAATTTTTTAATCAGATTAATGTACTGTTGTGTTTCTTTATCAGAAGTATCGGCCTTTACCTTGCTCATTAAATCAAACATTTTTTTGTTTACGATTACTGAGGTTACATCGTCCTGACCATCATATTTATCAAATGCTCCCTGAGCATAAAAAGTGTGGCTAATGAATGCTAAAACTAGTGTTATGATGAAATTTTTCATTTTGATTGAGATTTAATTACTGTTTAAAAATTTTGTTTTTTGAATGTTCGTATTCTTTAATGTATTGTACACTTTCGATACCTACATTAACATTATTTGATAACAAGGCCAAAGCTTTTTGCGTTGCTGCAAGTGCTTCTTCCGGATCATCGTAGGTTCCTAGTTCTGATTGAGCTGTAACCGGAGCTGCATTTTTTTCGCTCGTATAGAAATAGGTTCCAATTCCCAGTAAAACAACAGCTGAAGCTGCAATCGATAACCACGCCACATTTCGTTTTTTAGTTTTTAGTGGGATCGTCTGCGTCGATTTCTGTTCTTTTACCTGAGAGAAATAACCAAACATTGGTTTGTATTGCTCCAAATGCTGCGCAACATCCGGTGAAGAAAAATATTCTTTTAATTGATTTTCTTCGGCAATCGTGGTTTCTCCCTGAAAGTATTTTTCTAATATATCTTCTATTTTATTGAATTCCATAACTGTGTGTATTAACCATTGATTCTCTTATTTTTTTTCTCGCTCTTGAAAGGGCTACACGTATAGCCGTTTCGTTCATGTTGACAATTTTCGCAATTTCATCAAATTCATATTGCTCGACATCCCGCAACTGAATTAATATTTGTAATTGTTCAGGTAATTGGCTTATAATTTTTTCAACCCATTCTAAACTATTCGAATCCTCCAGTTTTTTGTCCAGTTGAGGTTCCCGGTCTGTATAATTATTATGTACAATTTTAAGATTTCCGGCCCTTTTCGATTTCAACTGATCCAGACAATAATTTTTGGTCATTGTCATTGCAACAGCTTCAACACTATTATAGGAGTCCAGAGTATCTTTTTTGTTCCATAACTTTACCATAACTTCCTGAGTGGCATCTTCAGCCTCTTCGGTGCTGGTTAATAATCTTTTTGCCAGACGAAAAACTTTGTCTTTGAAAGGATTTATTAATTCTATAAACACATTCTGATTCATAAAATTTGTTGGTTATTCGTTAGCTTATATAGTGAAGACGAGACACTATTATTTTTGTTACACGGGATATTAAATTTTTTTTACAATAAAAAAAGCAATAAAATTCTTAGAGTTAAAACTAAAGATAGTATTTTTACGTTACTACTACATAGATATTTACTATATGAAGACAATATTAAGAAGTGTACTGTTATTATTTTTGCTTGCTTTTTCTTTGCAATCTTGTGAAGATCAGGATGATGTAGCGGCTCCGGCCTCGTTGCAGGTTAATGATTTTGTTTGGAAAGGACTGAATCAGTTTTATTTATGGCAAGCTGATGTTCCTACTTTGGCAGATGACCGTTTTAGCAATCAGGAAGCATTAAATGCTTTTTTGAGAGGATATTCTAAACCGGAGGATTTATTTCAGGATTTATTGAACAAACCTATAAGCAAATTTCCAAAAGGTCAGGCAATTGATCGTTTTAGCTGGATTGTGGACGATTATACAGTTTTAGAACAGGAACTTCAGGGAACTTCTAAAAATAATGGTGTAGACTTCAGACTTAGTTACAAACCGGGAAGTACTACAGATTTAGTGGGCTATGTACGTTATATTATTCCGAATTCTGATGCTTCTAAAAAAGACATCAAAAGAGGGGATCTTTTTACCGGTATTAACGGAACTTCTTTGACGGTTTCAAATTATCAGTCGCTATTGGCGGCAGATAGTTATACACTGAATATGGCTACTTTTAACGGTACTGGTTTTGATAGTAACGGAAAAACAGTTGCATTAGTAAAAACAACTTTAGACGAAAATCCTGTTTTTATCAATAAAGTGATTACATCCGGAAGCCGCAAAATAGGTTATTTGATGTACAATGGTTTTTATGCTAATTATGATGCACAGCTTAATGCGGCTTTCGCAGAACTAAAAGCGCAGGGGGTTACTGATTTGGTTTTAGATTTAAGATATAACGGAGGAGGCTCAATACAAACTTCAACGCGTTTAGCCAGTATGATTACCGGACAGTTTACCGGCAAAGTTTTTTCGAAAGAGAAATGGAATGCAAAAATCAACGAATATTATCAAAGTGAAGACCCTGAGTCGCTGCTTAACAAATTTGTTGACAAAATGGACGGTGCTGCGATTAATAGTCTGAACATGACTAAAGTTTATATTATAACCACAAGTGGTACAGCATCGGCAAGTGAATTGGTTATAAATGGTTTGGTACCTTATATTTCTGTAGTTCAGGTGGGAGAGACTACTGTTGGTAAAAATGTGGGATCGGTAACTTTATATGATTCTCCGACTTTTGGAAAAACGAACCGTAATCCAAATCATAAATATGCGATGCAGCCTTTGGTTTTAAAAATTGTAAATGCATCTGATTTTGGAGAATACACAGACGGTTTGAAACCAACGTATGAAAAATTAGAGCGTATTACGAATTTAGGAGTTCTGGGAGATCCAAATGAACCTTTGCTGAGTGTAGCAATATCTCAAATAACAGGAATCAGTGCGAAAAAAGCAGGGGATGACAGTGGAATAGCGTTGAAAGCGTTTACAGATGCTAAAGCAATGGACGGAATTAAAAATCAGATGTATCTTGAAAAAGCTCCGGAAGGACTTTTACGAGCATTGAAATAAAAAGAGAGGAGCTTATTGATTACATCTAAGAATTAAACAAATTTATAATTTATCAAAAGGAATGAGCCCGATCTATATCGGGCTCATTCCTTTTAGTGAAGTTTTATTCTGTTGGTATACTTACTTTACGAAGATAATACTGATACTTTGTTTTATAAAGTACCAAATTTTCCGGACTTGTATTCTTCGAAAGCTTTTGTCAATTGTTCCTGCGTGTTCATTAAAAAGGGGCCGTAATGAGCAATAGGTTCGTTTAAAGGTTCACCACTCATTACTAGTACAATTGTGTTGTTTTCTAAAGCTTGGATCGTAAAGTTTTCGGCACCATCATTTTCAAACATGGCAAAACTGTCAGTGGCCAATGTTTCAGTATCATTTACTTTTATGCTACCTTCTATAACCAGAAGAGCGGTATTGAACTGATTGGAAAATCGAAAGTCGGCATAACCATCTTTATTCAAATAGGTATTGTATAAATGGATTGGAGAATAGGTAGTGGCAGTTCCTTTTTGTCCTTCGTACTCACCAGCTATCACATTAATAAAGCCGGCATTATTTTCAAGGGTAACCCGGGTCATTTTGTCGAAAGCTAAATCCTGATAATGTGGTGTTGTTTCCTTGTCTTTTGCTGGCAGGTTTACCCACATCTGCACCATTTGAAAAGTGCCTCCCTGTTGAGAAAATTCTTTTTCATGAAACTCTTCGTGCAAAATACCTGCCCCGGCTGTCATCCATTGTGCATCACCGGTACCAATTATTCCCTGATTGCCCCGACTGTCGCGATGTGCGATTTTTCCTTTGTAGGCAATCGTAACAGTTTCAAAACCTTTATGCGGATGTGGACCAATACCTCTTTGATGATCACCGGGCTCAAATTCATAATCAGGGCTATATCCCACGGCAAAAAAAGGGCTCATTCTTCGTCTGCTGATTTCTGTACCTATAAATGAAGAGGTATAAAATCCGTCACCTACCCAAACAAATGTTTCTGGGGTAAGCGTTTTTTCTATTTTTCTGTTCATAATTTCTTTTTTATTGTTTTTAATTAGATTCGTGTCTTCCGGATGCTACGAAGGGGAATCGTTATGCGTAAAATTCGATTAGCATAGGAGGTTGTTCGCAGGCTCTTGAAACTAAAAGTCTATTTCTCACTATGCCTGTCTATTTATTTTTTGTAACTTTCTGAAAGGTATATCGTATTTGTAAGGAATATAAGATTCTTGAATTACTTTTCTGATAACAAAGTTCAAAGAAATAATCGGTATATCTGCTATGGGTTAATAAGAGGTTACTAGTAACTAAAAGGTAAGTTGATGATTAAGAAACCAAAAACAGATCCTGAGGGATGTACTGGCGATATTCGTTCGATGCAGGATGCGATAGATATATTGAGCAGCAAATGGAGTCTGTTGATTGTTCATTACTTAATAACGCGTCAGGGGGATAACAATACATTTAAAAAAATGGAAAAGGATATCGAAGGCATTTCAGCAAAGATGTTGTCGAAGGAGTTAAAGAACCTTGAAATCAATAAAATTGTTCATCGGGAAGTGATGGATACCAAACCGGTTACGGTCCAATATTCAGTTACCCCATATGGTCTGGAAACAAAATCTGTAATCGCGGCATTGGTGTCTTGGGGCAGAAAGCATAGAGGGATGATGTTTGAACAGTAAAAGTACGATGATTGTTGAAGCCGATACATTTTTCTAATCCTGATGTTTCTTTTTTGTATCACTAATTTGCATTCCGGTGAATAAAATAAAAAAGGGATTGCCCTTTAAGACAATCCCTTTTTTATGAAGGTAAAAATCAAATGAATTCTAAAAATTAATCATTGAAATAGAAACCGTTTGGTCCAACACCAACTGTTAATTCCTTTTGTAATGTTCCGCTTAAATTGTAGATGTAAGCTTTGCTGTTTGATTTGAAATCACCTCCGTCAGCAATAAAAATTCGGTCGTCATTTACTGCAAAACCATACATTTTACCGTACTCAGAAGTTGAGCTGTATTCAAAAATTGGAGTAGTTGAAGCTGTAGTTGCAGTATAATCTATTGCATAAACTGCAGTGTTTAAAGTGTAGTATATCTTGTTATTGTAAATGTCTAAGTTCTTAACCCCGTCAAGTGACTCCGGGAAAGTGATTTTTGTGATAGAGTTGTCCGATAACTTTACTTTTACAATTTCGCTTCTTTCCCCATAAGAGCTTCTGATAGTGTACAAAATACCATCTTTTACTTCCATAGTATCTGCGCCATATCCAATCGTTACAGGAGTTTCCAGTTTATTTGTAGTTGGATTAATCACAAGTAATTTATCGTTGTTGTAAGGCTCTGTTACATAAAGTTTGTTGTTGAAAATTTCAATATGATTTCCGGTTGTATTTAACGGTATGGTAGTTTCGACTTTGTTTGTAGACAAGTTGATTACAGCGATGAAATCGTCGGTGTTACCGGCCGGGTTTGTTTTAGACCAATAGGTATTTGCATTGGTTACATAAGCTTTTCCGTCTTTTACAACCCCATATCTTGGCGCTGCTAAACCAGTTTCAACTTTAGCAATCAATTTAAAACTATAGCGGTCGACTACATTAATAACATTTGAACCACCGGCAATAATATATGCCTTGTCTCCGTCAAAAAAGATGTTTTGAAGATATTTTCCAACGAAATCACTGCTGTTTACTGTTTTATAAACATCTTTCGTGAAAGTATTTAAATCGTCAGATATGAAAGAAACGGAGCCACCGTCAGTAAAGTTACCTTCATTTAAGATGAAAACGCCATTATCATAAACTCCCTTAGGTCCGTCAGAGTCGTCATTAGAGCAAGAAACAAAAAGCGATGCGCTTAATGCTAATAAGAATAATCTAGTTAGTTTCATTATATTAAAATTTAAAGTTTAAGTACAAGTTGTAATTTCTTCCCGGCATTGGTCGGTGTTCCAGACTTTGGTAAAATGTATTCCATACATTCAGAACCTGAAAACCTACTTTGAAAGAAGATAAAAGTTTAAAATCGTAATCTATGCCAATGTTTGAAACAGTGTAAGCTGATACAGTTTTTTCAGGATCATTGTCAGCTTGTGTGTAAACAAATCCATTATAAAGAAATTGATAATGAGCTGAAAAGTTGTTTCTTGTGTAAGCGATGGCAGCAGTTACTTTATGAAAAGGAACAAAAAATAATTGCTTTTTAGTTTCTACATTTTCTGAAACAGAATAAGCATAAGTAGCATTTGCCGTCAGGTTGTTTTTACCAAAATTCTTCTTCCAGCTTAATAATGTTTCAGCACCATAACTGTTTACTTTATCTGTGTTTTGAGGCATCCAGATCCCATTTGTTCCGGGAACCCATTGCAATAGATCTTTTATTTTGATGTAGTAAAAAGTTTGAGTCAAAGAAAAATTCTGAACGGTAAAAACATTTCCAATTTCGGCCTGATAAGAACTTTCCGGTTTTAAATTACGATTTCCGCCTTCTTCCCAATACAAATCATTGAAAGTTGGGATTCTGAAATTTCGAGACACATTCAATTTCAAATTGTACAGTTTCCCAAATTGATAAGAAGTACCTGCCGAAAACAGAACCGGTGATTTATAATTGTCTGTAAATTCTTTTCGAACCCCGAATTCGTTTTTCCAGTTTGGGGAAACATCTTGTTTGATAAGTAAAGCTGCAGAACTTATTTCTCTCACATTATCGCCAAAACCACTTCCGTATCCTTTAGTTCGATTGTAGTCCAGGATACCATTTACTTGCAGTGATTCCAGTAGTTGATATCCTAAATCGGCTTTTGTAGTCAGGCTTTCTGTTTTTCCGTACGTATAAATATTGCTCGAATTGTCGGCATAATATTTATAGTTCTCAAAAATATAGGCTGTTTTTAAATTGGTTTTGAATCTGCCAAAATCACCATCATATTCCAATAAGTTCCGATTAAAACCATTGACATATTTGCTTTTAGTTTCAGATTCCGAAACTAATGAGGTATTTCGGTCTGTGTTTGAAGTTTGGGTGTATAGCTTTAAACTGTTTTTGGCATCGATTTTATATCCTGCATTTGCGCTTAGGGTAATAACATCATATTGGCCGTTTTGATTCCAGCGCTGTTCGCCTTTCCAGTTGTATTGGTTCAGGTATTTATAATCGTTTGTAGAGCTGTTTTTAGAAAAACCAATTTGAGTACTCCATTTTTTATTGGAGATACTTGTTTTGTAATTGATTCCGATAGTATTGAAGCTTCCGTAATCCAATCTTAAGCTGTTTTCAAACTTATTGTAAAAGGCGAGATCCGTATTCAGGTGTACGGTTCCTCCAACGGCTCCACTGCCGTAAATAACACTTCCTCCACCTGCTTTTACACTGATAGAATTGTAATCGGATCCGGAAATGGTATTAAAATCGGTACTTCCGTTCATCTGAGAGTTAATGTTGATTCCGTTCCAAATCACCGCCGTTTGTGAGGCTGTTGTACCTCTAAACGCTACGGTAGAAAGCATTCCACGACCGTATTCTTTAAAATAAATGGTTGAATTAAAGTTTAATAAATCCGTTAGTAAGGCTTCATTTTTACCAATAACAGAGTCATTTAATTTTAAAACCGATTGTGAATTGGAGTATTTTTTAAGATTGGCGTCAGAAACGACGACCGTTTTAAGTTTCGTAATAGAATCGTTCTGCGCCACGGTAATCTGGCACAACAATAAGAAACAAAGAGCAAAAAGTTTTTTTAAAGTCATAATTTCTACACTCTTTTTCCCGAGAGCTCGATATTGATTACAAAGGCAGGTCTCCTGGCTTGCGTCTTATTGTTTACCTTCCCATTCGTCAGAGCGAGCAGTGGTTTTGTAGTTAACAACAAGCATTCTTTTCAGAACAAAGCTTACAGTTGCGGGTACAGCTCAAGATTTATGACTTGATTCCCTTTTAATGTGTATGAATGAACACAACCTTAATTTTGTGCAAAGATAAAGTTAAAATTATTGAATTTTCAAATTTGTTTTCGTTTTAGGGAGTGATTCTGAAGAAATGATAATTTAAATCACTATTTTAATAACCTGTCCGAACGCTACTTTATTGGTAAAAGCGTCTTTTAGTGGTAATCCGGACTGATGACATAAAATACTTCTGATCACACCTGCATGTGAGACAATGACTACAGGACCAGTTTGGTTGGAAACAGAATCCTGTAAAAATGTACCTACTCTTTCATGAAGTGCTGTAAAGGACTCCCCATTTGGGACTTGCGTGGTAACAAAATCTTCCATCCAGGGATTAAGTTCTTCCGCCGGAATTGTATCCCAGTTTTTCAATTCCCAATTGCCAAAATTCATTTCCATCAGACGATCGTCAGTAATAAAGGAAACGGGTTTTATAGTATTCTGAATGTATTCTGCCAGTATAGTACAACGCTTCAATGGACTTGAAAAGAGTAAGGCTCCGTGAGGTAATTGCGAGACAATATCCTTAAAGATTTCTTCGAATGGAATAGCCAAATCTACATCAGTCTGACCGTAGCAGATTCCTTTTTCACAGGTTGTTTCCGTATGACGAATTAGATAAATTTCCATATCAACAGAATGCTTAAATAGTAAACAACTTCACAAACCTGTTGCGTTGCTCCCAAACAGTCGCCTGTGTAACCATCAATCCATTTTTGGAAATAGCGGGCTAGAAAATAACGCATGATAAATACCGGAAGAATCGCTAAAAGAAATTGGTGCTGAAAAAAAGAAAGTACCAGTATTGGAATCAATCCGAAGAAGAACGAGCCTGTAATTTCTTTCCAACTGTGTTTCTTGGCTATAGGTTTGCTTTTACTCGTAGCATCATCACGGGAATATTCATGTGTGAAAATAATAGATATTGCTGCGAGACGGCTTAAGGAATGGGCCGAAATGAATAAGAGGAAAATTAGAAAAATGTTAGTAGTAAAAAGTGAAATGGATTCAGAAAGCAGTTTGAATTTCAATAGAAATAATAAAACTAAACCAATGGCTCCGTAAGCACCAATTGCACTGTCTTTCATAATAAGAAGGATTTTTTCTTTGGTCCACCCGCCTCCGAAACCATCACAGACATCAGCGAAACCGTCTTCATGAAAAGCTCCCGTGGTTAATATTGAGGCGATAATAGCCAAAAGAACGGCACTTTCAATAGATAGAAAAAGAGAGAAAAGATAAAAAGCCAGAAAGGAAATGCTCCCAACAATCCAGCCAATAAAAGGAAAATAACGTGTTGCCTTATTTAAATAGTCAGGATCATGATTGATGTTTTTAGGACACGGGATTCTGGTGTAAAACATTAAACAGGTAAAGAAAATATGCAGTTCTTTTTTCATTTAAGATAATTGATTAGGGCAAAATTAAAGGATAAAATTATAAACTGAGATTGTAATCAGAGACTGAAAACTTATTTCCTGCTCACTCCCGCGCTTTCAAAACTGGCCATTTCATTCAGAAAAACTTCAGCTGATTTCAGAATTGGAAAGGCGATCGCGCAGCCTGTACCTTCACCCAACCGTAAATCCAGATTCAGAATAGGTTTAGCATTTAAATAATCTAATAATTTCTGATGCGCTTTTTCAGCGGAACAATGACAGAAGATTGCATTTTTATGAATAGCAGGATTTATTTTTGAAGCGATTAAAAAGGCCGTACTGCAAATAAAGCCATCCACCAGAAGGAGCATGTTGTTCTCAAAAGCAGTTAACATTCCGCTGGCAATTTGTATAATTTCAAAACCTCCAAAATAAGCCAGCTGTTGTTTTAACTCGGCCGGACCGGTATAATTTTCAATAGCTTTTCGCAGTAAGTTTTGTTTTTGAAGTAATTTTTCATCTTCAACACCCGTTCCTTTTCCAACACATTCTTCGATAGAGAATCCGGTTAGAAGACTCATCAATACCGAGGCGGTAGAGGTGTTTCCAATTCCCATTTCGCCAAAACCAATACAATTGGAGCCTTTTCTTGCAAGGTCTTCCACAATCGTTTTTCCTTTTTCAAAACACAATTGTAACTCTGCTTCACTCATTGCGGGAAGGTGTAGAAAGGATTGCGTTCCTTTGGCTATTTTGGCGTTAATCAGGTTGGCATTGGTTGGAAAATCATAATTAACACCAGCATCAACAATGGATAACTGAATGTCATTTTGCTTACAGAAGACATTAATAGCAGCTCCGCCTTCCAGAAAATTAGTCACCATTTGTCTTGTGACATCCTGCGGGTAAGCGCTTACGCCATGATTGGCAATGCCATGATCGGCAGCAAAAACGACGATAGCAGGATTTATGATTTTTGGGTTTAACGTTTCAAAAACAGTTCCCATCTGAAAGGCTAAAGTCTCAAGAGTTCCCAGAGCGCCAATGGGTTTGGTCTTCGAATCTATTTTGTCTTGTAGCTGAGTGCTGAAATTAAAATCTTTTGACTGTTCTGTTTTTGGACTTAAATTTAAATCCGGAATTAGATTTTCAACGGTAGTTTTGATTTCTGTACAATCCGGAGCCTCTGATTTTTGTTTCCAGTGCAATTGCTGCAGCATGGGTTGATTATCATAATTCGTAGCAGGTTTTCCGATGCAGAAGTACCCTAACGGCTCAATATTTTCAGGTAAATCGAGAATCTTTTTAAATTGATAATAGTTTAGAATAGACACCCAGCCCATTCCGTAACCCTGCTCAGTGAGAGAGAGCCAAATATTTTGAGCAGCACAAACCGAACTGAATTTTACCGCTTCATTGCTGCCAACCGTTCCAATGGTAAATTGGTTCAGTACAGATCGGTCATAGGCAATAATGAGCCCGATTGGAGCTTCTTCGATTGCCTCCAGTTTTAAGGATTTATAGTGCTCCTTTTGTTCGTGACTGTCAGTAAGTTCCTCGGCCTTTTTGTTATAATCTAAAAAAAGATTTTTGATGGCACTTTTAACAGCAGGAGACTTAATAAGATAATATCGGGTAGCATCTGTTAATCCAACTGACGGTGCCCAATGTCCGGCCTGAAGTGCTTTCTGAATGACTTCATCAGGAACTTCGTCATTTGTAAAATGGCGGGTATCACGACGTGATTTTAGGATATCGTCTAAATGGCTCATAAAAAGATTATTTTACAAATTTTAAATTCCAAATTCCAAAACTCTGGGGTTGGAAAATAGTAACCGTAAAGATAAAGTATCGTATTGGAATTTGGAATTTAAAATTTGGAATTTCTTTTCATCACTATCCTTTTATCTTAACCGGAATTCCGGAAACCATGAGAACCACTTCATCTGCTTGTGAGGCTAAAAACTGATTCATCCAGCCCTGTAATTCTGTAAATTTTCTGCCAATATGAGTTTCGGCATGGACACCCATTCCGATTTCATTGGTGACAATAATCAGAGTAGTATTTTCCTGTTGCGATATGGATAGGAACTCTTTTTTTGCTTCCTCTAAACTTAAAGTAACGTCATTTTTATGGTCGACAAAAAAGTTGGTCAGCCAGAGGGTAACGCAATCGATTAAAGCCACTTTTCCGGAAAAATCAATTTCGCTTAAGTATTTTTCTTTTTCAATATTGGTCCAGCGTTCGTCACGTTCCTGTTGGTGTCTGTCGATTCTGTTTTGAAAATCAGAGTCCCATTTTCGGGCTGTCGCTACATATATAGGTGTATCTGAAAGTTGTAAGGCCAGATTTTGAGCGTAACTGCTCTTTCCTGATCGTTCGCCTCCGGTAATTAGGTAGATCATTTTTAGTTATGAGTTATGAGTTGTAAATTGTGAGTTGTTTGGGTTAGTCGAATGTCAGGCTGAGCGAAGTCGAAGCTTTTGTTGAGTTATGAGTTGTGAGTTATGGTTTTAAGATTTTAAGGGATCTGTATGTAATAACTCACAACTCATAACTGTTAATAAGGGCAATGCCGGCATTCGTTTCCGCAGCAGCTTCCTCTTTTTAAGTGAAACCAGGCTTTAAAAACATAATTTCCGTCTTCTAAATAATAATCAATTCCCTCGATTAGCTTTTCTTGTTTGGGTAAAGATATGGCTTTATTTTTAAGTGCTTTTTGCGGGGTAAGCGTTTCTACGTAAGCGTCAATTTTATCTTCACAGGCTTCTTTAAAGCAAACGGGGCAAAGGCAATCGCCTCCTTCGGAAAGATTAAAAATAGGGGGGAAATCATTACACCAACACTTGTTTTCATTTGAAGTATCTCCACAGCTGAAAGAAGATTCACAGCTCGAGCAGACTTTGGTTTTTATGGGATTCATTAGGGAAAAATGATGTTTATTTGATTTTGTAGGAATAAAGGTAGATAAAAAAAATAGAAATTGCGTTACCTTTGTCAGTAATGAAATTGTAAAATTTATAAGGAAGACGAGTCAAATTATGTGCCATAAAAGCAGCGTGATGAAACTGAGCCCTTTAAAAAAATAATAGAACTTATATATGAGACATTTACTGCCAAAAATGATTTTTGTTTTACCTTTTTTTCTTCTAATCGGATGCAAAAAAAAGGAATCTTCGGAGATTGTAAAAACAGAAACTGAAAAAAATAGTATCGAATATGCATCGGGACTTTCGATTATAAAGCACGAAGGATATTCGGTAGTAACTGTTTCAGATCCCTGGCCGGATGCCCATACAAAGTTTACTTATGTACTGAAAGAGAAAGAAGCGAAAGTACCGGACAGTTTACAAAAGTATACCACTATCAAAGTTCCTTTGGAGTCAATCGTGGTGACCTCAACTACTAACATTCCGTTTTTGGAAATGTTGGAAGTAGAAAATAAATTGGTCGGTTTTCCGCATACCGATTACATTTCCTCAGAAAAAACCAGAGTATTAATAGACAAAGGTACCGTTAAAAATGTGGGGCAAAATGAAAAATTAAATATCGAGCAGTTGATAGAGCTTTCTCCGGATTTAATAGTGACTTTTGGAGTAGACAATAACAATGCGATGCTTGATAATTTGAAAAAAAGCGGTCTAAATGTTTTGATTCAGGCCGACTGGATGGAGCAATCTCCTCTTGGAAAAGCAGAGTGGATCAAACTTTATGGTGCTTTATTTGGAAAAGAAGAGCAGGCGAAAGAGTTGTTTGATAAAATTGTTTTGAGTTATGACCAGGCTAAAAAATTAGTAGCGGGCAAACGGGCAACTTCAAGTGTTTTATACGGTTCTATGTACGAAGATATCTGGTATGTGGCCAAAGGGAACAGCTGGGTGGCGCAGTTTATGAAAGATGCTCAGGCGAATTATTTATGGGCCGATTTGAAAGGTACAGGAAGCGAAGGCTTGTCTTTTGAAAAAGTTTTAGTGAAAGCCAAAACAGCCAATTTTTGGATTGCTTCAGGTTCTTTTAAGAGTTTAGATGAATTTGGAAAAATTAACCCGCATTATGCTGAGTTTGATGCTTTCAAATCTAAAAATGTGTATACTTTTGAAGGTAAGGTTGGCGCGACCGGTGGAACAGTTTATTATGAGCTGGCACCAAGCCGTCCTGATTTAGTACTGAAAGATTATATCAAGATTTTTCACCCGGAGTTACTGCCAAGTTACGAATTCACTTTTGCCTCTAAATTAAACTAAGTTCATTGATTCATAAAAAACGAAATATAATACTGTTTTCGGTACTTGGTCTGGCATTAGTGTTTATGTTCTTTTTAGACATTAGCTTGGGATCCGTAATCATACCTTTTAAGGAAGTGTATAACAGTATGACGGGAAGCCATGCCAGTAAATCGACTTGGGAATATATTATTGTCAATTATCGTCTGCCTAAGGCTATTACAGCCATGTTGGTGGGTATTGGTTTATCGGTGAGCGGTTTGCTGATGCAGACTTTGTTTAGAAACCCGTTGGCAGGACCAGATGTTTTAGGTTTAAGTTCGGGAGCAATTCTGGCAGTTGCGATAGTGATTTTAGGGGCAGGTTTTCTGCCTTCATTTTTAAACTCGATTTTATTGTCGCCGTATGCAATTGTACTGGCTTCGACAATAGGAAGTGTTTTGGTTTTATTACTCGTTTTACTGGTAGCACAGCGTTTACGAAATACGATGGCAATTTTAATTGTCGGATTAATGTTTGGGAGTTTTACCAGTGCTATTGTTGGGGTGCTGACCTATTTTAGTTCGGCAGAACAATTACAAAAATTTACCTTCTGGTCTTTGGGAAGTCTTGGAAATCTTTCGTGGACTTCAATTTCGATTTTGGCGGTTTGTGTTGCTTTTGGTCTGTTTTTGAGTGCCGGAAGTATTAAACCTTTAAATGCCTTGCTTTTAGGGGAAAATTATGCCAAAAGTATGGGGTTGAATTACAAGAGAGCCCGATTGATAATTATTTTCGCTACAAGTATTCTGGCCGGAAGTGTCACTGCTTTTGCAGGACCGGTTGCTTTTATTGGTCTGGCAGTGCCACACATTGCAAAACTCACTTTTCAGACGAGTAACCACACGGTTTTATACTGGAGTACATTTTTTTACGGAGGAATAATTATGTTGTTTTGCGATATGGCCTCACAAATGCCGGGACTAGAAACCACACTGCCTATTAATGCAATTACTTCTATAATTGGTGCTCCAATTGTTGTTTGGCTGCTCATGCGTAAAAGAAATTTCCAGTAAATAAATTAGCCACAGATTAAGCGGATTCAACGGATTTTCGCAGATTGATTTTTAAAAATTAAAGGAGGTGAAGAAGAAACTCAGAACCTTAGCAGCTTAGAACCTTAGTACCTTTAAACAATGACTACTATTTTAAAAACAAAAGATCTCGATATCGGCTACAAGTCCAAGAAAGGAACTGTAACCATTGCCGAAAATTTAAATTTGAATTTAAGTTCGGGAAAACTCATCTCGTTAATTGGTGCAAACGGAATTGGGAAATCGACTTTGCTTCGCACGATTACCGGAATTCAACAGCCGTTAAAAGGACATGTTTTTCTAAATGAAAAAAATATAAGTGCCTATAAGCCTTTGGAATTGGCTCAAAATTTAAGCTTAGTTTTAACCGAAAAGCTACCGCCAAGTAATTTGTCTGTTTTCGAATTAGTAGCTTTAGGACGTCAGCCTTACACTAATTGGATTGGTACTTTAAGTCAGACTGATATCGAGAAAGTTCAGGAAGCTTTAGAGTTGACTCAAATCGAGCATCTGGCTCGGAAAAAACATTTCGAAATTAGTGACGGACAATTACAGAAGGTTTTAATTGCGCGAGCTTTGGCACAGGATACTCCGTTGATTATTCTGGACGAGCCGACAACACATCTTGATTTACTGCACAAAGTTTCGCTGTTCAAACTCCTCAAAAAACTAACAGAGGAAACTCAGAAATGTATTTTATTTTCGACTCATGATATCGATCTGGCAATTCAGTTGAGTGACGAAATGATTATCATGACTCCTGAAATGGTAGTACAGGATGCACCATGCAATTTAATTTCAAAAGGGAGTTTTGCAACGCTATTCAAAGACGAGCATATTATTTTTGATGCCGAAAAAGGAAAGTTCGTAATTACGTAGCAGACTCGTTGAATACTTTACAAAGTGACCGGAATAACGTTTAAAACTAAAGGAATTACCGATTAGCTATTTTTTAGTCCGATTTGTCTTTTTGCTTCTCCCACCACAAAAGCCACAGAATTGGCAATATTAAAGCTTCGGATTAATTTTGACATGGGAATGGTTAGGTGATTCTCAAAACGTGCCAGAACTTCTTTACTTAAACCTACACTTTCTTTACCAAATACCAGCCAGTCTCCATCCTGAAAATCGGTTTCGAGATATGATTTTTCGGCATGGGAACTCATCAGAAAAACACGTGACTGATCCGGAATCTGCTGAATCCATTCTTCTATATTTTGGTATTCGGTAACGTCAAGATGTACCCAGTAATCCAGTCCCGAACGCTTCAGGTTTTTATCGTTAATTACAAATCCGAAAGGGTGAATTAAATGTAATCTGCTTTCTGTACCCACACACAAACGTCCAATGTTTCCGGTGTTATTAGGGATTTCAGGCTCTACAAGAACTATGTTTAGCATTTTTTTGAGTTATGAGTTATGAGTTATGAGTTGTGAAATGTGAGTTTTGGGCAAGTGTTTTGTTTTTTTAATAATTATCACATTATCTAATTATCGAATTGTCTGATTTTCAAATTACCCCATTATCTAAGTTAAAATCAGTCACTTCCAGTACTTCTCCAGCTTTTAAGTTTTGCAAAGATACATTTCCTATGCGAACACGAACCAGTCTTAAAGTTGGAAACCCAACCGCCGCGGTCATTTTTCGAACCTGACGAAATTTTCCTTCTCTTATCGTAATCGAAGCCCAGGAAGTTGGGCCATGACGTTCATCTCTGATTTTTTTGGCTCTTGGACCAAAGTCAGGAATTTCAGTAACGATAAAAGCAGTGCAGGGTCTGGTTTTGTATTTACCGCCATCAAAACCTATTTCAACGCCTTTTTGTAAGGCCTCGATTGCTTCTGGAGTGATGATTCCGTCGACCTGAACATAATATTCTTTGTCTACTTTTTTGCTTCTTACCAGTTCGCTTACCATACCGTCTGTCGTCAATAATAGTAAACCTTCAGAATCTTCGTCTAGTCTTCCGATGGCCATAGTACCTTCAGGGAAATGGTATAATTCACCTAAAAGCTTTTTCTTTCTCTTCAATTCATAAATAAACTGACTTAGATAGCCGTAAGGTTTAAAAAGAATGAAATGATGATGCATATTTGTTTTTTGACTGCAAAGATAACTTTGTTTGCAGAGTTTAAAAGGAAATCTTAAGATTTAGATTTTTCATGCTTCATTTTTTTTAGCCATTGCAGGACAAACCAGATTGCCGTAATTGCAAATAGGACTAGAATTGGGAAATAATAATTTTTGAAAAAATCATGAAAGTAACTTCCGATTAATACGTAAGCTGAAGCGATGCACAATTTGATTCCAATAAATTCAGCATTAGACCAGGAAGTTTTGATTTTGAAGAAGTTCATAATTCTGTATTGAATCGTTAGTAACTATTGTTAAAGAAATTATTTCTTTAAAGTCAAAAAGTAATTTAGATTAGATTTAATCCTTTTTCTGTCTTTATCCAGTAGATAGATCTTTTCAGGATTTGAACTATAATAGCCATAGTACAGTTGTTTTTCCTCCGGCTGATCCCAGTTTAAGACATAAATTGTACCGTCCGGATCTTTATCTAATCCTCTTTCGGTATTAAAATTACCTTTCTGGGTAAAGACATTTCCGGGTTCTTTTCCCTGATAGACACTTATTAGTTCAAATTTATTGTTCTGTGAAACGCTATAATCGGTGTAGATTTTCAAGGTCATTTGAATTCCGCTACAATCAGCGCACGGAATTATTCCTTCATAGATTGCTGTTTTGCTGAAACTGTTGTTGGTTTTAGTGACCGTTTCCTTGTTTGTAGTGTTGTTTTCTTTAGTTGTTTTTGTATTGCAGGACAGTAGCAGAGAAAATAGAGCCGAAAAGATAAATAACTTTTTCATGTTGTATCATATTAGTTAAACCTAAAACGATTTAATGGTGAAGAAAATTGTATAAATAGAAAGCGAAATTAAATGATTCATTTTTCAGTCTTAGATGCTCTAATAGTTTAGACTAATGAGACAAAGTAATATTGTTAGAATACTTAGCAGGTAAATCAAGCCGTATAGATTTTTCAGACAAAGAAATTTAAAAAAGAAATAACGTGTTAAATTTTAATAACCTCTTAATTCGTACAAAAACAAAATGTCTTGTGAAGCCCCGTTAGTTCTGAGGATAATTAGAATAATAAACGGATAATTTGTTTTTTGTTTGAAAATTTTCACAAAACTGCAATACAATAAGTTTAAGTTTTCACAATATTCTGTTAACTTTAAAGAATATAAATTTGACTTCTAAAAACACTATTTTATTAAGACGTATGAAAAAACTTTACCTTTCTCGCCAGCTTCTGGCTTTTTTATGTTTTTTTGGTTGTTGTTCGCTAAGTCTTGTTGCGCAGACAATGCCGGCAGCTCAGACCTTGCCTTACACACAAAATTTTGATGCTTTAGTTGCCGGCTCAACAGCATACCCGGCAGGATTTCAGGGATGGTCAGCTGCCTCTACTCAGAATACAGGAGTATACAATACTACCTTAGTTGGTGACAAAAATTTAACAGCAAACGGTACAGCGGCTGTCAATGGCGGAAACATCTACAATTACAATGGCAAAATAGGTTTCTTAAATACAACTTCCGTTGATTTAACAATAGGATTTGCATTTTCGAGTCTTAATAATAAAGCTATAAAAGTGGAGTACGACGCGATGATAATTCGTAATGTTTTTGACGGTACAACTAACAATCGTCTTCAGGAACTGGCTTTGCAATATCGAGTTGGAACTACTGGTGCTTTTGTTACTGTATCCTCATCCTCTCAAGTTTATTCTAATAGCAGTACGACACAGCAGACTTCAGCTGTTACAACTCCTTTGGATAATAAAACAACAAGAATTATAGTAACCTTGCCTTCAGATTGTGATAATCAGGCGATAGTTCAGATAAGATGGATTGCAAGATTGAAGTCAGGTTCAACAGGATCGCGTCAGTCTTTTGCGATTGATAATATTGATGTCAGAAGTGATATTGTTGCGCCTATAAATGGGGTGGGGTATCCTAAGACAGATACTGTTTTGTCAGACAGTTTTAATTTTTTAAATCAATTAAATGAAACAGGGAAAACTTATTTTGTTTTATTGCCTTCAGGAAGTGCTGAACCGACAGCCGCTCAGATAAAATTGGGTCTTGATGCCAACGGAACTGCTGCTTTGCAGTCTGGTATTTTAGATGTTACAGATGCTTCTCAGGTATATACAAAAAGTTTTACCGGCTTGACAAGTAATACTTCTTATTCGGTTTACTCTGTTTCAGAGGATACTGCAGGGAACATTCAGGCGACAGTAAATAAAATAGATGTAACCACTTCAAATGTTGTAGTTCCTGTTTTATCCACTTCAAGCAGTACACTTGATTTAGGATTTTCGGAGTCAAATTTTGACTCCGATAATTTTAGTTATCAAATTCAGGGAACCAATATCTCGACTCCGGTTACAGTAACAGCTACTGGAAAATTTACCATTTCAAAAGACGGAACTACATTTGGCACTTCGGTTTCTTACCCTGCGGTTGATTTTGCTTCCGGAGCTACACCAACGGTTTATGTGAGGTTTACACCGGATGCTATTGGAAGTTTTTCAGGACAAATAACACATGACGCGACCGGAGCCACAACTAAAACAGTGACGCTTACAGGAGTAGGAATTGATCCGTACCAACAAGGTTTTAACGATGCAAATGTTTTAAGCAATAGCGGGTGGACGCAATACAATGTTGCCGGTACTGCAAATAAATGGACTTCAACGACTGTGGCGAGAAACATAAATTCGGGAACAGGAGCGGTAATCATGAATGGCTATTCCGATAGCGGAGCTAGTAAAGACTGGCTGATTTCTCCAAAATTGCGTTTAGATAATACTGCTAAATTTGATAAAGCAATTTTACTTTCTTTTTACTCCCGTAAATTTTATGCGGGTACTGATCTGAAATTAATGGTTTCTACCGATTATGATGGAAAAAGTAATCCTGAAAATGCAACCTGGACCGTAATTGACGGTAAATTTCCGACTATAACAGGAACCTATACACAATCGCAATACATTAAATTAGACAGTTACAAAACAAGTCATACTTATCTGGCCTGGGTGTATGAAACTACAGCCGGAGGAGCAAACAATGCTGCAGAATGGTCATTTGATGATTTTGCTATCACCAATGCAACGGGTTATATAGATGCAAATCCTGTTTTAGATTTTGGAGATGTAAATGTAAATGGAGTTTCGGGAACTGAAGCTTTTTCACTTAAGGCCGAAGGCTATGGAGATATTACCGTTACTGCTCCCGCAGATTTTCAGTTGTCCTTAGACGGTACTTCGTTTCAATCGACTGTAGTAGTAAGTTCAGCTGATGCTGCAACAAACAAAAAGATTTATGCGAGGTTTGTACCATCTGTAAAAGCATTAACAATTTCAGGTGTGTTAACAGTTACAGGAACTGCTTTAAACAAGCAAATTGGTTCGTTTACCGGTTCTTCTATTCCAAAAGCAGATACGTTTGATATCGTAACCTATAATTTAGAGTTTTTTGGTACAGATGTAAAAGACAAGTCTAATAAAGAATTTGGTCCTATTGATGATGCTTTGCAAATTGAGAATGTGGCTAAAGTAATGAACAAATTAAATGCCGATGTTTATGTAGTTCAGGAGGTTTCTGATGAGCCGGCTTTAGATGCTTTAGTGCAAAAAATTAGCGTTAACGGGAAAACGTTCGACAAAGTAATTTCACCTTCATGGTCCTATTCGTTTAATCCCGCAGATCCAAATTTTCCACCTCAGAAATTGGTAGTGATTTATAATACACAGACAGCAACGGTAAAAAATACCAAAGTGATGTTTAAAGATTTATACGATCAACTACGTGCTAAAACGGTTACACTAAACAATTATCCAAGTCCTGATGGTGATAATGGAGATTTTTTCTCATCAGGTCGTTTGCCTTACATGGTACAAATTGAAACAAACATTGGTGGTGTAAAAAAGCTGCTTAATTTAGTAGATCTTCACGCACGTGCCAACAGCGGATCTGATATGAATAAATACAATATGCGTAAATACGATGCGCAAGTATTGAAAGACAGTTTGGATCGTTACTATGCCAACTCTAATCTGATTATTTTGGGAGACTATAACGATGATGTAAGTAAATCAGTTATTAGTCCAAATCCTTCTTCTTATAAGATGTTTGTTGACGATCAGACCAATTATAATGCGCTTACTTTAGAAATCAGTAAAGCAGGAGCCTACAGTTATTTAAGCTCAGGCGGATTTTTAGATCATATTATGATTTCAAATGAATTAAATGACCAGTACATTGCAAATTCAACTGCCGTTTATGATCCGCGTAATGATATTAACAATTATACGAATACCACTTCAGATCACGGTCCGGTAATTGCCCGTTTTGAATTGAAAGCGTCGAATCTGTCGACTATCGATTTTGAGACCAAAAACGGTTATGCGGTTCACGCTTATCCGAATCCAACTACTGATGTGGTGAATGTGGTTGTAAAAACGAATACAGATAAAAAACTAAAGTTGAAATTCTACGATGTTTCAGGTCATTTACTGGGAAATCCGGTTGACATTAATGCTACACAGGATGCAAGTACTACGGCTGTTCCGGTAAGTTATTTGCAAACGGGGATTTACTTTTATACCCTAACTGAGAACAATAAAGTAGTTTATAAAGGGAAGATTATTAAAAAGTAAAACGTAATGTAAAATGTAAAAAGTAAGAAGTAAGAAGCAGTCCAGAATTAAATTTGGACTGCTTTTTTTATATTTAAAATACCGCTTTGAATTGTGACAGATTGGCTTCGGGTGTAATAGAGTAAAAATAATTCAATTGCCATTGCTGAGTTTTCTGAGCTTGTTTGTTTGTTGTTTCATCCCATGGTGGATATACTCTTGTGGCTCTTTTGCCTTCTTTTGTCGGAGTGGTAAAAATACCTTTCTCTAATAAAACAGCTTTCGGAAAAACAAATTGCCCAAAGAATTCGTTCTTTCGAACACTGACAATTACAAAGTCAATAGCGTCTGTGAAATCAAAGGGCTCAATAATTCCTGCCGTATTGCGTTTCCATAAAGTTACAAATTGCCCTGTTTTGGTGGGCGTGATTTTCGCTTTCCTGTAACAAATGTTTTTCTGATTCAATCGAAAACGGTAAGCATCGTACTCGCTACTTTCTTCTTCCGGTTCAGGTTGAGTGACATCAAAATTGCAACAATCGTAAAGTATTTCTTTGGCAATAGTAAGATCTTTCGGTAATGACTCCGGATCAGTCCATTTGTTTTTGAGGATCATTTTTTTGTTTCTTTTTAAGTAATTGTTGGTAAAACTACCACAAAAAGAACTCTAAAAAGTAACATTCAATCCAAAATTTAATCCCCATTGAAACTGATTAAAAGATTGATTGTTTAACGGATTGATATAATAATTCATGGCCGGCTCTACAAAAACACTCGTTTTCTTGTAAACACGATATTGTAAAGTACTGCTCAGGGTAGAACCGTAAATAAAATCATTAGCATCAACATTCTGACCGATCGAATTTCCGTTTAAAGCCATGTTGTTGGAAATCAGTTTGCCCACAAAACCACCTGTATTGATGTTGATATTGGCTCTGTTTTTACTGAAAACAGAATAAGAAACCTCCAAAGGCATTTCGATATATCTTAAGTTTTGGTCCAGTTTTCCGCTTTCAATAGTATTACTTTCAATATTGTTTTGCTTTAATGCATTCGTAGTGGCTTTAGAAACAAATATATAACCGGAATTAGTACTAATTTGAGGGGATGCCGCAACTACGGTTGCATTTTGATTGAAATAGTCATTAGATGTCAAAGCAGCATTCGACGGACCATTACTTATATACGAAACATCAGCAACACTTTGTCCCAGTTCGTTGATTTTAAAACCTGAACCAACAGCCCATTTTTTGTTGATTTTATATTTTGTTTTAACACCGTAAGTGCTTCCCTGTTTCGAGTCGTTTACATTACCCAGCGTTTTGTCATTTTTATAATTCTCCGAGTTAGCTAATCCGGCAAAAACTTCAACTGCCCATCTTTCTCCTTTTGAAAGGACTGTTTTCTTTTCTTTCTCGTTTTTCCCCTCCGGATTAATAATGCCTTTTTCTAAGTTTTGAAGTTCTGCCAGCTGAACCGAATCCTGCTTGCTTAAAACCGTACTGAATTTCGAATTGTTTTTTGAATTACCCGTTAACTCTCTGCCGGGAAATGCATTTTCAGTAGCAGTTTTTTGATGCTTGTCAGAAAGCGGGTTCACAGTGCTTAAAGCGGTACTAAAGTTATTTTTAGTGGTCAATGGCGTTTCGAAAACAGAACCAGAAACCTTGTTTTTTGAATTTGAATGGAAAGGATTTGTCTTTCCTGCGTTAAAAGTTTGTTCCGCTAATATTTGATTAGCAGCTTTTTTGTCAGCACTTAAAGGTTGATTTTTTGAATAAGAACCAAATCCATTGTTTTTACTGACAGTATATACTTTCTCAGCCACATTTTGATTTGAATTTTTTGGTTCTGTATTTAAAAATTGATTTGATGAAGCAGAATTGAATGCATTTAACGGATTTGACTGAGCCGTATTTGTTTTTGCAGAAACCATTACTTTTTGGGTTGTAGTAGGATCTTCATTTCTCTTTTGAAGAGTTGAGTTCAGATTCGCATTCCCTGAATTAGCTTTATTAGTTACATCAGAATGAGCAACTGCCGTTTTTTGATTGTGATTTTTGATGGTAAGCTCAGGCGAATTAGTACTGTTCTTCAGAGAAGAATTACTAACTGTATTGTTTGATTTTTCCTGAGGGGTATTTACAACAGGGTTTTTTTCTTTACTTTGAATTGTTCTGTTAGAGTTTTCATTGTCTTCTTTCTCGTCAAGAACCACACTATTGTTTTCTATCGAGCCATTTTTTACTGTTTTGATTGCCGACGTTGAGGTAAAATGTAAAACAGAAGGAAGTAGTAAGCCCAATAATAAGCATGCAGCAGCCGACCACCAAAGAATAGCTTTCTTCTTTTTCTTTTTGGGTTGGTCTAATTTTTCTTCAATCTGACTCCATAATTCAGGAGGCGGAACACTTGAAAAGTTTTCCATTGATGAAAAAAGATCTTCTATATTTTGCTTTTTCATGCTATTTTAAAATTTTTTATGCTCATTATTTTTTTTTGCAAAATGCTTTTGGCCCGATTTAGATTTGATTTTGATGTTCCTTCAGAGATTTTTAAAAGTTCGGCTATTTCTTTATGCTTTAGTTTTTCAAAAACATACAGGTTGAAAACGGTGCGGTACTGATCCGGCAGATCCCGAATGTATTCCAGTAGTTTCTCCTGTTCGACCGGAGCAATATCCAATTCTTCCTCTTCAACAAAATCAGTATCCGGATCAAAAACATCCAAAAAGAAACTCTCTTTTTTCTTCTTGTTCAGGGTTTCAATCAACTTGTTAATGAAAATACGTTTTAGCCAGCCTTCAAAACTTCCTTCAAATTTATATTGGCCGATTTTCTGAAAAACGATGACAAAAGCCTCCTGAAATACATCTTTGGCATCGTCTTCATTTCTCATATACTTCAGGCATATACCATATAAAACAGGAGAGAACAACTGATAGATTTTCAGTTGTCCTTCTCTGTCATTTTTGATGCACAGTCGTATGTATTTTTCTAAATCGTCTTTCAAAAAAGTGGTTTATTTGGTTTTGCAAAAATAGTTTTTATAAGCGTATAAAACTATCTTTTGTAAATAGTACGAGATGCATCGGTATTATTGCTGACAATGGTTAGGTTTTGATTGTCAAGGTTTTCTATGATGTAAGTCTTGCCTTCAAAAGTGATTAAGTCATGTTGGGCCTGATCAAAGTAACCTATACCTTTTTCAATGGTATAGGAACTATTTCTTATTTCAACATTGTTTTTGTACGTGATTACTCTTCCGTTTGGTGTAAAAACGACTTTTTTGTTAAATCCGATTGTTTTAGGAGTTGCCGTATAAGGATTACTGCTTCCTCCAATCGATTTTTCCCAAATCCAGGTGTTTACAATCGAACCCGAATTCATACCCGTAGATTCTACTGAATAGGCCGATGAAAAGAGACCGCATGCGATGATAAATAAGAAATATTTTTTCATAAATCAGATTATTTTAGACTTGTTATTTTATCCTGAATAGCCTTTTTGAATGCTTTTATTTCGGCACTTTGATCGGCAGTATCTTTGTTGTCGATTGTAATTTTAGTAACCGTTATACCCTGACGCAATTCAAAATATACTCCTCCCTGATCTGCAACGTCCGGTGAACCATACGTTTTAGTTTTTCCTTTTAAAGCTAAAATTTCAGCAGGTACCGATTTTAGGAATAGTGTGTAATCTCCTTTTTTAGTAGTTGCCGTATATCGGTATTGATCGAAATCGTAAGCACCGGCTTTAACGTTTAAGAATTTTTGAATATTAAAATCGTTGATCTGATAGAATTTTTGACAGTCAGCACCTGTACACTGACCGCTGAAACTTCCAATTACGATATTGTCACGGTTGTCTGCTACTTTATTGAACAGTATTGTTTTTGTCGTTTTTGGTATCAAAATGAAATCTGACGGATACGTTGCCCCGGGAGCAACTGTCTCGCCTACTTCAGGTTCTTTTTCGTAGTAATTAACCAGAATCTGACATTTGTTTTGAATAATACTGGTTATTTTAATTTTAAAACCGCCTGTAGGTTTAAGTCCTGAGAAAATACCAACGATCATTTCTTTATTAAAATCGATTGGTGTAATAGTAGCGTTTGGACATGTATTCTCTTTTTTGGTGAAGTAAGCATTCAATCTTTCTTCAGAGGCTGCTAAAAATGCAACAGGATTGGTAGGTAAAGATTTAACACTATAGTTGCATAAAAGTGGTATTCCTGTAAAAGCTAAGTCTTCACTTTCTCCGCAAACCACATTCATATCTTCATTATTAAGGGAGCAGGCACTGAATCCAAAAGCTATAAACAAGCTTAGCATTAATTTTTTCATAACAATATTTTAATAGTTTATAATTAGTAGATGTCTTCTTTTGGAAATGGTTGCGTGATTTTTTTAATTTATTTTAAATAATGATTTAATTTTTCGGGATTAGGGATTCGTGAAATTTCTAATTTAGAATAAAGCACTGCGTATTATTGTGTACTTTTACTTTATATAAAAATGTAATTATGTTTGAATTTCTTCCGTATTTGTTAGCCTTTGTAGCCGCATTATTTTTAGGGATATATTTAGGAAAGACGTTGTTTGCTGCACGATTTCAATCTGAAAGAGTGAGTTTGGAAGAAAGGCTGAATGCCATCACAAATCAATTGCAAATTCAGAAAGAGCAGTTTGAAAACGAAAGAAGAAGTTTCGAAAAACAGCTTCATCTGAGCAGTTCTGAAAAAGAGAATATCCGAACCGAAAAAGACAGTCTCGCGATTCAGCTTTCTAAAAAAGAAGTCGATTTTGAAAACTTGTGGGAACGTCATAAAGAACAAAAGAATGAAGTAAGCGAACTTCAGGAGAAATTTACCAAAGAATTTGAAAACCTGGCGAATAAAATTCTGGAAGAGAAATCGGCAAAGTTTACGGAGCAGAATAGTGAAAATATGAAAAATATCCTGCTGCCTTTGCAGGATAAAATTCAGGGATTTGAAAAAAAGGTAGAGCAAACTCACAAAGAAAGTATTGATTATCATGCTGCTTTGCGTCAGCAGATTTTGGGATTGAGCGAAATGAACGCCCAAATGAGTAAAGAAACTTTGAATTTGACCAAGGCACTGAAAGGTGACAGTAAAATGCAGGGGAACTGGGGTGAATTGGTTCTAGAACGTGTTTTAGAAAAATCTGGTTTAGAAAAAGGAAGAGAATACGAAGTACAGCAAAGTTTTACAAATGCTGAAGGAAATAGAGTTTTGCCCGATGTTGTAATCAATTTACCCGACGGTAAAAAGATGATCGTCGATTCGAAAGTTTCTCTGGTTGCTTATGAAAAATGGATTAACGAAGAATCTGAAATCCTTAAAATTGACTTTCTGAAAGAGCATGTAAACTCTATTAAAAGACATGTCGAGCAGTTGGGAAGCAAAAATTATCATGATTTGTATCAAATCGAAAGTCCGGATTTTGTTTTATTGTTTATCCCGATTGAACCCGCATTCGCGATTGCTTTAAATGAAGATTCGACGCTGTACAATAAAGCATTTGACCGCAATATCGTTATTGTAACTCCTACAACCTTATTGGCGACTTTAAGAACTATTGATAGTATGTGGACCAATCAAAAGCAACAGGAAAATGCTTTTGAAATTGCCAGACAGGCAGGAGCACTTTACGATAAATTTGAAGGCTTTGTTACCGATTTGGTGCGCATTGGAAATAAAATAAAAGACACAAAAACGGAATATGAAAATGCCATGAGCAAGTTGGTAGACGGAAGAGGAAATCTGATTTCAAGTGTTGAGAAATTGAAAAAAATGGGAGCGAAGGCTAAAAAATCACTTCCTGAAAATATTATCACCAGAGCTTCTAATTCAGATGAAAATCAATCTTTAAATTAAAAACGGAGTTTCATCAAGGCAGTTTGAAAAGAAACTTTCCCATTCAAATACAAATAAATAATTATGACCGCAGATTTCAAACACGTTTCTTCATCGAAAATAAGTATATCAGAATTAATGCTGCCTTCACATACTAACTTTAGTGGAAAAATTCACGGAGGGTATATTTTACAGCTGTTAGACCAGATTGCTTTTGCATCGGCCTCAAAATTTAGCGGCAACTATTGCGTGACGGCTTCGGTGGATACTGTAAACTTTTTAAAACCTATTGAGGTTGGAGAATTAGTAACCATGAAAGCATCAGTAAATTATGTAGGAAGAAGTTCTATGATTGTGGGTATTCGTGTAGAAGCAGAAAACATTCAGACCGGAGCTGTCAAACATTGCAACTCTTCTTATTTTACCATGGTGGCCAAAGATAATGAAGGGAAAAGCGTACCGGTTCCGGGGCTTATTTTATCCAATTTAGAGGAGGTGAGACGCTTTAGAAAATGCATCAAACAAATCGAATCTAAAAAAGAAGTTGAAGAACACGCAAGAATGACAGATGTTAATTCTATCGAAGATCTGGCAAGTTTAAATCAGTATAATGTGCTTTTAGAAATTCATTAAGAGATTTGGAATGTAAAATGTGAGATGTGAAACGTCCTTTCAGTGAAAAATTTTGTGTTCCTGTTTTGTTGTTAATTACCCCCAACAGATTAAGTTATTTTACAATTAAATCAAAAAGACAATGGTAAAGTTTGGCTATACAATTCTATATGTTGACGATGTAGAAAAATCAATTTCGTTTTATGAAGCGGCATTTGGGTTTTCAAGAAAATTTGTAACTCCCGAGGCTGATTATGGTGAATTGAGTACAGGTGAAACCACCATTTCGTTTGCTTCAAAAGAATTAGCAGCTCAAAATCTAAAAGACGGCTTCATCGAAAGTAAACAGGAGCAGAAACCTTTTGCAATCGAATTGGGGTTTATAACCGATAATGTCGAAGAATTAGTGAAGAAAGCAATTGCTGCGGGAGCAACACTGGTCAAAGAACCTACTCCAAAACCATGGGGGCAAGTAGTTGCCTATGTACGTGACCCGGATGGGTTTTTGATTGAAATCTGTACACCAGTGCAATAAGATATTGTAAATTTCGGGTGGTATAATCCTTATCAAAATCAGATTCTCCACTGGGTAAAACATTCACAAATATTTAGCAATAAATCGGCAACCGTAATGCTGAAAAAATCGTAACTTTAAGTATAAATGATTGGGTTACTGTTTTTTCACGGAGTACTGCCATTCTATTTTTTAAACTTATCTTAAGTCCAGTTATTTCTCTTCTTAAAAATAGAAAAAGATCGAATGACATAATTGTTTAATGGTTAACGATTATGAAAAAAATTACATTACTTATTTTACTGTTTACATTTTATTCCGCTATGGCCCAGGATAAATTTTTTACCAGTACGGGAACCATAAATTTTGAAGCATCAGTGCCCCTTTTTGAAGATGTAAAAGCTGTAAACAGACAGGTCACAATTATTGTTGAGCCCAAAACGAGTACTTTTATCTGTACCGTTTTTATTAAAGATTTTCGTTTTAAATTAGACCTGATGCAGGAGCATTTTAACGAAAATTATATGGAAAGCCATCGTTATCCGAAAGCTGTTTTTAAAGGAAAAATTCAAAAATTTGATCTCAAAAACATAGACGAAATCGAAAAGCAATATCAAATTAAAGGAAAACTTTCGATGAAGGGAAAATCAAGAGAAATTCTGGTCAATGCACTCATTAAAAAAGTGGGTGACGGAATCCAGATCATTTCCGATTTTCCGATCTTGATTTCTGATTATAATATTGAAATTCCAAACAGAATAGCCGCTAAGATTGCTAAAACGGTGAATACCGAATTAACCGGAATAATCAAAAGTGATGATCCGGTATATCTAACGCTAAAATGACTAATTAAGGCAGTTGACCAGCGCGCCTTCTAAATCGGTAAATTGAAACTCAAATCCTGTCTTTTGGATTTTTTCAGAGGAAACCCTTTGTCCTTTTAAGACAGCCTCGCTCATTTCGCCTAAAACAATTTTAAGAATAAAGGCGGGTACTTTTGGGAGCCAGATTTTGTAACCGTATAAGTTGGCAAGCGTTTTTGAAAAACTAAGGTTCGTAGTATTGTCTGTCACGCAGGCATTGTACGGACCTTTTATCGTTTCATCAGTAAGTGCTTTTAAATAGATCTGACATAAATCGTCAATATGAATCCAGGGAAGGTATTGTTTACCTGTACCCAAAATGGCACCAAAGCCGGCTTTGAAACCAGGTCCCAGTTTTTTGAGAAAACCTTCATTTCTTCCCAAAACAATCCCCGTTCTGATTTTAGCAGTCCGGATTCCTAATGAACTAATTTTATCTACGGCCTGTTCCCATTTCACGCAGGTTGTTCCTAAAAAATCAGTCGCAGGGGACAAGTCTTCTGTACAAATAACAGAACTGGTAACAGCTCCGTAAATTCCAACTGCCGAAGCTGAGATAAAAGCATCGGGAACTTTATTGTTTTTCTTTAAGATCGAGTAAATAAGATCGATGGGCTGTACACGACTTTCTAAAATGATTTTTTTACGTCTTTTAGTCCATCTTTTCTCTACAATTCCTTCACCTGCTAAATGGATAATATAATCAGCCTGAAGAATTGCTTCTTCGTTGATATAATTCGTTTTTAAGTTCCATTTATAATAAGTGATTAATGAGGTGTTTTCTCGTGCGCTACGGCTCAAAATTGATACCGTAAAACCACTGTCAGTGAGTAGATCGGTAAGTTGTTTTCCAACAAATCCAGTGCCTCCGGTTAATAAAACATTTTTTGCCATGATAGTTTATAATATATTTAACAGTGCATTTTGTTTAAGGCAAAGTAAAGGTACTTAAACATTCCTTACCTTTAAGGCAAATTCTAAATTTTAATGAAATGGCAACTAAAAATAAGGCTATCACAAGAGAGGATATCGTTTCAAAATACATGGATGAAGTTTTAGAAAAGGGGCAAAAACCAAAATCGGTTTATCATTTTGCAAAAGAAAATGGTCTTACGGAAGCGGAGTTTTATACTTTTTTTGGAACATTAGAAGGTTTAGAAAAAGAAATATTCAGATTGTTTTTTGCGAATACAGTTGATTTGCTGCACAAAAATGCAGATTATCAGGAGTATGATATGAAAAACAAGATATTAAGTTTCTATTATACTTTTTTTGAGATTTTAACGGCCAACAGAAGTTATGTGCTGCAGTCTCTTAAAATAGACAGGAATCCCCTTAAAAATTTAGTACAGCTGACTTCGCTTCGCGAGGCGTTTAAAGAATATGTTTCGGAAATATTGACTGACGATTACAGACTGGAACAGGAGAAATTTCAAAAATTTCAGGAAAAAGCTCTTCAGGAATCGGCCTGGCTGCAATTAATGATGACCATAAAATTCTGGATGGAGGATTCTTCGGCGGCATTTGAAAAAACGGATATTTTTATCGAAAAATCGGTTAATGCATCTTTCGAATTGATGAATGTAGCCCCAATGAATCATTTAATTGATTTTGGAAAATTTCTGTTTAAAGAAAAAATATACAGTAAGTAATGAAAACGATCGATTATATACCTACCTCAAAAATAGAAAGAGCCAGTAAATTAGTCCAAACCGGTGCAAAGATCGGAGTCAACTATATCAAGCATTATGCGGAGAAGATGGTAAACTCAGATTTGACCCGTGATAAGTTGAATGAAAACAATGCGGAAGATATTTACGACGGACTTAAAAGTTTGAAAGGAAGCGCTCTTAAAGTGGCTCAAATGCTGAGCATGGACAAGAACTTTCTGCCTCAGGCTTATGTAGAGAAATTTTCATTATCGCAGTTTTCAGTTCCGCCGCTTTCGGCACCTCTGGTTTTGAAAACGTTTAAAACCAATTTCGGAAAAACACCCTATGAAATCTTTGATGAATTCAATGCCAATTCTGTCAATGCGGCTAGTATTGGTCAGGTACATTTGGCGGTTAAAGACGGTAAAAAATTAGCCGTTAAAATTCAATATCCGGGTGTCGCCAACAGTATTTCGTCAGATTTAGCACTGGTAAAACCCATTGCGATCAGAATGTTCAATTTGCAGGGAAAAGATTCTGATAAATACTTTAAAGAAGTCGAAGATAAACTGATTGAAGAAACCAATTATTTATTGGAACTTCAACAAAGTCAGGAAGTGGTACAGGCCTGCAGCAAAATCGAAAACATACTTTTTCCGAATTATTATCCTGAGTTTTCGTCAGAGAAAATCATTACTATGGACTGGATGAGCGGTCTGCATCTTTCGGAGTTTACCGCTAAAAATACAGATCAGGCAGTGGGTGACCAATTGGGTCAGGCGCTTTGGGATTTTTATATGTACCAGATTCATGTTTTAAGAAAAGTGCATGCCGATCCGCATCCGGGAAATTTTCTGGTGGATGAAAACAATCAGTTAATTGCATTGGATTTTGGCTGTATGAAACAAATTCCGGATGATTTTTATGTACCTTACTTTGAATTGATCAATAAAAATGTAATCACAGACGAAACACTTTTCAATCAGAAATTATTTGAACTGGAAATCCTTCGTCCTGATGATTCGGCTTCTGAGATTACCTATTTTACCGAAATGTTTCATGATTTATTGTCTCTTTTTACTCAGCCTTTTCAGAAGGAGACTTTCGATTTTTCAGACGAGACTTTCTTTGACAATATTGCTAAATTAGGAGAGCGCTTTACCAATGATACGAATCTCAAAAAAATGAATGGGAATAGAGGTTCCAAGCATTTTATTTACATGAACAGAACTTTCTTCGGATTGTACAATCTGATGTTTGATTTGAAAGCGAAGATTGTTGTGGAAAATTATGTGAAATATTAAGATAGAGTTTCAGGTTTCAGGTTTTATTGCAACGTGAAACCTGAAACCTGAAAAAAAAACTATTTCAAAATCCCTTTTTTATAAGTTTCAATCGCGCGATCTCGTGCAAACGCATGATCTACCATCGGTTCGTTATAGCCCAAATCAAATTCCGGAATCCATTTGCGGATGTAGATTCCTTTTTCGTCAAACTTCTTTTGTTGAATTTCGGGATTGAAAACTCTGAAATAAGGTGCGGCATCACAGCCTGTTCCTGCTGCCCACTGCCAGTTGCCTACATTGGAAGCCAATTCGAAATCCAATAATTTTTCAGCAAAATAAGCTTCACCCCATTGCCAGTTGATGAGTAAATGTTTGCATAAAAAACTCGCCACCACCATACGAACCCGATTGTGCATATACCCCGTTTCGTTCAGCTGACGCATTCCGGCATCGACCATTGGGTAACCCGTAGTTCCTGTACACCAGCGTTTAAAATCTTCTTCGTTATTGCGCCATTGAATGCCGTCGTAAGCCGATTTAAAATTATGATTCACAACTTTTGGAAAGCTGAATAGAATCTGGATGAAGAATTCTCTCCAAATCAGTTCGCTTAAAAAGGTTTGGTTTTTTCGATTGGCCCAATTAACCAGTTTACGAATGCTAACCGTTCCAAAACGCAAATGTGGTGAAAGGTAGGAAGTACTGTCTTCAGCAGGAAAATCACGTGTTTCTTTATAATTAGAAATTTGACTAAGATCCGGAGGGAGTACTTTTATAGGGCTTTTTTCAAAACCAATTTCGGCTAATTCCGGAAAAGTAAATTGATTTTTACTGAAGTTTTCATAACCAATTTTGGTGTCAAATTCCGGAGCCTGTCCTGAAAGATGGTATTTTTCCAGCCACTTGTTTTTGTAGGGTGTATAAACGGTGTAAGGAAGTCCGTCCGCTTTTGTAATTTCTTTTTCTTCAAAAATCACATGATCTTTGAATGAGGTAGCTGTGATATGGTGTTGTGCTAATAATTGCTGAATAGCAGCATCCCGTTTGATGGCAAAAGGTTCGTAGTCTTTATTGAAAAAAACCTGCTGAATGTCAAATTCCGTTCTAAGTGATTCCCAAACCTTACTTGTAGTTCCTTTTTTAATCAGAAGTGAAGAACCAATTGCTTTTAGCTGCTCGTTTATCTTTTGAAGTGACTCAAAAATAAACTGAACGCGTGCGTCATTTTTGGGTAGATTCTCCAGAATTTCATCGTCAAAAATAAATAGCGGAATTACCGGAAAATCCGATTGCAGGGCATGGAACAGTCCGGTATTGTCTTCTAAACGCAAATCGCGTCGGAACCAGAATAAGGAAACTTTTTGTTTTGTCATTGTATGATGTGCAGCTTGATTTTTTATCAAAGCCAAAAGATTTATTTAAGCCTTAGAATTGAATAGCTCTTCGATTTTATTGTAGCGATAATCAAAAATAGTTTTGAGTTTATTTTTAACAATAAGTGTGTTCATGATTCTGCCCAGATACCCCAATGGTAAAGCGTAGTGCACCACATCAACCATTTTTGTTCCGGTTGCTGTGGGCTCGAAAAAGTGCTTGTGATGCCATAAAGCGTAAGGGCCAAATCGTTGTTCATCGACAAAGTATTGGTTCTCTTTTGAAACCGTGATGATGGTCATCCAGTTGATTTTAATACCCAAAAGAGGTTTTAAAGTATAGGTGATAATTTGTCCGGGATACATACGTTTGTTGTCAAAATCCTGAATTTCGAAACTCATATTGTCCAGTGTTATCGTTTGGAGATTTTTTGGACTTGAAAAAAAATCCCAGCATTCTTCAACAGTAGCGTTTACATGCTGTACGGTTTCTATTTTGTATACTTTCATAAAATTAGGTTTAATTTTAACTCGTTGAATGCAATTTATTTAAACACATAGAGACATAGATTTAGCTATCTAAAAAAGGCGTTCCACTTATTTTTAAAAACACCTTAGCTATGTGAGAGAAAAATAGTTCTTTTTGTATTCTTTTTACATTAAAACTATGTTTCTATGTGTTGAATTTTATTTGTTTACACCCGATGGGTTAAATTTTATAATATTTAAAAGGAACAAACAACATTCCGAAACATTCCCCGTCTTCTTTGCCTAAGTGCTTGTGGTGTATTTTATGTGCTTTTCGCAAGCCAATCAGGTATTTGTTTTTGGTATTTTTAAACCATTTAAAACGCTGATGAATCAAAACATCGTGAATCAAAAAATAACAAGCGCCATAGAGTGTTACGCCACAGGCAATAAAAAACAAGTAGTTGAATCCGCCCTCAACACCAAAATAAAATAGAATAATGCTGGGGATGGCAAATAGGACAAAGAAAATATCGTTGCGTTCAAAAGTGTTTTCGTATTTGGGTTGGTGGTGATCCGCATGAAAATACCACATCAGCCCGTGCATGATGTACTTGTGTGTAAACCAGGTAACACATTCCATGAATAAAAAAACACCTAAAAAAATTAAAAAAGAAATCATTTTGTATGTTTTGAATTTATGTTTTAGCTTGTAAAAGTTAATTTTCGCTGTATTAGAAATTGATTTTAAACTAACTTTAATTTGTAGGTTACAAAAGACTGTGCTAAAAGTCCGGCTTTGGTATAATTAGAAACTCTGATTCTCGAATTTCCAATTTCGTAATAAGGAGTGTTCTTAAGCTTCTGAAGCAGTTTTCGGTAATAAATGTAAGCGGTATAAACACCAAATTTAGCGTCGATAGGCAGTTTTACAATGCCCTGAAAAGCGATTCTGAAATCTTCTTCGATTTCAGCAATAATACTGGTTTTAGCTTCTTCGTCAAAAGAGTTTAAATCAATTCCCGGAAAGTAATTTCGGTTTAAGACCAAATTGTCTTCTTTTAGGTCTCTCAGGAAATTAACCTTCTGAAAGGCCGATCCCAATCGCATGGCTTCATTTTTGAGCTGTACGTATTTTTGTTCGTTTCCTTTTACAAAAACCTTGAGACACATTAAACCAACTACATCTGCCGATCCGTAAATGTAATCTTCATATTCCGTATGGGTAGGATAACTTGACTTCACAAGATCGAGCTTCATACTTTTTAAAAAGGCCTGAATCAGATCATCCGTGATGTTATACTGCTTTACAGTATGCTGAAAGGAGTTAAGAATAGGGTTAAGACTGATACCCGTTTGCATCGCTTTGTAATATTCTTTTTCAAAATCATTGATGAGGTTCTCTTTTTCAAAGTCATGAAAAGAATCGACAATCTCGTCAGCAAAACGCACAAATCCGTAAATGCTGTAAATCGCATCACGAATACCCGGTGACAGCATTTTAACGGCCAGAGAAAATGAGGTGCTGTAACTCTGAGTAACCAGTTTGCTGCATTTGAAAGAAACAGTGTCGAATAGTGATTTCATTGGTTAAGATCTAAAAGATTTCTGAATTAACTCAGCTGCCAATTTTCCTGAAATTAAAGCAGGCGGAACACCGGGACCGGGAACGGTTAATTGTCCCGTAAAATATAAATTACGAACTTTTTTACTTTTTAGTTTGGGTCTGAGAAAAGCGGTTTGCAATAATGTATTGGCCATTCCGTAAGCATTGCCTTTAAAGGCATTGTAATCGTCAACAAAATCGTTCTTACAAAATGATCTCTTAAATATAATGCTATTTTTTATTTGTTGATCGGTTAATTGTTCAAATCTGGAGATTATTTTTTCGAAATAGACTTCACGAAGTTGTTCGTTGTCTTGTATTCCGGGAGCTAACGGAATGAGGAAAAATCCGCTTTCCATTCCTTCCGGAGCAGCGGTTGCATCTGTTTTAGAGGGGAAATTGGCATAAAACAAAGGTTGTTCGGGCCATTTCGGATCGTCGTAGATGTCGGCTGCATGTTGGTTAAAATCAACGTCAAAAAACAAAGAGTGATGTGTGACGTTGGCTATCTTTTTATTGAATCCCACAAAAAAGAGAAGAGAAGAAGGAGCAAAAGTCCGGCTCTCCCAATATTTTTCTGAATAAGCGCGGTGTTCAGTATCCAGCAAAGTTTCTGTGTGATGATAGTCGGCACCACTCAAAATAATATCCGCTTCTATCGTTTTTCCGTCTATTAAAAGTCCTGTGGCTTTTTTGTCTTTAACGATAATCTTTTCAATAGGAGAGTTGGTTTTAAACGTAACTCCTAATTCCAATGCCAGTTTTTCGATGCCGCGTACGACATCGTACATTCCGGTTTTAGGATGCCAGGTTCCTAAGCCAAAATCGGCATAATTCATAAAGTTGTAAAAAGACGGGGTTTTTGTTGGTTTTGCACCTAAAAACAAAACGGGAAACTCCAGTATCTGGATGAGTTTTTGATTCTTAAACTGCTTTCGGATATCGGCGCTAACAGTACTGATAAACTGATTGAGTTTGAAAGCTGTTTCGACTGTGATTAATTCCAGTGCCGAAACTCCGGGACGATAGACTAAATCTTTGATGGCAATGTCATAATTGCTTTTGGCGTGATTGATGAATTTTTGAAGTTTCTCACCACTTCCTGTTTCGATCTCTTCAAAAGTGTTTTTTATTTCTTCTAAATTGTCATAAATACTAATGAAGTCATTCAAACCAAAATACACCCGGTAAGCCGGATTCAGTTTGATGAGTTCATAATAATCGGAAGAGTTTTTGTTGAAATCCTGAAAAAAACGTTCGAAAACATCCGGCATCCAATACCAGCTTGGTCCCATGTCGAAAGTAAAGCCTCCTTTTTTAAATTGTCTGGCTCTGCCTCCAATAGTTTCGTTTTTCTCATAAATAGTTACCGTATTACCTTGCTGTGCGAGATAACATGAAGCGGCTAGAGAAGAAAAGCCTGAACCTATTATTGCTATAGTTTTTTTCATTTGTTTAACAAATATACAAAAACTTTAAACAAAAATATTACAGCATACTGATTGTTTCGTCCATAGAATCAAAAACGCGTATTCTTTCTGATAAAATTTTCTGATCGATATGTTCGACCATGTTTCCCATAAGCCAAATCTCGTTGTTCTTTTGAAGCAGCTTTTGTCCCATCGATTTGACATATTGGTTGATTACATTGCGATCCGGTTGAACCGTCATGAAAGATACAAAGGTAATGTTCTCGAAATGTTTGGTTAAATCTTGCAAGTTTTCAATAGGCATGCTTTCGCCCAGATAAATGGTTTTGTATCCTTTTAATAAAATCTCGTACTGCAAATAAAGTAAGCCTATTTTATGAATTTCATTTAAAGGAAGAGAAAGTACAAAAATTCGATCAGTTTTCGTGGGTTTTAGAATCTGCAGGCTTTCGGTATAAATTAATATCTTCTGTTTGATCAGATGGCTCATAAAATGCTCGTTCGCCGGAGTTATGGTTTCGGATTGCCATAGTAAACCTAATTCTTTTAACAGGGGAAGAAAATTGTCTTTGAAAACTTCTCGAAATGATTTTTCAGAAATAAGCCAGTCGAAAGTATTGAAGAAGATTTCCTGATCAAAATTCATCATTGCCATTTTGAACGAAGTGATGGCGTAATTTTGTGAGTTTTTCTTTGAGATGATTTCGCGAACTAATTGTGGAATTTTTTCTTCAGGATAGGTCGCTATTTTAGATATTTTATAACCGTATTCGTGTAATAATGTGATGTTTAAAAGTTTCTGAAGATTCTGCAGATTATAAAGCCTGATGTTGGTGTCAGTACGCATGGGTTCTAAGATATTGTATCTTTTTTCCCAGATGCGAATGGTATGTGCTTTTATTCCGGATAAGTTTTCAAGATCTTTTATGCTGAAAACAGTTTTAATATTGTTTATCATTTTTCGCTAATTGGTGAACAAAAATAGAATAAAATCTCAAATTACCTTTATAACTTGGCTGAAATCCACAGGTTACGAGAGATTTACAGATTGGTAATGGTTTAATTTGTCTAAATGAAGGATCGTTTTGGAGCCATCCTTACTTCTGTTATACATGGTCTCAAATTTAGCGCCATAAATTACTTCATCAAAAGTATAAGAAGTTCTTGCAGCTACAGTATTGCTGTACATATCGTCGAAAGTGGTAATAAAAACCAATATTTCGCCATGTACTTTTTTAAAATCTTCTTCTGTAAAATTATAGAGAGGGCTGTTTTCTGTAATGGGGTGTACCAATGTCCAGCTTAAAGAAAGAGCATTTATGCGTTCCAGTTCAAGGTCTAAGTTGTAGAATTTATTGGTTTTTTGGCCATTTTCCTCCAAACCTAATCCCAGAGTCATTCTGGCGGTAGCATCCGTAAAATTGGTGTTTTTAAAAGGAACAAGACGCACCATGAGGCCTCTCTTGTCCTGGTAAGGTGAAATTAAAGCATGATCGGCAAACTTTAAAAAAGCGGTTGGTTTGCTAAATCTTCCAAAGAATAAACCGGTGGCTATGGCAAAGCTCAGTAATCCAATCAAAGCTTCGGCGGCAGAAAGAGCACTCGTTAAAAATCCGGTAGGGCTAATATGTCCGTATCCTACAGTCGTAAAAGTCTGCGCACTAAAAAAGTAAGCCTGTCCGAATTGAATTAGTATGCCCTCTGATTGCTTAATTCCGTCAAGATGTTCAATTCCGATGGCATAATAAGCAAGTGCAAAAATGAAATTGATGCCAATATAAAACGTGAAAAGGATAAACATGAATTTCCAGTTGGGCATATCGATCATGGTATGGTACCAGCTGATGCGACGAAGTACATGCATTCCTCTTTTTTCGATGTTAGGAGTTCCGTTTTTGTTCACAAAACGATTTCCGTAGCTGTTTGCATTTGATCCGAAACCGGAATTAATATCGGGTTGAGCTTTCTGGTTTATTTTTTTGAGAAGCGCCATTACAGATTGGTTTAAACAACAAATGTAAAAATATCTGCGAGATCAGGAAATGGGCTGTAAAGAAAAAGCAATCTGTGAGTTGGAACTCTACAGATTGCTTTTGTATGTATTGCTTTAAGATTTTACTCTATTTGCAAAAAGTTGATTTGTTTTTGATTGCGCTTTGGCTGCCTAATTCTATTGCTTTTGTGAAGTCTTTGCAGGCATTTTTCTGATCTCCGATTTTGTTATAAGCCAAACCTCTCAGGTTGTAAGCGATATAATCTTTTGGATTTAAGCCCAGAGATGAGGTGCAGTCCGCAACCGTTTCTTTAAAGTTTGTTAATTTGTAGTTTACGTTTGCTCTTCCGGTATAGGCGTCGGCATTCATGCTGTCTAAATCGATGGTTTTGCTAAAATCAGCAAGGGCACCTTTAAGATCATTGAGTTTTAGTTTTGCAACACCGCGATTTTGATAGGCCTCTACAAATTTAGAATTCATGCTGATGGCTTTTGTGTAATCGGCGATCGCTCCTTTTGTATTGCCGGCTTCAGCTTTTTTAAGGGCTTTATCAAAATAGCCGGTTGCAGATTGTGCCCAGGTAGAGCAGGTGATCATAATAAATGATACTAATAGAAATTTTTTCATAAACCAATTTGGGATTAGTTAGTAGGTTAATAATTCAGGAAACGAATTTAATGAAGTTTTGTTTTGTAAGAGAAGTACTTTTGTCAAATATTTATTATTTTTTTTCGAAGAGAAGTAGAGCTATTTTATTCCGATTGCTTCTTGCTTAAAAAAGGATTGGTGTTTAACCTCCAGATGGCACCAATCTGGAAGTTTCCCGAAGACAAACCAATGTTATTTTTGTTGTTGTCAGAGAAAGCGGAGAATGTAGAATTATTTAAATATGACAGACCAAGTGACCATCTCTCTTTGTTATAGCCCAAAGCTATTCTGGGGAAAAATGTGGGGTAAATTTCGATTTTTTGTTTTCCGAAGTCATTTATTCTTTCGGTGCCAACGTTTGCGCCTACGGTCACTGATCCGCTGGTAAACCATCTTTTGCTAATTGCCCAGGTGTAGGCATAGCCTCCGCTAATTCCAAATTGAAAATTACGCAGTGAATTTTTAGATTTATGTACAAAAGAACTGTCAGAACCTATTTTCGAAAAATAAACGCCTCCGCCCACCAAGAAGCTTCCGGCCGATTTTAATTGTCTTTCGTTTTGAACAAAGGCGGCTTTATAGGAGAATTTCTTGTTGTTAAAAACATATTGTCCAAAAGCGCCATATTGCTGGATTTTTAAATCAGGGTACAGTTGTATGTTTTTATCAGCATCATCAGCAGTATAGAAACCATGATATTTTTGAATGAAAAGATCAATTATGAATTTTCTTCCATAGTTATGAATTTGAAAATCGAGTGCTTTGGTTCTTCCTTTTTCCTTGTCTTTCAGAAAGCTTAGTCCGTAACCGTAACTAAAGTCGATTATAGTATTTTTTACAGAAACACCAAAACCTAAGCTCATAGGGGTATTGGGCATGAATCTTTTCATATCTCCTTCTGTTTCCTGTTGCAGTGAAATGAATTTCATAGACAAATAGGTTCTTACGGAAGCCTTATTCTCAAAAGGTTTGATGTAAGATGTGTCAATCTGGGCAGTGCCGAAATACGGAAAAACAAAAATAAGCAGCAGTGAAAAATAGAATTTCATTAGATTCTCGGAAAGTAGATAATTAAGGTTGTGCTTTTTTTTAATTTGTTTTTGGTTGTGTTGATGTGTTTGTAGTTCAAAGATATTTAAAACATTCTATCTTTTATTAAGTTTTCTGGCTTCACATCGGGATTTGTTGATTTCAAGGTTGTAATGTTGAAAGGCTTTAAATGATTGTAAACTTTTGGTTTAATCTGTCGTTATATAGGCTAACGTTTTAAGGTAAGAGCTGGAAATAAAAAAAAGGTCAAGTAAATTAATACTTGACCTCTTTGGTGACCCGACTGGGGCTCGAACCCAGGACCCCATCATTAAAAGTGATGTGCTCTACCGACTGAGCTATCGAGTCATTGCTTTCAGGAAAATTTTATTGTGAATCACAGTTTGTGACCCGACTGGGGCTCGAACCCAGGACCCCATCATTAAAAGTGATGTGCTCTACCGACTGAGCTATCGAGTCATATTCTTTTCTTGAACGCGGGTGCAAATATAAGAAGTTATTTTGGATATATCCTACCTTATTTCAAGTAAAATTTAATAAAGAATTAATGTGCTGAAACAGAGGTTGTAAATAAAAAAAAGGTAAATTACAATTTGCGTAATTTACCTTTTTTAGTGACCATGGAGGGATTTGAACCCTCACGCCCTTACGAGCACCACCCCCTCAAGATGGCGAGTCTACCGTTTCTCCACATGGCCGAAAATTAAAAAAGGTCAAGTAAATTAATACTCGACCTTTTGTGACCCGACTGGGGCTCGAACCCAGGACCCCATCATTAAAAGTGATGTGCTCTACCGACTGAGCTATCGAGTCTTTGCTGTCAAGAAACTTGTATTGTGAGTCACAATTTGTGACCCGACTGGGGCTCGAACCCAGGACCCCATCATTAAAAGTGATGTGCTCTACCGACTGAGCTATCGAGTCATGTTCGTTTCTTGAACGCGGGTGCAAATATAAGAAGTTTTTTTTATTATTTCCAAGCTTATTTATTATAAATTTGTCTTTTTTTAAGTAAAATTTACAACCTCTTAGTTTATAAGGTATTATTAAAATGAAAAAAATTATATTGTTAGGTTATATGGGGTGCGGGAAGTCAACGATTGCCCAAAATATGTCAAAAATTACAAATATTCCGTTTCTGGATTTGGACAAATGTATCGAAGACAGAGCCAATTTATCAATAAATGAGATTTTCGAGAAACATGGAGAGATTTATTTTAGAAAACTGGAACATGAAATGTTTGTAGAATTACTCCAGTCTCCTGGAAAAAGTGTAATAGGTTTAGGAGGAGGGACACCTTGTTATGCCAATAACCACGAATTATTAAAAGGAGAAGATGTTATTTCAATCTATTTAAAGGCTTCTATTGAAACTTTATATGGAAGATTGGTACATAATAAAAGTAAACGTCCTTTGATTGCTGAGATGAGTGAAGAGGAAATGAAAGAATTTATCGCGAAACATTTGTTCGACAGGAGCTTTTATTACAACCAGGCTCAATATAAGGTTACGGTTGATGATAAAACTGTCGAAGAAACGGTTCAGGATATCTTAGCTATTTTAGCTTAAAAAAGCATAGTTGTCGCCGTTATCGTCAAAAACAACCTGTACGTGCTCTAATAAGGAAGTAGATAAAGAGATTCCTTTGAAATCGGCTTTTACCGGATACTTCTTGTGATTTCTGTCAACCAATACTGCTGTTTTGAATTTCTTAAGCGGAACATCCAGGAAATGACGAACAGCATATATTAAAGTAGTACCGGAATTTAAAACGTCGTCTACTAGTACGAGACCTTTATTTTCGTACTCTTCTTTGGTTAATGATGTGTGTATAGGTAATTGCGGATTTTGTTTGTCGATTTTAACTTCGCAAAGGGAGACCTTAAGAGTTGAAATACTTGCTAAAGATAAAGCAAGCTTTTGAGCAAAAACAGAACCATTTGAAGCGATTCCCGCAATTACAACTTCATCTTCATCAACAAAAGTTTCGTATATCTGATAAGCGATACGCTTTATTTTGTGTTCGATTTCCTGATTGGTTAAAATGATATTTTTGCTCATGATTTATTTTTTTTGCTAATATAATTAATTTAAATTCCAATATGAAAAATCCAAATTCCAATTTTGATAATGGAATTTTATGATTTTATCTGTTTGAAATTTTTAGGAATGTAAGTTTTGGAATTTGGGATTTAAAAAATTGGAATTTAAACGTCTTCTTCCTCATCAAATATTTCGTTGCCGTATTCGTCAATATCACGACGGTCTTTTTTGGTAGGCCTTCCGGTACCGCTTTTGCGATAATGTTCTTTTGATAGTTTTAGTAATTCCAGATGAGCATACGCTTCAGGCGGAGTTTCGTTTTTTCGGTATATATCAACCAGTTTTGCTCCAACACGGCTTTCGGGGATATCAAGTACAGTTATAATTTGTGTAATCTGATCCTTTCTAAAAGTAATTCTGTCAGTTGGAAAAACTTCTTTGGATGGTTTGGCAACCTGCCCATTTACAGTGATATGGTTCTTTTTGCAGGCCTCCGTAACCATGTTTCTGGTCTTGTAATATCGTACACACCAGAGGTATTTATCTATTCTCATAATTTTTCTAAAATCGAAGTTAAAATCTTTACAAAAATAAATCAATATTGTATCTTGCGCACCTAAAAAATTAACAATAATGAATAAATTTAAATATTATTTTATTTTATTGCTTGCAGGTATTTCGTTTGTTTCTTGTAGTAAAAAGGATGATGATGAGGTGGTGGTTACTCCGTTAAGAGATTATGCTACGCAATATAAAGCTGATAATGATTCTATTGTCAAATATTTAAAGACAAATTATATCATTGTTACGAATAGTCCGGGTAATCCTCAGGATCAGGATGTAGTAATAAAGAAAATAGTTCCCGGTGACGGAAATGTTTCCATTTGGGATCAGAAAACGTATGTTTTAGATACAAGAGACGTATATAGTAATGATGTTACTTATAAAGTCTATTATTTAACCTTGAGAAAAGGAGTTGGTAGTTCTCCAACAAATACAGATAAAATTGTAGCTTCTTATTCTGGTAATTTATTGAATGGGACAGTTTTTGATACTTCTAACAATAATCAGGTAGTTTTTAACTTGTTTCCATATGCGGTTGAAAAGACAGTAATTGAAGGCTGGTCAGAGATTTTTCCGAAGTTTAAAACGGGTACTTCAAGTACAGATAACAATGGAGTTATTACCTATAGTGGTTTTGGTGCAGGAGTAATGTTTTTGCCTTCAGGACTGGCGTATTATGGAGATGTTAAAGATGCTATTCCTGCATATTCTCCAATAGTTTTTAGTTTTAAATTATACGATCTTCAAAGAATGGATAACGAGGTTACTACTTCAGCAAATGGTGACAGACTTGTAGTTGGAGATGGTATTCCGGATTATTTAGAAGATCTTAATGGCGATGGTTATTTGTATGATTTTGGTATCAATAAAACAAAATATCCAAATCCTCCAGCCGGATTAGCAGATGATACAGATGGTGACGGAATTTCAGACTTCCTTGATCTGGACGATGATGGAGACGGTTTTACAACCCGATATGAAATCACAAAACCAGCTACTGAGGTAGGGATCGTAAATGGAATTAATTACGGTGCCAGTAAATATTACCCTTGGGAGCCAACTGTAGATAATCCTCTGACTCCAAATGTTGATGAAACAGAACCGAGAGGTATTCCCAGAAGGCCAACAGGAGCGCTTACTGATCCTAGTAAGCCGGAATCGTATACAAATTCCAGGAAATTTATAGAAGCAGATTATACAGACAAGCCAAGATTAAAGATTCATTTGGATAAAACGTACCCTTTTAAACAGAACTAATTTTTAGCTTGTATAAAAGATAAAACCTCGAAAGTGATTTCGAGGTTTTTTTATGACTTGAAAGACGATGCTTTTTATCTGCTTAATCAGGGAATTGAAGATTTGTTTTCAATCAGATTTTGCAGATTCGGCAGATTTTTGCTTAAAAAATATAAATCAGTTTTGATATTTGGTCTGAATCTCTGTGAAAATATATTTGAAATAAAAGCGTATTACAAAGTGTTGTAAACTTTAATTTCAATAGATACAGAGTCTTTTTTGTGCTATACAGATTTAGAAAGAGACATTACGAGTTTCAAAAAATAAAATCTACTGAATCTGCAAAATCTGCGTGAAGTAAAAAGAAATTTTATAAAGATGGAGGTAAGATGAAATATGTTCTAATTCTCTCTTAAGGAGAGGTCTTAAAATGAAAGACCCCGAAAATTGCTTTTCGGGGTCTTTTTATAAAGTAAGAAAATGAAATAATTATTTTCTTTTGATTACTCTTTCTACAGCTTCAACGATCGCCTGATTGTTTAATTTGTATTTTTCCATTAGCTGCTCCGGAGTTCCGGATTCACCAAAACTGTCATTAACGGCTACAAATTCCTGTGGTGCAGGATTGTTTAGGGCTAATACTCTTGAAACGCTTTCTCCAAGACCTCCAAGAATGTTGTGCTCTTCAGCAGTTACAATGCATTTTGTTTTAGCTAATGATTTTAGAATAGCTTCTTCGTCAAGAGGTTTAATGGTGTGGATGTTGATTACTTCAGCAGAGATCCCTTTTGCTTCAAGAGCTTCAGCAGCGATAAGAGCTTCCCAAACTAAGTGTCCTGTTGCAACGATAGTTACATCAGTTCCTTCGTTTAATAAAATGGCTTTTCCAATTACGAAAGGCTCATCAGCAGGAGTGAAGTTAGGTACTACCGGACGACCGAAACGTAAGTAAGCCGGTCCGTGGTGATCTGCTAATGCTAAAGTAGCTGCTTTAGTCTGATTGTAATCACAAGTATTGATTACAGTCATTCCTGGCAACATTTTCATTAATCCGATATCTTCAAGAATTTGGTGTGTTGCTCCGTCTTCACCTAGTGTTAAACCGGCGTGAGAAGCACAAATTTTTACGTTTTTGTCAGAATAAGCAACTGATTGACGGATTTGGTCATAAACTCTTCCTGTAGAGAAGTTGGCGAAAGTTCCTGTAAAAGGAATTTTTCCTCCAATAGTTAAACCTGCAGCGATTCCAATCATGTTCGCTTCAGCGATTCCGATTTGAAAGAAACGTTCCGGGTGGTTTTTTTTGAAATCATCAAATTTTAATGATCCAATTAAATCAGCACATAATGCCACAACATTTTCGTTTTTTTGACCTAGTTCAGTCATTCCCGCTCCAAAACCCGAACGAGTATCTTTACTTCCTGTATTTGTATATTTTTTCATTTTTGTTTTTTTGCTGTACGCAATAGGCTGTGGGCAATAGGCGTAAAGCTTACTGCTTAAAGCTTAAAGCTGTTTTTAATAGTCTGCTAAAGTTGATGTATTTTGAGCCAGAGCACTTGCCAACTGATCGTTGTTTGGTGCTTTACCATGCCATGCATGTGTGTGCATCATAAAATCAACTCCGTTACCCATTTCTGTATATAGCAAAATACAAACTGGCTTTCCTTTTCCGGTTCTTGATTTTGCATCGTTTAAACCTGCAATAATAGCTTCGATATTGTTTCCTTCTTTAATTTCAAGAACGTCCCAGTCAAAAGCTTCAAATTTTGCACGAAGGCTTCCCATTGCTAAAACTTCGTCAGTTGTTCCGTCAATTTGTTTTCCGTTAACGTCTACAGTTGCAATAAGGTTGTCTACTTTTTTGGCAGAAGCATACATGATCGCTTCCCAGTTTTGACCTTCCTGTAATTCACCGTCTCCGTGTAAGCTGTAAATTAAATGATTGTCTTTGTTTAGTTTTTTTGCTTCAGCAGCACCAATAGCTACAGATAAACCTTGTCCTAATGAACCAGAAGCCATGCGAATTCCAGGTAATCCTTCATGAGTGGTTGGATGTCCTTGCAAACGAGAGTTTAGTAATCTGAAAGTGGCAAGTTCTGAAACAGGGAAATAACCGCTACGTGCTAATACGCTATAAAAAACAGGAGAAATATGTCCGTTTGAAAGGAAGAAAATGTCTTCTCCAATTCCGTTCATATCAAAACCTTCTTTGCGTTCCATAATGTTTTGGTAAAGTGTTACCAAAAATTCAGTACAACCTAATGAACCACCTGGGTGACCTGAGTTGACAGCATGTACCATTCGAAGAATGTCTCTTCTTACTTGGATAGTTAAATCGCTTAATTGTTGTGTGTTAGGCTTCATTTTATGTGTAAAAGTTAAACTGGTGCAAAAGTAATTTTTATTTTGCGGGGAGACAAATGATTTTTCGCTTTAGTTTCCGGTAAAAACGAAAATTTCGCCTTTTTTTGACCAAATATTGCGAAAAGCTGATTGTTTTGGGTTTATGAAATCAAAAAGACCTGTGATCTGAATTTGTAAGGTCATTTTTTTTGCGGTCAGGATCTTTCTGAGAGTTGGAAAAATAATTGACTAATTGCCGAATTTTCTAATTTATAGAATTGATCCAATCTCTCGCCAGGTTACCAGTTGAATGTTATTTTCTTTCAGTTTTGCACCGCATTCTTCACTGGTAAAAAAGTCAAAGTCGATTTGTCGCCAAACTGAACCAAAATTAGGGTGATTTAGAGTGATACCCTGCATTTCGAAATCGTCAAAAGCGGGATGAAGAAGAAATACATTCAAACCTGGGATAGCATTGTCCAACGCCTTGGAGTATGAATCTCTTAATTCTCCTTTTTCAAAGTCCGAAAAATATCCAATCAATAAATGATCGGCAAGAAGAATGTCTTCAAAATTGTATTTTTCGGAAGATAAACTGATGGATTCAACAAATTGTTTGTTGATAAAAACCGGAAGATTGTACTGTCTTCCAAGTTCTGTATAAATTTCTAAAATTTCGGGAGTTACACCGACGTTGCACATGTGTGAATCAAGATGAGTAGGCTGTATTCCGAATTGGAGAGCTTTTTCGATTTGAGCAGTAAGTTCTTTCCTGATTTCAGGAAGTTTGGCATTGTTTTTAAAATCAGTTCTGTTTTTGTAGAAATGACCATTCTGATCTGTTAAACTTGAAACCTCAGAAAGCGGAAGAACCGGACCAAATTTGTAATTCTCCCATTCGCAGGTTAATGTGAGGTGAATGCCACAATCGTATTGCGGATTGTCTTTGGCAAAATTAGCCATTTCGTAAAACCATGGACAGGGTACCATTATGCTGTAAGAGTTTACAAAGCCATTTTGCAGCGTTTTTATGGTTGCCTGATTTTCAGAATGTGATAATCCGGCATCATCAGCATGTATAATTAATAGTTTGGTGTTTTCAGGATATCCAAGTTTTTGTGCTAGGTTCATTTTTTATTGTCTTTTTGTAGAGAGGAGATTAAGAGGCTTTTCTATTTTATCAAATTTAGACTTTTTTTTATGATAAATTGGTAATATGGTTTCAAGTTTCAGGTTTCTTTCGCGTTAAAAATAAAGTTATCTAAAATTCCAGCAATCTAACAATCCAGTAATCCAAGAATCTAAATGATCTAATTTTCTAATTGCCAAATTATCTAATTAATTTTCTCTGAAATTAGCTTATCTTTGCCGACTGAAAAAAGAAACAGATGAAGTTTGATTTATTACAAAGAGATCCGCAATCTAAAGCAAGAGCGGGAAGTATTACTACAGATCACGGCGTAATCGAAACGCCTATTTTTATGCCAGTCGGAACGGTGGCTTCGGTAAAAGGAGTACATCAGCGAGAACTTAAAGATGATATCAATCCGGATATTATTCTTGGAAATACCTATCATTTGTATTTACGTCCGCAGACTGAAATTCTGGAGAAAGCAGGTGGATTGCATAAATTTATGAATTGGGATCGTAATATTTTAACAGATTCTGGAGGATATCAAGTGTATTCCCTTTCTAATAACAGAAAGATTAAAGAAGAAGGAGTAAAGTTCAAATCTCACATTGACGGTTCATACCACTTTTTTTCGCCGGAAAGCGTAATGGAAATTCAACGTACCATTGGAGCTGATATTATTATGGCTTTTGATGAATGTACGCCCTACCCATGCGATTACAGATATGCGCAGCGTTCGATGCACATGACTCACCGTTGGTTAGATCGTTGTATTACTCATTTGGATAAAGTACCATACAAATATGGATACGAGCAAACCTTTTTTCCAATTGTTCAGGGAAGTACTTATAAAGATTTACGTCGTCAGTCGGCAGAATATATTGCAAATGCTGGACAGCAAGGAAATGCAATTGGAGGTTTGTCTGTAGGGGAACCTGCAGAAGAAATGTATGCCATGACCGAAGTAGTTTGCGAAATTTTACCTGAGGACAAACCACGTTACTTAATGGGAGTTGGAACTCCGGTTAATATCTTAGAAAATATTGCTTTAGGGATTGATATGTTCGATTGTGTAATGCCAACGCGTAATGCCAGAAACGGTATGTTGTTTACAGCAAACGGAACCATCAACATCAAGAATAAAAAATGGGAAGCAGATTTTTCCCCCATCGATGAAATGGGACATACTTTTGTAGATACAGAATATACAAAAGCGTATTTACGTCACTTGTTTGCGGCTAACGAGTATTTAGGAAAACAAATTGCGACTATTCACAATCTTGGTTTTTACATGTGGTTGGTTCGTGAAGCCAGAAAACATATCTTAGCAGGCGATTTCAGACCATGGAAAGAAATGATGGTTAAAAATATGAGTCAAAGACTTTAAAATAGGTTTATTTGTTTAATCGTTTATTCGGTTAAACGATTAAACAAATGAACAATTAAATTTTACTATGCTCTCGATAATAGATAAGTATATTTTAAAAAGATATTTAGCCACTTTCTCGGTGATGATTTTGTTATTTATTCCAATTGGAATTGTAATTGACGTCTCTGAAAAGGTGAATAAGATGCTGGAAAATAAAATTCCATTTACCGCAATTGCGATCTATTATTACAATTTTACGGTTTATTTTGCGAATTCCTTATTTCCGATCTTTTTGTTTTTATCTGTAATTTGGTTTACTTCAAAACTGGCCAATAATACAGAAATTATTGCCGTTTTGAGTTCCGGAATTTCATTTACCCGTTTTTTAAGACCTTATATTATAGGTGCCTCGATCGTTTCGGTTTTTGTACTTCTAATGGGGTTTTTTATTGTTCCTGCGGCCAGTGAAGGTTTTAATAATTTTAGGTATACCTACCTGAAAGGAAACGGAAAGCAGCTGATGCGCGGTGAGAATACCAACGTTTACCGTCAGATTAACGATAACGATTTTATTTTTGTAAATAGTTTTAATGAAGAGTCTAAGACAGCTTTTAATTTTACATTAGAGCATTTCGAAAATGAAAAGCTGACTTATAAAATTACTGCCAGCCGTATCAAATGGGATCCTAAATCTAAGACTTATGCGTTGTATGATTATACCAAAAGAACTCTTGGAGAATTAAACGATCAGATAGAAAAAAGCCCTGAGAAAAGAGTCGCTTTCAAATTTGAACTAGCCGATTTAACTCCTGTAGTGTACATCGCAGAAACCTTACCGTTGGGAAAACTGATCGATTTTATTGAAAAAGAACGCAAAAGAGGTTCGGGGAATATCAATACCTATTTGGTTGTACTTTATAAAAAATACAGTGTACCCGTTTCTGCTTTTATCCTTACTATTATTGCTGTAGCAGTTTCGTCGATGAAGCGCCGTGGAGGTATGGGAATGAATCTGGCGATTGGAATTGCAATTGCCTTCTCCTTTGTGTTTTTTGATAAAATATTCGGAACATTAGCCGAAAAATCTACCTTCTCACCTTTATTTGCTGTCTGGTTCCCGAATATAGTTTTCGGAATTCTGGCGGTTTACCTATTACGTAATGCGAAACGATAATTTAAAAAGTTATTTAAATCTTCATTTAATTGTTTTTATCTGGGGTTTTACAGCCATTTTGGGCGCTTTAATAACCATTGACGCCGAAAATTTGGTTTGGTTCAGAATGCTTCTTGCAGGGGTTTTTCTGGCGGCATTTATTGTGTACAAAAAGCAATCTTTTATCATTTCAGCTACTTCCTTCGCAAAACTGATTTTTGTGGGATTACTGATTGCGCTTCACTGGATTTTCTTTTTTCGGGCGATACACGTTTCCAACGTTTCTATAACACTCTCGATATTTTCACTTGGTGCATTTTTTGCGTCGTTGCTGGAACCCCTTTTTTACGGAAGAAAGATCTTATTCTACGAAGTTTTTTTCGGATTGATTATTATTGCCGGTTTAGCATTGATTATGCAGGTCGAGGTAAAGTATCTGCACGGGATGTATTATGCATTGGCAGCTATTATTCTGGGAGTTTTATTTACTTTAATGAATGGGAAATTAATAACAGAACACGATCCTTCAGTAATTACTTTTTATGAGTTCGCTGCCGGAGTTTTCTTTATTTCAATTTATTTTTTAGTACAGGGAAAATTTACTGCCGACTTTTTTACAATGTCATTAAACAACTGGGCTTTATTACTTGTTTTGGCTTCGGTTTGTACGGCTTATGCCTTTACAGCTTCGGTAAAAGTGATGCAGAAATTAACACCTTATACCGTGATGTTAACGACTAATTTAGAGCCTGTTTACGGAATTATGCTGGCTTATTTTATACTTGGCGGAAAAGAAAAAATGAGTACAGAGTTTTATATTGGCGCCCTGATAATTGTGATTACGGTTATTTTAAATGGCGTTTTGAAACATTATAAAAACAAGAAACAAGTGTAATAATTTCCTTATTTTTAAATTACATTTTTATATTTTAAATACGATTTAATTCAACCAATGGTATAATATTTTTATATTTGCGGTTCGATTTACAAACAAAATTCAAAAATCCATGGAATATTTAGATTTTGAGCTTCCAATAAAAGAACTTGAAGAACAGTTAGAAAAGTGTGTCATAATTGGAAAAGAATCTGATGTTGATGTAACACCAACCTGCAAGGAAATCAATAAAAAATTAGAGCAGACTAAGAAAGAAATATACAAAAATCTTACAGCCTGGCAACGTGTTCAGCTGTCAAGACATCCAAATAGACCTTATACTTTAGATTATATCAAAGCACTTTGCGGAGATACATTTTTAGAGCTTCACGGAGACAGAAGTTTTAAAGACGATAAAGCAATGGTGGGCGGATTAGGGAAAATAAACGGACAGTCGTTTATGATCGTAGGTCAGCAAAAAGGGTTCAATACTAAAACCCGTCAGTACCGTAATTTTGGTATGGCAAATCCTGAAGGATATCGTAAAGCTTTGCGTTTGATGAAAATGGCAGAGAAGTTTGGAATCCCGGTTTTAACTTTAGTAGACACTCCGGGTGCATATCCTGGACTTGAAGCTGAAGAAAGAGGACAAGGAGAGGCAATCGCCAGAAACATTTTTGAAATGGTTCGTTTGCAAGTGCCAATTATTACCATTATTGTGGGTGAAGGAGCTTCAGGAGGAGCATTAGGAATTGGTGTGGGAGATAAAGTATATATGTTAGAGAATACCTGGTATTCTGTAATTTCTCCAGAATCTTGTTCTTCAATTTTATGGAAAAGCTGGGAGTACAAAGAACGTGCTGCCGACGCTTTAAAATTGACTTCATCTGATATGAAAAAACAAAAATTAGTGGATGATGTGATTCCTGAACCATTAGGAGGAGCACACTACGACCGCGAAACAACTTTTAAAACAGTGGCGGAGTACATCACTAAAGGATATAATGAATTGAAAGATTTATCAACACACGATCTGATTGCCCAAAGAATGGACAAATACAGTAACATGGGGGAGTATAAAGAGTAAATTCTTACAAAACGAATTAAAATCCGAAGCCTTACAGTTTCGGATTTTTTTTTGGTTATGAACAATGAAATCTTATTTATAAACAATTTTTAGTTATAACTCAATAGCAATTTTTTTTTAAATTTTGTTACTTTCGCTATATGGAAAATTTCAAAAATGTAAATCCTGTAAAGGTAGATAAAACCACGATTATTAATTTAGAAAAGGGGAAACTTCCGCCGCAAGTGCTTGATTTGGAGGAGGCTGTTCTTGGGGCGATGATGATTGATAAAAAGGGGGTTGATGATGTAATTGACATTTTGCAGGCTGATGCTTTTTATAAAGATGCACATAAATTTATTTTTGAAGCGATCGTTCAGCTTTTTACCGAAACACAGCCAATCGACTTGCTGACGGTTTCGGCCCAATTGAAGAAGAATGGAAAATTAGAATTAGCCGGAGGAGATTTTTATTTGATTCAGCTTACTCAAAAAATTGCTTCTTCTGCGCATATCGAATTCCACTCTCGTATTATCCTCCAAAAATTCATTCAAAGAAGTTTGATTCGAATTTCGTCCGAAATTATCGAAGCGTCTTATGATGAAACTGCGGACGTGTTTGATCTTTTGGATCAGGCCGAATCCAAACTGTATGAAGTAACACAAGGAAATATCAAACGTAGTTCTGAAACAGCTCAGAGTTTAGTACTTCAGGCTAAAAAGAAGATTGAAGAGATTGCGAAAAAGGAGGGATTAAGTGGTGTTGAAACCGGTTTTCATAATCTGGATAAACTAACTTCAGGATGGCAGCCGAGTGATTTAATTATTATCGCGGCGAGACCTGCGATGGGTAAAACAGCCTTCGTACTTTCAATGGCGAGAAATATTGCCATTCAGTACGGACATGGGGTGGCTTTGTTCTCTCTGGAGATGGCATCCGTACAGTTGATTACCAGGTTAATTTCGTCAGAAACAGGATTGTCATCCGAAAAACTTCGTACCGGTAAATTAGAACCCCACGAATGGGAAATGTTGAGTACCAAAGTAAAAGATCTGGAAAAAGCGCCTTTGTTTATTGATGATACGCCTTCGCTTTCGATTTTTGACTTGCGAGCAAAATGCCGTCGTTTGGCTTCACAGCACGGAATTAAAATTATTATTATTGATTATTTGCAGCTGATGACTGCCGGAGGAAATAATAAAGGAGGAGGAAATCGTGAGCAGGAGATTTCTACCATTTCCCGAAACTTAAAAGCCCTGGCAAAAGAGCTAAACGTTCCGGTAATTGCACTTTCGCAGTTATCGCGTGCCGTTGAAACGCGTGGATCCAGTAAACGTCCGTTGCTTTCGGATCTTCGTGAATCCGGAGCTATTGAGCAGGATGCCGATATCGTTTCGTTCTTGTACCGACCGGAATACTACAAAATTGAAGAATGGGATGACGATGAAGCATCGCCAACTACTGGTCAGGCAGAGATTATGATCGCAAAACACCGTAACGGGGGTATCGAAAACATCAGATTGAAATTCTTAGGACACCTTGGAAAGTTTGATAACCTCGATGACTTTTCAGGTAGTTATGACGATTTACCGTCTAAAATGAATCATGACGATAATGCTTTTATAACCAAAAGCCTGCCTTCGGCCAATGAAGCTTTCGGCAGTAATTTAAATGACGACGATGACGACAACGATGTTCCGTTTTAATAAAACAATTTAGCCTCATTTCGAGGCTTTTTTTATGCCTTTATATTAATACTTTTCCTAGAAAATTCTGTAGTTTAGCTAAACGATTGCGCAAAGCGATTAATAAATTAAACTTTAACCCAAAAACAAATTTTAATTATGTCAGAAGAGAAAAAATTAGGATCAGTAGAAGTCAGTTTGGCTGTTGGTCAGGAATGGGCTCGGAAATTTAGAAAGTCCGAGGCAGGTAAAGGAAAAGTAGATGCCTATCTAATTCCGTTAGAGAGTATAAAATTAGTATTGGATCAGGATATTGATGCCGTACGTGCTTATGTAGGGATTAATAATGCCGGAGAGCAAAACTTAATGCTTGTGGGTACAAAACTAGACCCAAAAACGGGTATTTATGTAGATGTTTTCAAACAACAGCAAGCTGCAGCAGGAGCAAGAACTGCCGGTGACGGAGAAGAAGTACTTTACGATGCTTCTCGCCCTTGCCCACCATACACCGACCCAAATAGTCCAATGAACCAATAATTGATGGATAATTTTCTAATATATTCAGGTTATTTTGTGCTCTTACTTAACCTGATTTTATATACATATAGCTTTTTCCTACGGGAAAAAGCTAATGTTTTTTTTACGGCTTATGTGGTGTTTTTATTTGTTATTCAATTCACCATGGAGCTGTTATACCGTTTGCATATTAAAAATTTACTGTGTGTAAATGTCTATTTTATTGGTCAGATGGTTTTATTAGGATTGTTTTACAAATCAATTTTAGGAATTAAAAGACAAAAAGCATTTGTAGACTGGAGTCTGACTTTAATGTTGTTAGTTTTAGTCGTTCAGTGTTTTATCAATACAGAACAATTTTTTAAGTTTAATTTGTTCGCTATTACAGCGACTTCCTTGTTGAGCGTAGTATATGCGTTGTTGCATTTTTATAATATGCTGACTGATGACAGGAAGTACTATTATTTTACAGTCGGATTGTCTTCCTATTTACTGGTTAGTACAGTCCTTTTTTTAGTGGGTAATCTTACCCTCGGATTAAGCGATGATTTAAAATATTTTACCTGGAGACTAAACGCTTTTTTCGTAGTGTTGTTTTATTTATTTATTTTGTATGAATGGAAAGTAAGTTTTAATCCAAAAAAGAAAATTAATAATCAGATATGAGTGGAAGCCCGGTTTACGAAAAAGAGATAGTTGCCATAATCCTGTACACATCATGTTTTTTTATGGTTGTGGCATTCTTTCTGGTGGCCTTCTTTTATTTTTCCCGAAAGAAAATTATTCAGAAGGAAGTAGAAAAAAGAGATTTGGAAATTCAGTATCGAAAGGAACAATTGCATGCGGTTATTGTTACTCAGGAAGAGGAGCGAAAAAGAATTGCTCAGGATTTGCATGATGACATCAGTTCTAAACTCAATATAGTTTCATTAAATTCACATTTATTATCATCCCCAAATTTAACAGAAGCCGAGACAAATGAAATTACGGATACAATTATAAGTCTAACGGCAAAAGCATTAGAGAATTCCCGAAAAATTGCCCATAATTTATTGCCCCCGGTTTTTGAAAAGTTTGGTTTGAATGCCGGAGTCCGGGAACTTTGTGATGAATTTGAAAGTTCTAAGGCGGTAAAAGTGCATTATCATAACGGAATTGATTTTGACTCGAATCATAATGACCGGCATTTGCATATTTTTCGAATCCTGCAGGAATTAATGAACAATTCTTTGCGCCATGGAAAAGCGACTGAAATTTGGATTGATTTTAAAGTAGAAGACGAAATTCAGACTTGCTATTATAAAGATAATGGAATTGGTTTTGACAGCGAAAATGCCGAAAATCAGAAAGGATTGGGTATGAAAAATATAGATAGCCGTATTTCGTTTTTGAAAGGAACAATCGAAATTCATTCGGAAATTGGTAAAGGGATTAACGTAGTTTTTACTTTTTAAGTTAAAAAAGGACAATAAATTACGTTTTTACCTAATATATTGTGGTTGTAGTACTTTTTTCTGATTCATATTTTGTAATTTCGGTGTACCAAAAAGACCAAAAACAAAAATCAAATGAGTGCCGCTATTAAAATTGCTTTAGTAGATGACGAAGTTTTGTTCCGTAAAGGAATTTCTTTTTTGTTGCAAAGAGAAGATAATATCGATATTATTTTTGAAGCATCAAACGGAGAAGAACTTCTGTTGAATTTAGACAACAGCGTAATCAAACCTGATATTATTATCATGGATTTGAAAATGCCTATTTTGAATGGTGTCGAGGCTACAAAAATTATCCGGAAATCATTTCCCGAAATCAAAATTATTGCTTTGACCAGCTATGATACTAAATCATTTATTGCCAACATGATTCAGGTGGGAGCTGTAGCTTATTTGATAAAAAATACTACTCCAAAAGATTTAATTCATACCATCAATCAAGTAGCAAAGAAAGGTTTTTATTATAATGAAAGCGTACTGCAAACTATTCAGGAAACCATTATCTCCAGTAAAACTTCAAAAGGAAATCTGGAAACCGGTTTTCTTTCACAACGGGAAATAGAAATACTTCAGCTTATTTGCCAGCAAAAAACAACTTCAGAAATTGCAGATCATCTTTACTTGAGTCCCAGAACTGTAGAAGGGCATCGTAACAATTTATTGCTTAAAACAGAATCCAAGAATATTGCCGGTTTAGTAGTATATGCGATTCAGAATGAAATCGCTGTTTTAACGCTTTAAATCTAAGCTTGCTAAATATTGAATGGAGAGTACGTAGTATAAAATTATAATTAGCACGAGTATAACTATTCCTATTTTTTGTATCATACTTAATCCCTTAGGTTCTTGGTTGCTGTCATTAAGCTTCATGCCTTTGTCTTTTTCATTGATTAAATTTACGCCCGGGGGACAGCAAATGTAAGAATAATGTGCTGTTACAAAATAGGTGTTTCTACGTGATTTTAGACGTGTATTTAATTATTTTCAGGTATTTTTTAACATTTATCTATCTATAAAAGGGAAAGAACAGTGGTGTTTTTTGAAGGTTCCTTTATATCTTTACTAAAATAATTTTCTAATGAAGAAGTGCTTAGTTTATATTTTCATATTGCTACTTTCATTCACGGCAAAAGCCTCGTTTATCTTACTTCCGATGGACGAAACCACACAGCAGAATCATCTTAAAGCATACGGAATTACCTATTGGTGTTTAAGCAGAGACTATAAAGCAAGTTGGTTGTTAAATTACCGCGGAGGTTCATTTTTACTGCCGGATGCAGATGAAATTCGTAAAGAATGTAAAATTAGAGGAGTAAGCTTTGAAGTTCTTTCAGATGCTGAAGAGGCTTCAATATTAAATGATATTTCAAGTCCGTCCCAAAATATGGAATCTGTTATTTTAGAAAAAGCACCTAAAATTGCTGTCTATACACCAAAAGGGAAGCAACCTTGGGACGATGCCGTAACTTTAGTTTTGACTTATGCCGAAATTCCTTTTACGCCAATTTACGATGAAGAGGTTTTAAGTGATCAGCTGCTTCTTTATGACTGGCTTCATTTGCACCATGAAGATTTTACCGGACAATACGGTAAATTTTACTCTGCTTATAAAAATACACCCTGGTACATTGAACAAAAAAAAGATGCTGAGGCGTTGGCAGCAAAATTAGGGTATCCTAAAGTGTCTCAGGAAAAAGGAGCAGTGGCAAAAAAGATCAGAGATTTTGTGATTGGTGGTGGATTCATGTTTGCCATGTGTTCTGCAACAGATAGTTTTGATATTGCACTTTCGGCAGATGGAGTTGATATCTGCGAAGCCATGTTTGACGGAGATGCGAGTGAATCCAATTATCAGTCAAAATTGAATTATGGAAATTCGTTTGCCTTTAAAGATTTTACTTTAGAGAGAAGACCGGAGGTATATGAATTTTCAGATATTGATATGACTGGAAAACGTAGAGTTCCTATGGAGAAAGATTATTTTACTTTAATGGAGTTTTCAGCAAAATGGGACCCGATTCCTAGTATGTTGTGCCAGAATCATACACAATTGGTGAAAGGTTTTATGGGACAGACTACTGCATTTGATACCAATTTGGTAAAATCAAATGTACTGATAATGGGTACTTGTGAATTGAATGGAGAATCAAGATACATTCATGGTGAAAAAGGAAAAGGAATGTTTACTTTTTTTGGAGGACATGATCCTGAAGATTTTCAGCATCAGGTTGGAGATCCGCCAACCGTTTTAGATTTACACCCCAACTCCCCGGGTTATCGTCTCATTTTAAATAATGTTTTGTTTCCGGCAGCAAGAAAGAAGAAGCTGAAAACATAATTTAGTTCAGTGAAAATTCAATCCAGATTGGAATATGATCGGATATTTTTCGGGCTTCCTGTAGCGAGTTAAAGTTTTTATAGAAAGAAACAATGCCGGAGTTTATATAATTAATAGACTTTTTGTGATAAAAAATATTGTCAAATTCTGATGCCAGACAAACTGTTTCTTTACATTGTTGTTTTAAAGTAGTCTTTTGATTCTGTAAAGTAGAGTTGTACCCCATTTTTTTTAATGGAGTAAATACAGAGTGAGATTGCGGACAGTTGAAATCGCCAACAAACACCAAATTTAAATTTGAATACTGCTCAGGCAGAAATTTAAAATATTTAATTTCCTTCTCAGGCTGCTTCGTCTTAGTGATAGCATGAAAATTGACTAAAGTAATGCTCTTTTTATTGATTTCAAAAGTGCCCAGATAAGGTTCACGGTCAATTTCTGAATGGTATTTTTTTTCCAGCCAGGCACTTCCTTTCAATTTTACCTTACTGGTTTTCCAGATATAAGCGTATCGTTCGGTTTTATAACTGTTTCCGCTTGTTGGATTACTTATCGTATAATCCCATTTTGATCCCTTATTGTTTAAAATTGCGGCAAGTTTGGCAACAGCCTGCGAACCGCCATATCCGGCAACAACTTCCTGAATTGCAATAATATCATAAGCAAGAACAGTATTTGCAATGAAATTCAGTTCTGATTCGGATTTTGATTTTCCTAAGTTTTCAATATTCCAGGATAGAATTTTAGTTTGTGAGTACGTGAGAACAGAAAAAAGGAGGAAAGTAAGACTTAATAAGTATTTCATGCTGTATTTAAAAATTCAAATATAGGCATTTCAAAATTCGATTATTGTGGGATCGGATTCTGTTTTTAATTTCAATGAGAACCTGTCTTTAAAAAAAGATTCTCATTGAAATTTCAGCATTAATACATTTAAAACTAATGCTTTTTATACCTGTTTTTTAGAGCGGTACCAATTATAATGATTTGCAGAACAAGCAGAGCCGGAATAAATATAATTTTCCAGTCTACTTCCAGCCATCCTGTTTTTTCAGAAACGAAAGCAAAACTTAAGGATAGAAAAAGACAAAGTAACATTGTTTTCATTATGATTTTGTTTTTAGTTGTATTAATCTTCGAAACAAAAATCTGTAGAAAATTTCTTTTAGAGCTATTTTTGTATTTGATTTTCATTAGTTGACTAATAGATTACAGACAAAAATAGATTTATAAAAAAACATTTCCTTACGGGAAACCGTAAAACAGTTAAAAATTAAATCAGTCCAAAATCTTTTGCAATAGCAATCAAATGAACATTGTTATTTGCCTTAAAATAAATCTTTAGTTTATTAATGCGTTTTTCGATACTGCTTGTTCCGTTTGGAGTGATCGAAGTTGCTTTAAATTCGTTTGAGATGTTGTCTAAAATATAGCCTTGTGCCAAAAGCTTTAAGATTGAAATGTCGTAGGATTCGATTTCAAATAATGCTTTTTCGTTGAAACTAAAAGACAAATCAGAAGAAAGTATTTTTTCTTCATTTCTAAAAGTTCCTTCAATTGCTTTTTTTAATTCGACGATACTATTACGTCCTTTAGAAACATAAGCACTAATGCCTAAATCATAAAAAAGAGATTTTATACGATAAGATTTGTCTTCTATAGAAAATACTATCTTTTTTATTGCAGGCTGAACTTCATTAACGGCTTCGATTAATTCTTCGCCACCGTTTAAGGTAGTTTTGCGATGATCTTTTTTAAAAGACAAATCAGTGATTAATAAATCATATGGTTCATTATCCATGATGGCTTTTTTTACTTTATTTAATCCGTCGTCGCAATATTTGACATGGTCAATTACAGGAACGTTTAGTTCTTCAAGTGCTTGAATTACGGCAATACTGATGCTGTCTAAATCTTCGGCAACTAAAACTTTTTTGAACATATTATTTTGTTTATTTGGGGAAATTGAAACTTAATTTAAAACCTGTTTTAGAATTAGAGTCAAAAATAATATTTCCATTAATGGTTTTAATACGGTTTTCCACATTTTGTAGTCCATTTTTTAAAATTATTGATCTGTTATAGGCTCCAACCCCGTTGTCACTGTAAATTATAATTATTTTTTTTTCAAAATTTTTAAAAGTCAGACTAACTAATGTGGCCTGACTGTGTTTTTTCATGTTTACAAATAGTTCCTGAAGGATTCTGTAAAGTATAATTTTTTTACTTTTTTCAAGTTCGTTCCAGGCAATTGCATCAAAACCATTGAGAATAATATTTAATTCGGCAGTTTTAAATCCTGAAACCATTTCTTTTAAAGAAGCAGGGTAGTTTTCATTTGTGGGTACCGAGCCATTTTCTTTTGAAATGTTTCGGGTTTTGGTGTAAATCGCATGTAAATTATTTAAAAGCCTTTCTTTATTTTCGCGTTTTTCCAAATCGACAGTTTCAGCAAACGTTAAGCTGTGATAAACATCATTGGTAAGTTCATCTTTCAATTTTTGCGATATCCGTATTTCACTCTCAAAAACAGCATCGTCTTTTTGTTTTGTTCCTTTTGATTTGAGATAGAAGTAAACAAATGCAATAAGACTCAGAATAAGTACGATGATCATATACAAATAGATGTTACGTCTTTTTTGCCTTGCCAGTTCCAGTTCGTTTTCTGCTTTTTGTGCTTTAAGCTGTAGGTTTTCTGTTTTGTCTATTCGGGAAATGTATTTAATATTGGTGAATTGATTCTTTGTTTTGCACCTTGCATGAGTAATGCTGTCTATAAGTTTAATATAGGACAAGGAATATTTTTTTAGATCCGATCCTTCGCTGGTTTTAATTAATAGTGATAAAGAACTAATTCTGTCCGTTAGTATTTTGATTTTTGTTGCTATTTTATGTGATTTTAGAGCATATTCTTTTGCTAATTTAAGATTGGTTTTCATGTAAAAAAGGCAAAGATGTCTGTAAATTCCAACCAATGAGTATTCGTATTCTGACGAAAGTGAGAGTCGGATCTTTAAGGCCTCATTTACATATCTGAGTGCTTTTTCAGGATCTCCCAATCTGAAGTAACACAGGCCTAAATTATCAATTGCCCGGGCATAATTATCTTTATCAATATCCTCATATTTTGAAGTCCTTTTTTGTGTCGATAAGATAAATAAAATTTGTTCCGCTTCCTTATATCGATGTTGATCCATATAAACTGTGGCCAGATTGTTTAAAGCCATATATCTTCTCCAGGTACTTGATTTTAGATGTATCGCTTTTGTTAGATAAAGAATAGCATCACTATAATTATAGGTATTAGAGTAGTTAATTCCTAGTTGATTATAAAGAATTGACGCATGTTTGGGATCTCTAATGTGTTTTAAGTACGGCAAAGCTTCGGTTGCATGTGCTTCACTGGTAATATAATCTCCCTGATCGTATTTGATTTGAGACATCGAGTATAAAGCGTAAACATAATCGGTAGTGTTAATTTTAGGATTGCAAAGAAGCTTAGCTCTATTGTAGTAATAGTAGGAGCTGTCTAATTTATAAGCATCATACAAAGAGTCGGCAAGATCTGAAAATTTTAGAATTTCTGTTGAATTATCTTTTTGGACAGAATTTGATGGTGTGTCGAATTCGTCGGATTGTAATAATGTTATACCGGCAATTGCTATTGATAATAGCAGTATCAAACGCTGTAAAAAAGCTCTTCTATGAAGAAAGTAAAGTGTTTTCTTCATTTTTAAGCCGGAAAATTAATAGAAACTTTAAAACCTCTTTCAGGGGTAGAGTCAATAATGATTTCTCCTTTTATGGAGAGAATTTTGTTTTCTATATTATAAAGGCCATTTTGAAATTTTATGGCAGCAAGGTCAATTCCTATTCCATTGTCAGTATAGGTTATCATTACATTATGATCTGTTTTTTTAAAGGTGATAGTAACAAGAGTTGCAGCACTATGTTTTTTCATATTTACAAGTAACTCCTGCACAGTTCTGTAAACAGTCATTTTTTTATTCTTTTCAATTTCATCCCAATCTATAGTTTCTAAGCCATTTATCAAAATATGGATGAGGGGAGTATTAAATCCTTCAATCATTTCCTCTAAATTAAGAATGAAATCTTCTGAAGTTATAGTTCGATCACTCTCTTTAGATATATCTCGCGTGCGGGAATATATGGCTTCCAGATTGTTTAATAATTGTATTTTATTCTCTTTTACAGAAAGGTTTTTACTTTCAGTAAAAGCCATCGTGTGGTAAATGTCGTTAGCTAATTCGTCATGAAGTTTTTTTGCAATCCTGGTTTCGCTTTTATAAGCAGCTTCTATTTTTTCTTTATTTCCTTTTGAGGACAGGTAGAAATAAAGTACCGTAACTAAACTTAAACTAAGGGTGATTATGATATAGGAAATTATATTTCTGTTTCGTTGCTTTTCTATCTGTATTTCATTTTCGACTTTATATGTTTTTAGTCTTAAATTTTCATTCTTCTCTTTTGTCGAGTCGTATTTAATTTTGGCATATTGATTTTTAGCTTTTTGTTTGACTTCGAAAATACTGTCGATTAGATTCACATAAACAATAGAATATTTCTTTAATTCACGATCGGAACTATTTTTGATAATTAGTTTTAAAGAAATCAGACGCTCGTCGATAATATTGGCAAGACTAAATTTCTCATAGCTTAAGTGCATGTATTTTTTGGCTAGTAAAGGATTGCTTTCTTCGTAAAATTTAGCAAAGTGCAGATAGCTTTTTCCCAGGCCGAAAGAATCGTTTTGTTTATGTCTTATTTCAAGACTTTTTTGAAAATAATACAGAGCCTTATCTGAGTTGTGTATTTTAAAGTAGCAGTATCCAATATTGTCTAGTGCTTTCCCTTGAAATTCATCGTTAGTAAGAACTTCTTTCTTTGTAATTAAAGAAAGAAAGATCTGGAGAGCCTCATTGTATTTTCCTTCTTCCATTAAGATCACAGCAATGTTGTTTCTTGCAGCTAGTTTTCGCCACTCTTCTGTTTGTAACTTCAATGCCTTTTGATTGTAGCGTATAGCATTTTCATAATCGTAGGTATTCAAATAATTGATACTTAAAATTACGTATGCGTTCCATATCTGAGATTGTTTTTTTGCATATCTCAAATAAGGAAGTGTTTCTTTAATAGTGTTTTCACTGCCTGCATAATCTGCGTGATCTTGCTGTATCTCTGCCATTCGGTTCAGAGAAGTAATGTAGTTTTCCGGATCTGTTACCGGATTGCAGATCGATCGTAGTTTGTTGTAATAAAAAAAAGCGCTGTCAAATTCTTTCTGATTGTAAAAGCGATTTGCGGTTATCATCGCTTGTTCAATTATGGGTTTTGTGTTTTTTAAATTGAGAGTATTTGAGGTTTTTTTCTGACAGGATTGCAAGGATAAAAAAGTGAATATAATAAATAGGAAAGCTCGCATTCTGTAAGGTATCATGCGCCAAAAGTAAAGAATTAAAGTTCTTAAAAAAGCGTATAAATACCTGTTTTTTGATAAATTTTAATTTTATTTTTTAGGATTGATTTCCAGGTAGATACAAAGAAAGCCTTCAGTTATTAAAGCTTTCTTTGTATTGTGGTAATTAAGTGTTTTGTATTTAATTACGAGACTCTTAATCCTGTTGTGATAGCGATTCTGTTCCAGGAGTTAATTGTAATAATAGTCAGGATAATTTCGGCAAGGTATTGATCGTTGAATAGACTTGCGGCATTTTGATAGGTTTCATCAGAAACGTGATGGCTTATTAGTGTTACTTCTTCGGTCAGAGCTAAAATTGCCTTTTCCTCCTCAGTATAAATATCCGTATCACGCCAGGCGCTTAATAAATAAATGTACTGTTCTGATATGCCATGTTTTCGGGCGTCGGTTGTGTGCATGTTAATGCAGTGTGCACAGCCGTTTATTTGAGAAGCACGAATTTTAATTAGTTCTTTGTGTACTGGTGTAAGCGAAGTAGAAGAAATGTATTTTTCTAAATTAAGTAATGCTTGGTAAGCCTGCGGAGCAACTGTTGGGATAACGATTCTTGGTTTCATTTGAAGTGTTTTTAAAAGTTTGATACAAAGATCATATATATCACTTTTGAAAAACTTGAACTACTTCAAGAAAACTATTGAGCTGCTGAGTTTTTGAGATACTTAGGTTCTGAGTTCGCTAACGATGTATAAAAAAATAAAGGACTTGATGTTTTTTTGATACTCTAAAAACCAAAAGAAGCTTAGTGACTTAGTATCTGATAATCTTAGTTTCTCTGAATTAGACTTTACCTGCTCTGATTTTACTCATAAATTCAGCCGAAAAGTCAAGATAGGAGGCAAGCATGTATTGCGGAACACGCTGAACAAATTCGGGATTAAGATTGTTGAAATGATGGTATCGTTCTTCTGCAGACATGGTGAATAGAAATTTAATTCGCATTTGTGCCGCCCCAAATGATTTCTGAGAAACGATACGAAAATAACGTTCCAATTTCGGAACCTGAATTAATACAGACTCCAATACAGACTGTTCTAAGGCAATAACCTCAGAGTTCTCTACAGCCTGAATATAAAAATGAGAAGGTACGTGGTTGTGGTAACTTAAGTAATCAGTAATCCACCAGCTTTCTATTCCAAATTGAAGCGTTTGTTCGGTCCCTTTCGAATTAATGATATATTGACGCATGCATCCTTTAATGATAAAATAAAGAGTGTTGCATACCTGACCTTCCTGAAGTACATGATCTTTTTTTTTGATACTTGATAAACTTAGAACAGATTCTAAGAGATCAATCTCAGAAGCTTCCAGAGTTACAAATTTTTCGATGTGTGCAAAAAGAGCAGTGTACATTGCTATAAGTTTTATACAAATGTACCTTTAAAAATTAGAATTTAGCAAATGGGTATAAAGTAAAAAACCATCCCGTTTAAGCGGGATGGTTTTTCTATGATAAGTAAGTAATCTAAATTGAGTTTATAAAACGTTTATTTTACTTTATTAAGTATTGCTTTGAAAGCTTCAGGGTGGTTCATCGCTAAATCTGCAAGAACTTTACGGTTCAATTCGATTCCGTTAGCTTTTACTTTCCCCATGAATTGAGAATATGACATTCCTTCTAATCTAGCTCCAGCGTTGATACGTTGAATCCATAAAGCACGGAAATTTCTTTTATTCTGTTTTCTGTCACGGTAAGCGTAGCTCATCGCTTTCTCTACCGCGTTCTTAGCAACTGTCCAAACGTTTTTACGTCTACCAAAGAAACCTTTGGCTTGCTTCATTATTTTTTTTCTTCTTGCTCTTTTAGCAACTGAATTTACCGATCTTGGCATAATTTTAATGTGTTTTTGTAGCAGGCGTCCTGAATTAAATCAAAGGAACTTAAAAGCCATACTCCAAGGTTATATAAATAATTTTAAACCTAAAGAATTCTTTATGTTGTATAGTGTAGTTTGTATAGTGTACAATGTACCAGACATTTTACTATATACATTTTACATTTTACAATATTAGATAATTCTTAATTGTTGTTTGATGCTTTTCATATCTGTTGAGTGAACTAGCGCTGAGTGTGTCAAAGCTAATTTACGTTTTTTAGATTTTTTAGTCAAGATGTGACTTTTAAAAGCATGCTTTCTTTTAATCTTTCCAGAACCAGTAACTTTGAAACGTTTCTTGGCGCTAGATTTTGTTTTCATTTTAGGCATTTTTCCTAGTGTTTTAATTTATTCTTACTTACTTATATTTTTTAGTTTCAGGTTTCAAGTCTCAGATTAAGTGATACACTGTTCACCGATACCGTAAACTGAAGACTATTTCTTTTTCTTCGGAGCAATGAACATAATCATTCTCTTTCCTTCTAAAACAGGCATCGCTTCAACTTTACCGTGCTCTTCAAGGTCTGTCGCCAAACGTAAAAGCAAGATCTGACCTTGATCTTTATAGATGATAGAACGTCCTTTAAAGAATACAAATGCTTTTAGTTTAGCACCTTCTTTAAGGAACTTTTCAGCATTTTTTCTTTTAAATTCGTAATCATGCTCATCCGTCTGAGGACCAAATCGAATTTCTTTTACGACAACTTGCGTAGACTTAGCTTTTAACACCTTATCACGTTTCTTTTGTTCGTACACGAATTTCTTGTAATCCATGATTTTACAAACCGGTGGCTCAGCGTTCGGCGAGATCTCAACTAAATCAAGTTCAAATTGATCTGCTAATCGTAAAGCTTCAGCAAGCTTAAATACACCTGGTTCGATGTTTTCGCCTACTAATCTTACTTCTTGTACGCCACGAATATTATTGTTTATTCTGTGGGCATCCTTTTTTTCTACTCGAGGTTGGTAACCTCTGTTGCTTCTTATTGCTATGACTTTATAATTTAAGTTAAACTGTAAAAACTTTTAATGTCTTTTTTATTTCTTCGTTTACAATAGCGACAAATTCATCGATTGTAACTGTAATATTACCTTTTCCTTCTTGCCCGTGACGACGGATAGAAACAGTTCCGTTTTTCTCCTCTTCCTCACCTACAATTAGCATAAATGGAGTTTTTTGCATCTCAGCATCTCTAATTTTCTTACCGATAGTCTCGTTTCGGTTGTCAATTAGGGCGCGAATTTCGTGATTTTCTAGCAAATCTAAAACTTTTTTAGCATATATTTCGTATTTCTCGCTCAAAGACAAGATTATAGCTTGTTCAGGCATTAGCCAAAGCGGGAAATTTCCTGCAGTATGTTCTAGTAAAATTGCTATAAAACGTTCCATTGATCCAAAAGGAGCTCTGTGAATCATAACCGGACGGTGTAATTCATTATCGGCACCTTTATAAGTCAATTCAAAACGTTCCGGAAGGTTGTAATCTACCTGAATAGTTCCTAATTGCCATTGTCTGCCTAAAGCATCTTTAACCATGAAGTCAAGTTTCGGACCATAGAAAGCAGCTTCACCATATTCTACAACAGTATTTAATCCTTTGTCGGCTGCTGCATTGATAATAGCGTTTTCAGCTTTTTCCCAGTTCTCGTCAGTACCAATATATTTCTCTCTGTTTTCCTGATCTCTTAATGAAATCTGAGCTGTAAAGTTTTCAAAACCTAAAGAACCGAATACATAAAGTACCAGATCGATTACCTTTTTGAATTCTTCGTCCAACTGTTCCGGAGTACAGAAAATATGTGCGTCATCCTGAGTAAATCCTCTCACGCGAGTTAGTCCGTGTAACTCACCAGATTGTTCGTATCTGTAAACTGTACCAAATTCTGCGTAACGTTTTGGTAAATCTTTGTAAGACCATGGTCGTACATTGTAGATTTCACAGTGGTGAGGACAGTTCATTGGTTTCAATAAGAATTCTTCACCTTCAGCAGGAGTGTGTATAGGCTGAAAACTGTCAGCTCCATATTTTGCATAGTGTCCGGAAGTAACATAAAGCTCTTTTTGGCCAATATGAGGGCTGACAACTTGTTCGTAACCGGCTTTCTTTTGAGCTCTCTTTAAAAACTGTTCCAGACGATCTCTAAGAGCAGCGCCTTTTGGTAACCACAATGGTAAACCTTGTCCGACTTTCTGAGAGAAAGCAAACAGCTCAAGTTCTTTACCTAATTTACGGTGATCGCGGCGTTTTGCTTCTTCTAAGAGTTCAAGATATTCAGTCAGGTCTTTTTGTTTAGGGAAAGAAGTTCCGTAAACACGCGTTAACTGTTTGTTTTTTTCATCACCTCTCCAGTAAGCACCGGCCACACTCATCACTTTCATGGCTTTGATAATTCCTGTGTTCGGAATATGTCCACCACGGCATAAGTCAGTAAAAGTAGCATGATCGCAAAATGTAATTGTTCCGTCTTCAAGATTTGAAATCAATTCAGTTTTGTAAACGTTGTCTTTGTATATTTCTAAAGCATCAGCTTTGCTAACCGGGCGCATTTTGAATTCGTGTTTTCCTCTTGCAATTTCAAGAACACGATCTTCAATCTTTTTGAAATCAGCGTCAGTGATTTTTTGATCTTCAAAATCAACATCGTAATAAAAACCATTTGCAATTGCAGGCCCTAGAGTTAGTTTAATTCCAGGGTACAATTCTTCAAGGGCTTGCGCCATTACGTGTGAAGTGGAGTGCCAAAAAGCCTTTTTCCCTTCTGCATCATTCCATGTATATAAAGTAAGACTACCGTCGGTCGTCAATTGGGTTTCGGTTTCAATTGTTGTACCATTAAAAGATGCAGAAATCACGTTTCTTGCAAATCCTTCACTAATGCTTTTTGCAACCTCCATCGGAGTTACGCCTGAAGCGAACTCTCTAATTGACCCGTCGGGTAAAGTAATCTTAATCATTGTTTATAATTTTGTGAATGCAAATATAGCGCATTAGGTAAATACATACAATATATAAGTGCATGTTTGTACTATAATATATATGTAGTTGTGGGGTGGGGTGGTTTTCTTTGTGTTTTAGGTCCTATTATATATGGTGTCTTTAATTAGTTGAATGGTGATAATTATGATTTGAGTGGTTTTAAAATCTGTTTTGTTTGGTTTAAGGCGGGTTTTAGTTATTAATTGGTGAAGGAGGTTGGTAAAAGGAGGTGGGTTGTTGTTGTGTGTGGATGGAATTTTGGCAATAAATGATGGAATATATTGAAGAAGGTGTAGAAATGAAGTAGTGTGGAGGGGTGAAATTATGATAAATAGGTGTGTTTGGAGAAAAATCTTATAATTGTAAAAGAAATAAGAAATCGTAAAGCTTGTGTTATCAGAAGGTTAAGTAAAAATTTGGAAAAATTTCAAAAATAAGTTTAGAAAAAGCTTGTAAAAGCGAATAAAGTGACTACTTTTGCACCCGCAACAGCGATAAACGTTCACAGAGATACTGATAAGCAAAACGAATCAAAACGAAAATTTATTTTCAAAAAAAGATTCCAAAAAGCTTGCGAGATTTAAAAACGGGTATTACATTTGCACCCCGCAAAACATGGGAAGTTCATTGAAAAATTGGTAAGGATAGAGGTTGAAAAGGAAAAGAAATTTTCTAAAAAAACTTCAAAAATCTTTTGCCAGTTTGAAATAAGTTTTCTACTTTTGCACCCGCTTTGAGAAACAAGCGATAATAAGAAAAAAGAATACGTTCGTAGACATATTGAATTGACAGCCGTCCCGATTAATCGGGACAAAAGAATAAGAGTAATAGAGTCGTAAGATTCGAAAAGAACCGATAGATATTCGTCGCGATATAATATAAAAAATATACGATGAAGAGTTTGATCCTGGCTCAGGATGAACGCTAGCGGCAGGCTTAACACATGCAAGTCGAGGGGTATATGTCTTCGGATATAGAGACCGGCGCACGGGTGCGTAACGCGTATGCAATCTACCTTTTACAGAGGGATAGCCCAGAGAAATTTGGATTAATACCTCATAGTATAACACAATCGCATGATTGAGTTATTAAAGTCACAACGGTAAAAGATGAGCATGCGTCCCATTAGCTAGTTGGTAAGGTAACGGCTTACCAAGGCTACGATGGGTAGGGGTCCTGAGAGGGAGATCCCCCACACTGGTACTGAGACACGGACCAGACTCCTACGGGAGGCAGCAGTGAGGAATATTGGACAATGGGCGCAAGCCTGATCCAGCCATGCCGCGTGCAGGATGACGGTCCTATGGATTGTAAACTGCTTTTGTACGAGAAGAAACACCTCTACGTGTAGAGGCTTGACGGTATCGTAAGAATAAGGATCGGCTAACTCCGTGCCAGCAGCCGCGGTAATACGGAGGATCCAAGCGTTATCCGGAATCATTGGGTTTAAAGGGTCCGTAGGCGGTTTAGTAAGTCAGTGGTGAAAGCCCATCGCTCAACGGTGGAACGGCCATTGATACTGCTGAACTTGAATTATTAGGAAGTAACTAGAATATGTAGTGTAGCGGTGAAATGCTTAGAGATTACATGGAATACCAATTGCGAAGGCAGGTTACTACTAATGGATTGACGCTGATGGACGAAAGCGTGGGTAGCGAACAGGATTAGATACCCTGGTAGTCCACGCCGTAAACGATGGATACTAGCTGTTGGGAGCAATTTCAGTGGCTAAGCGAAAGTGATAAGTATCCCACCTGGGGAGTACGTTCGCAAGAATGAAACTCAAAGGAATTGACGGGGGCCCGCACAAGCGGTGGAGCATGTGGTTTAATTCGATGATACGCGAGGAACCTTACCAAGGCTTAAATGTAGTTTGACCGATTTGGAAACAGATCTTTCGCAAGACAAATTACAAGGTGCTGCATGGTTGTCGTCAGCTCGTGCCGTGAGGTGTCAGGTTAAGTCCTATAACGAGCGCAACCCCTGTTGTTAGTTGCCAGCGAGTAGTGTCGGGAACTCTAACAAGACTGCCAGTGCAAACTGTGAGGAAGGTGGGGATGACGTCAAATCATCACGGCCCTTACGCCTTGGGCTACACACGTGCTACAATGGCCGGTACAGAGAGCAGCCACTGTGTGAGCAGGAGCGAATCTATAAAGCCGGTCACAGTTCGGATCGGAGTCTGCAACTCGACTCCGTGAAGCTGGAATCGCTAGTAATCGGATATCAGCCATGATCCGGTGAATACGTTCCCGGGCCTTGTACACACCGCCCGTCAAGCCATGGAAGCTGGGGGTGCCTGAAGTCGGTGACCGCAAGGAGCTGCCTAGGGTAAAACTGGTAACTAGGGCTAAGTCGTAACAAGGTAGCCGTACCGGAAGGTGCGGCTGGAACACCTCCTTTCTAGAGCCTTAGTGTTAGTTTTCGGACACGCTAAGGAAAAAAGATGATTATTTATAGGATTCTGAATTGGAGATTGTATTACTCTTGCTGTTAATTTAAAAAATGAAAAAAGAATTAAGTAAAAACAGAGTCTCGTAGCTCAGCTGGTTAGAGTACTACACTGATAATGTAGGGGTCGGCAGTTCGAGTCTGCCCGGGACTACTTTTTTAAAGAGTTATAAGTTATGAATTATAAGTTATAAGTTTAAAAAGGCTGAAAAACTTGATTTAAAAGGAAATTTTAGAGGTTGAGTAACCGTTTTAAGTAGTGTTAACTGAAAACTGTTAACTGACAACTAAAAAATGGGGGATTAGCTCAGCTGGCTAGAGCGCCTGCCTTGCACGCAGGAGGTCAACGGTTCGACTCCGTTATTCTCCACAAGGCCTAAAGCTTTAAGCTATAGGCAAAGGCTAAGAAAGCTTAAAGTGTATTGCTTAAAGCCTAAAGCGAAACAAAGTTCATTGACATATTGAGATAAGAAAATAATAAGAAAGTAGAAAGCGTTTTTTATTAGCAATAATAAGAAACAAAAAAAACGGTCTTGTTTTAAATAACAAGATTGGTACAATAAGCAAAATAAGGGCGTATGGGGGATGCCTAGGCTCTCAGAGGCGAAGAAGGACGTGATAAGCTGCGAAAAGCTACGGGGACGAGCACACATCGATTGATCCGTAGATATCCGAATGGGGCAACCCACTATGTTGAAGACATAGTACACCGATAGGTGGGCAAACCCGCTGAACTGAAACATCTAAGTAGGCGGAGGAGAAGAAAACAAAAGTGATTCCGTAAGTAGTGGCGAGCGAACGCGGATTAGCCCAAACCAATGATGTTACGGCATTGTTGGGGTTGTAGGACCACGACATTTCATGTACAAGGAACCGGAATTGACTGGAAAGTCGAGCCATAGAGAGTGATAGCCTCGTATGGGTAACAAGTATAATGGATAGTGGTATCCTGAGTAGGGCGGGGCACGTGAAACCCTGTCTGAATTTGGCGGGACCATCCGCTAAGGCTAAATACTCCTGAGAGACCGATAGTGAACCAGTACCGTGAGGGAAAGGTGAAAAGAACCGTGAATAACGGAGTGAAATAGATCCTGAAACCATACGCTTACAAGCGGTCGGAGCCCTTTAGTGGGGTGACGGCGTGCCTTTTGCATAATGAGCCTACGAGTTAACGTTGCTGGCAAGGTTAAGTGATTAAGTCACGGATCCGTAGCGAAAGCGAGTCTGAATAGGGCGCTTTAGTCAGTAGTGTTAGACGCGAAACCGTGTGATCTACCCATGGGCAGGATGAAGCGCTGGTAACACAGTGTGGAGGTCCGAACCGGTTGACGTTGAAAAGTCTTCGGATGACCTGTGGGTAGGGGTGAAAGGCCAATCAAACTCGGAAATAGCTCGTACTCCCCGAAATGCATTTAGGTGCAGCGCTGATAATAGTTATATAGAGGTAGAGCTACTGATTGGATGCGGGGGCTTCACCGCCTACCAATTCCTGACAAACTCCGAATGCTATATAATGTTTTACAGCAGTGAGGGCTTGGGTGCTAAGGTCCAAGTCCGAGAGGGAAAGAACCCAGACCATCAGCTAAGGTCCCCAAATATATGCTAAGTTGAAAGAACGAGGTTTGTCTGCCCAGACAGCTAGGATGTTGGCTTGGAAGCAGCCATTCATTTAAAGAGTGCGTAACAGCTCACTAGTCGAGCGGACGAGCATGGATAATAATCGGGCATAAGCATATTACCGAAGCTATGGATTTTGCAGCAATGCAAAGTGGTAGGGGAGCATTCCAGCAGGGTTGAAGGTGTATCGTAAGGTATGCTGGACTGGCTGGAAAAGAAAATGTAGGCATAAGTAACGATAATGCGGGCGAGAAACCCGCACACCGAAAAACTAAGGTTTCCACAGCTATGCTAATCAGCTGTGGGTTAGTCTGGTCCTAAGGCGAACCCGAAAGGGACAGTCGATGGCCAACGGGTTAATATTCCCGTACTACTAATTACTGTGATGGGGTGACGGAGTGATGAAAGCGCCGCGAACTGACGGAATAGTTCGTTGAAGTACCTAGCTATATTCTCTATAGGCAAATCCGTAGAGAATGGTGAAATACGATAGTACTCGGAGTCTTCGGACAAAGAGATAGTGCGCCTAAGGGCTTCCAAGAAAAACCTCTAAACTTCAGGTAATTAGTACCAGTACCGTAAACCGACACAGGTAGTTGAGGAGAGAATCCTAAGGTGCTCGAGAGATTCATGGCTAAGGAATTAGGCAAAATAGACCTGTAACTTCGGGAGAAAGGTCGCCCCGAGCAATCGGGGCCGCAGTGAAGAGGTCCAGGCGACTGTTTATCAAAAACACAGGGCTCTGCAAAATCGTAAGATGACGTATAGGGCCTGACACCTGCCCGGTGCTGGAAGGTTAAGAGGAGATGTTATCTTCGGAGAAGCATTGAATTGAAGCCCCAGTAAACGGCGGCCGTAACTATAACGGTCCTAAGGTAGCGAAATTCCTTGTCGGGTAAGTTCCGACCTGCACGAATGGTGTAACGATCTGGACACTGTCTCAGCCATGAGCTCGGTGAAATTGTAGTAACGGTGAAGATGCCGTTTACCCGCAGTGGGACGAAAAGACCCTGTGCACCTTTACTATAGCTTAGTATTGACCTTGGATAAATGATGTGTAGGATAGGTTGGAGACTGTGAAGTGGCGTCGCCAGGCGTTGTGGAGTCATTGTTGAAATACAACCCTTTGTTTATCTGAGGCCTAACCCCGTGTTGCGGGGGACAGTGCTTGGTGGGTAGTTTGACTGGGGTGGTCGCCTCCAAAAGAGTAACGGAGGCTTCTAAAGGTTCCCTCAGTACGCTTGGTAACCGTGCGTAGAGTGCAATGGCATAAGGGAGCTTGACTGAGAGACATACAGGTCGATCAGGTACGAAAGTAGAGCATAGTGATCCGGTGGTTCCGCATGGAAGGGCCATCGCTCAAAGGATAAAAGGTACGCCGGGGATAACAGGCTGATCTCCCCCAAGAGCTCATATCGACGGGGGGGTTTGGCACCTCGATGTCGGCTCGTCACATCCTGGGGCTGGAGAAGGTCCCAAGGGTTGGGCTGTTCGCCCATTAAAGTGGCACGCGAGCTGGGTTCAGAACGTCGTGAGACAGTTCGGTCTCTATCTACTGTGGGCGTTAGAAATTTGAGTGGATCTGATTCTAGTACGAGAGGACCGAATTGGACAAACCTCTAGTGTATCTGTTGTCCCGCCAGGGGCACCGCAGAGTAGCTACGTTTGGAAGGGATAAGCGCTGAAAGCATATAAGCGCGAAACCCACCACAAGATGAGATTTCTTTTAAGGATCGTGGAAGATGACCACGTTGATAGGCTATAGATGTAAAGGCAGTAATGTCATAGTCGAGTAGTACTAATAATCCGTAAGCTTATGTACGCACTTTTCCCTCCGAGCAATCGGAGGGAGGAAACTTTCTAAAACTTAAAATACTTATTTGTTTCTTTATCTCAGTATGTTAAAATATTTGCAGCGAAGCTGCAGTTGAAAGTTGAAGGTTGGTAGTTGATGGAAACACCAACAACCATAAACCAACAACCGCCAACAATAATCTTAAGGTGGTTATTGCGGCGGGGCTCACCTCTTCCCATCCCGAACAGAGAAGTTAAGCCCGCCTGCGCAGATGGTACTGCAGTTATGTGGGAGAGTATGTCGTCGCCTTTCTTTTGAAAACCCTATCCAAATCGGATAGGGTTTTTTGTTTTTATATCTTTTTGAGAAATCCTTGCGTCCTTTGTGTAAATCCTCGCGCTCGTCGCGGTTAGAAATAGTCCACAGATCAAACGTTTTTTTTGATTTACAGGAGTGAGAATGGCTTTTGCCCTTTCAGGGCGGTTTTACACTAGGTATTATCAGTCATAGCGCTACGCACCATGCTGATGTCTTTCGGGCTTTCAGCCCTTTTACTTTAGGGTGTTTTTGAATGTCTCTGAGTAGTTTTTCTTTAAATATTTTTTTGTCGTGGATCGCGTTAGGGATGGGAGCGGTATCCTTTTGCGATAACCGTGCTCTTAAAAATTCCCCTGGAACTTCTATCGCAAAAGATTTAGCGGACAGCCCGACCCGGAGGGGAACGCCATAATTACTCTATTAATTTTGTTTTTGTTAAAATACAGTCATTTTTTGTTTTTTAAGATAGTGTGATAACCTTTATTGAATGCTATTGAGTATTTTTGTTTGAAACATTATAATTTAAGTATGAAAAAAACTATTGTATTGTTGACACTGTTTGTGATCTCAAATTTAAGTGCTCAGCAGCGCCCTAAGTTGGTGGTAGGTATTGTGGTAGACCAGATGAAAATGGAATATTTGTATCGGTTCTCAGATGATTTTTCGTCTAATGGATTTAAAAGATTGATGAATAATGGATATATTTTTCAGAATATGCATTATAATTATATGCCTACTTATACTGCTCCTGGTCATGCGTCTATTTATACAGGTACTACACCGGCAACTCATGGAATTGTGGGAAATGAATGGTTTAGCAGAACACTTGGTAAAGATACCTATTGTACGGATGATGCTGGTGTGAAAACAGTTGGCGATGGTACTGCTGAAGAAGGCGCAATGTCTCCTAAAAACTTGTTAAGTACTACTATTACTGATGAAGTAAGAATGGGGACTAATTTTGAAGGTAAGGTGATTGGGATGAGTTTGAAAGATCGTGGTGCGATTTTGCCAGCGGGACATTTTGCGAACTGGGCTTTCTGGTACAGTAAAACTGGTTCTTTTATTTCGAGTACTTTTTACGGTGAAAAGTTGCCGGAATGGGTTTCTGAATTCAATAATGAGAAGCGTTATATGACGTATATCAATAAAGGATGGGATTTGTATAAGCCACTTTCAGTTTATAATGAAAGCTTACCGGATAATAATCCATACGAAGGGAAGTTGTACGGAAGTGCTGCGCCAGTTTTTCCTTATGATTTAAAGAGTATGTATGAGAAAAATGATGCCGGGGTTTTAAGAGCAACTCCTTATGGAAATGACTTGTTGGCAGAATTTGCGATGAAAGCTATTGAGAAGGAAGAGTTAGGAAAAGATAGTATAACTGATTTTTTAACGGTTAGTTTTTCTTCTACAGATTATGTGGGGCATTTACTTGGGCCTAGATCGATGGAACTTCAGGACACTTATTTAAGATTGGATCAGACAATTGCTGACTTTTTAAATTATTTAGATAAGACAGTTGGGAAAGATAATTATCTGTTGTTCTTGACTGCTGATCATGCTGGGGCTGAGAATGTGATCTATTTAAAGGACCGAAAATATAATGTAAACAATTATCCGGTTAAGGATGTTAGAAAGAGTCTTCAGGATTTTTCAGTGAAAACATTTGGTGTGGATTTGATTTTAAATTACTCAAACTTTAATGTGTTTTTGAATAAACCGGTTCTTAAGAAAAAAGGACTTGATTTGGTAAAAGTGAAGCAGAGTTTTAAAGAGTTTTTAATGGCGCAGCCACAAGTTAAGAGGGTATATACAGAAGAGGAAATTTTAGCAAATTCCGGAAAGGATTATTACCTTGATTTTATAGCGAAAGGTTATGATGTAACTCAAAACGGAGATTTGATTATCCTTGATAAGCCTGGAAATATTGAATATTCTACTACGGGAACATCACATGGAACTCCTTATAGTTATGATACTCATGTGCCGGCTATTTTTTATGGATGGCATATTAAGAAAGGAGAGTCATATGACAAAAAGGCTATAACTGAAATTGCTCCGACAATAGCGCAAAAGATTAAAGTAACTTTTCCAAATGGAACAGAAGCAAAAGTATTGCAGGAAGTTCTGGATGAAAAATAGTTATTTGTTAGATAACGATAAAGAACCTGTCATGTTTTGTGACAGGTTTTTTTATGCGTAAAAAAAGGCTTTTCAATTAAGAAAAGCCTTTTGATAGTGATTTAGTAAGCACTTATTTTAATGTTAGCATTATGCGTTCGCTAACACTATTTCTTCGTTGAAAGGTAAATTCCAAGCTTCTGCAACTCCTTTGTAAAGGATTTTTCCATTAGCGATGTTTAATCCTTTTTTCAATTCTTCGTTTTCGTTACAAGCTGTTTCCCATCCTTTGTTTGCTAATTGTACAGCATAAGGTAAAGTAGCGTTTGTTAATGCTAAAGTAGAAGTGTATGGAACAGCTCCCGGCATATTTGCTACACAATAGTGAACAATATCGTCAATAATGAAAGTTGGGTTTTCGTGAGTTGTTGGAGTACAAGTTTCGATACATCCACCTTGATCTACAGCTACGTCAACAACAACAGTTCCCGGACGCATTAATTTTAACATATCGCGAGTGATCAAGTGAGGTGCTTTTGCTCCTGGGATCAAAACAGCACCAACAATTAAATCAGCTGTAGCAATTGCTTTAGTGATGTTGTAGTGGTTAGACATTTCCGTGTTCACGTTAGCTGGCATGATATCATCTAAATAACGTAAACGTGGTAAGCTTAGATCCATGATAGTAACCTGAGCACCTAAACCAGCAGCCATTTTAGCAGCCTGAGTTCCTACGATTCCTCCTCCTAAAATCAATACTTTTGCCGGTGGAACACCTGGAACACCTCCTAAAAGAATTCCTCTTCCTTTTAATGGTTTTTCAAGGTATTTTGCCCCTTGTTGGATAGCCATACGACCTGCAACTTCAGACATTGGTACTAATAATGGTAAACTACGGTCTGCTTTTTCAACAGTTTCGTAAGCTAAACATACGGCACCTTTTTCAAGCATAGCATGAGTTAATGGCTCTGATGAAGCAAAGTGGAAGTACGTGAATAATAATTGATCTTTTTTGATTAATGGGTATTCAGAAGCAATAGGCTCTTTTACTTTAATAATCATTTCGGCAATTGCATATACTTCTTCAATAGTTCCTAAAACTACCGCACCTGCATTTGCATATTCATCATCACTGAAACCACTTCCTAAACCGGCTGTAGCTTGTACGTAAACAGTATGTCCGTGTTTTTTCATTTCAGAAACTCCGGCAGGAGTTAATGCTACACGGTTCTCATTGTTTTTGATTTCTTTTGGAACACCTATTATCATTTTGTTATCTTTTTTATTTTTTGTTGAAATTGTTTTACAAAACTACAGATAGAGAATATATTATTGATTAATGTGGAATAAATAAGAAAATATTATTTTATTTGATACTTTTACAGAAAAATATACTGTTTGAGGAAAGTAAATTGCCTTTAAAAAGAAAAAATGACTAAAATTTATAAATCAATGAAAACGTTTTCGCTATGGCTTTAGATGAAATTGACAAGAAAATCTTACGACTTTTGCAGGAAAATGCACACTATACTTTAAAAGACATCGCAAACAAAATTAATCTGTCTCTTACACCAGTGCATGACAGAGTGAAACGTCTTGAAAAAGAAGGTGTTATAGAAAAATATGTTTCTATTTTAAACAAGAAAAAACTCGGAAATAATTTAACGGTGTATTGTCAGGTCACGCTTACGAAGCAGACTTATGATACTTCGGAAGGATTCAATCAGTCGATTTTGAATTTACCGGAAGTGGTGGAATGTAATTATGTTTCCGGAAATTTTGATTATATGTTGAAGGTTGTCATTCCAGATATGGAAAGCTTTCATCATTTTCATCAAAAAAAATTGGCGGTTCTGCCTGAAGTTTCTCTTATCAATACGGTCTTTGTGATTTCTGAAGTGAAGAGTACGACAGTTCTACCGATATAATTTGAAATTAAAAAGAAAAGCCACCAAGAAAAACTTGATGGCTTTACAGTATTAGCGGTTTTGATGTATCCTAGTAGTAAGTAAAACGTCTTACTTTGGCAATGTATTTTGCCAGACGAATTACCTGGTGACTATAGCCGTACTCATTATCGTACCAAATGTATAATACAATGTTTTTTCCGTCTTTAGAAACAATTGTAGCGTTACTGTCATAGATTGAAGGAGCAGAAGTTCCTACGATATCAGATGAAACCAATTCGTTGTTCAGTGAATATTTAATTTGCTCAACTAATTCGCCTTCCAGAGCATATTTCTTCATGATCTTGTTGATCGCCGGGATCGAAGTTGCTTTGTTAACTTCTAAGTTTAAAACTACCAATGAACCGTTTGGAACAGGAACTCTGATGGCGTTAGAAGTTAATTTTCCTTCTAATGATGGTAATGCTTTTGCAACGGCACTTCCTGCACCGGTTTCAGTAATAACCATGTTTAAAGCAGCAGCTCTTCCACGACGGTATTTTTTATGCATATTATCAACCAAATTCTGGTCGTTGGTGTAGGCATGGATAGTTTCTAAGTGTCCTTTTACTACTCCTAGAGTATCTTCAACAGCTTTTAATACTGGTGTGATAGCATTTGTCGTGCAGGATGCAGCAGAGAAAATATCAATTTCGTCAGGATTGTACTCGTTGTGGTTTACTCCGTGTACGATATTTGGAACTCCTTTTCCAGGTGCAGTCAATAAAACTTTGCTTGCTCCTTTAGAAGTTAAGTGTCTTTTTAAAGCTTCTTCTGTTGTAAAAGCTCCGGTATTGTCAATAACTAAGGCGTCATTGATTCCGTATTGTGTATAATCAATTTCTTCCGGAGAATTTGCTGTAATGATATGAACGGTAGTTCCGTTGATAATTAATGCATTGTTCTTTGGGTCAGCAGTAACAGATCCTTGAAAATCTCCGTGGATAGAATCGTATCTTAAAAGAGAAGCTCTTTTCTCTAATGTTGAAGCATCGTTTTTGTCTCTGGTCACAATTGCTCTCAGTCGCAATTGATTTCCTTTACCGGTTTTAGACATTAATTCTCTCGCTAATAAACGGCCAATTCTTCCGAAACCATATAAAACAACATCTTTTGGCTGAATTTCTTCTGAAGATTTTGCTTCTTTCAATTTATCGATTACAAAATATCGCGCATCAGGATACTTTTCATCTTCTAAACGATACTCGTAAGTCAGTTTTCCAAGATCTAATTTTGCAGGCGGAAGATCTAAAGATAAAATAACTCTAGCGATTTCAACTGAATCAAAAATGGTGATAGGCTTGCCTACGAATTCACCTGCGTATTGATGTAAATTGATAATATCGCTGACATTTTGATCCAGTAATTGGTTTTTGAAAAGAACCATTTCGATGGATTTGTCATACCATAAATCGCTTATGATTTTGATTAATTCGACACCAGCTCTTCTTCGGTCGACTTGTAATGATACCTCTTTTTGGTACAAAGATTTTTTGCTCATAATTGATTAAATTGAAAAAATAAATAGACAACTATTTTTAAATTTTGCGCAAAAGTATCCATTTCAATCGATTTCGTAAGCTATTTTATGATTTATTTTTGAAATTTATATAAAAAATAATTTTTCCCAATTAGTTAAAAATTGAGCTAATGATAATGAAAATGGGAGCTCATTTGGGATGGAAAATAAAAAAAGTCACCTTATTTCTAAGATGACTTTTTTAGGCGTTTTCAGTTTTCGGTCGCAGTTTTCATCAAGAAAAACTGAAAACTGCGACCGTAAGGAGAGGCTTAAATAATAATTCTAAGAATTTCTCCCTGCTTACTGATCATTTCAAGACGTACACTTTGTCCGTCATTTTTTCTGTTTAAAAGTTTGGAAACAGTTTCAATATTGGTTGCTTTAACATTATCAATGCTTAGAATGATATTGCCCTGTAATTCATTTTGATACTGCATTAAGTTTTCATTAGTGATACTTCTGATTTTTACCCCATAGTCAATTTTGAATTTCTTTTTATCAGAGGCATCGATGTTTTCCAGCTCGATTCCTTTAAACTCAGTACTAAAAAATTCATTTTTGCTTAAAGTTACAGGAACTGTTTTTGTTTTCCCATCTTTAATATAAGTTACTTTTACAACATCATTTGGACGTTTGGTGTTAATATAACCGGACAAATCTGCATAAGTGGCAATGTTCTGGTCGTCAAGTTTGATAATAATATCTCCTTTACCCAATCCCGCTTTTTCGGCTCCGGAATTTTTAGAAACTTTACTAATATAGAAACCTTGTGTTTCGGTAATTCCCAGTTCTTTAGATGCGGTGCTGTTTAATTCTCCTCCTTCAACACCTAAAATACCTCTTTGTACATTTCCGAATTCCATAATGTCTTCGATTATTTTTCGGGCAATATTAGAAGGAACGGCAAATGAATATCCAACATAAGAACCGGTCATAGAGGAGATCATAGTATTGATTCCAATCAATTCGCCTCTTGTGTTTACTAACGCACCACCACTATTACCCGGGTTTACGGCTGCATCTGTCTGAATGAATGACTGAATTCCGTTCGTGTCCAGATTTCGGGCTTTTGCCGAAACAATTCCGGCAGTAACCGTAGAAGTTAAATTATACGGATTTCCTACTGCCAAAACCCACTCTCCGATTTTTACAGAATCAGAATTGGCAAAAGCGGTATAAGGCAATTTTTCATCAGCATTAATTTTCAGTAAAGCGATGTCCATTTTAGAATCAGTACCGATTAATTTCGCTTTGTATGATTTTTTATTGTTTAAAGTAATTTCGATTTCTGTAGCATCTTTAATCACGTGATTGTTGGTTACAATGTATCCGTCTTCCGAAATAATAACTCCGGATCCGGTTCCAACTTGTTCCTGCTGCTGTTGACCTCCATAACCGTAGAAAAATTCCATCATAGGATTGCTGACGGTTCTTCGAGAGACATTTTTTACGTGAACAACAGTGTGAATGGTTTTGTCTGCGGCTGCTGTAAAATCAACCGTTTCAGCAGATAATGCTACGTTTCTTCCAAAGGAGTTGGGGGCAAGAGTAACAACAGAATTTCCTCTTCCAAAAAAAGAATTGCTGCTTTCAAATAATAATTTGTAAGCACCAAGGGTAGTTGCACCGCTAAGCAGTGAAACTAAAAATAAGGTTGAAAATCTTTTCATATTACAGTTTATATTATTGGTTATTTTAACGTAAAAATACTTCAAAAAATTATCTGAGAAAATGGTTTAACGCTCTTTAACAATGATTAACATTTCATTAATTATTTGTTCGTACTTTTGTGTCAGTTAATGTAAAAAAAATGCAAATAGAATTTTATAAATATCAGGGTACCGGTAACGATTTTGTTATGATTGACAACCGTTCGGAGTTCTTTCCAAAAGACAATATTAAATTGATTGAACGACTGTGCGACAGACGTTTCGGGATAGGTGCTGACGGACTTATCTTGCTCGAAAATGATACTGAAACTGACTTCAGAATGGTCTATTATAATTCAGACGGAAACCAAAGTTCGATGTGCGGAAATGGCGGCCGTTGTTTGGTAGCTTTTGCCAATCAGTTGGGTGTTATTGACAACAAAACTACCTTTATAGCAACAGATGGATTGCATCATGCTTCGGTGGGAGAAGATGCTATTATTTCGTTACAGATGATTGATGTGGATGAAGTAAAAAAATACGATTCTTATACTTTTTTAAATACAGGTTCACCGCATCATGTGCAGCTTGTAGAGGATTTAGAGCATTATAATGTGAAAGAGAATGGAGCCGCAATTCGTTATGGGGAATTATATGGTGAAAAAGGAAGTAACGTTAATTTTGTAAAAAAAGTAGACGATAGTACTTTTTCATTGCGTACTTATGAAAGAGGAGTTGAAGATGAAACTTTGGCTTGCGGGACCGGAGCGACGGCTGTGGCAATTGCAATGAATGCTATTGGTTTGACCGATAAAACGTCAATTGATCTGAATGTTGAAGGCGGAAAATTGGTGGTTTCTTTTGACAAGTCAGATGACCATTTTACCAATGTTTTTTTAACCGGACCAGCTAAATTTGTTTTCAAGGGAACTATTACAGTTTAAAGTGAAATGTAGCATGTCAAATGTAAAAAGTTGAAAGATCAAAAATGAACAATTGACAATATACAATCAAAAATCTACAATCAAATGATAACACTCAAAGGCGATTCGATTTATCTGCGGGCACTGGAGCCTGACGATCTGGAATTTGTATATGAGATGGAGAATGATGAGAACATTTGGGAAGTCAGTAACACGCAAACACCCTACAGCAGGTTTCTGATTCGCCAGTATCTCGAAAATGCACAGCAGGATATTTATGAGGCCAAGCAATTACGTCTGGCGATCTGCCAGGATCAGGACTTTCCGGCGATCGGATTAATTGATTTGTTTGAATTTGATCCAAAAAATAACAGAGCAGGCATTGGGATAGTCATTCAAAAAGACGAAAACAGAAATCAAAAAGTTGGATCTGAGGCATTAGGGCTTTTAATTAAGTATGCATTTCATAATTTAAATTTGCACCAATTGTATGCAAATATTGCTATGGGAAATGTAGCAAGTGTAGCTCTTTTTACTAAATTTGGCTTTGAGAAAATAGGAATTAAGAAGGACTGGGTTTTGCTCCATAACCAGTATCAGGACGAAGCAATGTTTCAGTTAATTAATAAACACATTTAAATTTAAAACTTTGAGCATAAAAAAAATCATCACGTTAACTGCTGTTGCCGTAATTTCAGTTTTATTGGTTTACGGATTTATTTTAATTAGTAAAATCTTCAGCGCCAATACTAAATTCGAGGAGAAAGAATTGTACGTGTATGTTCCGACAGGAGCAAATTATACAGATGTTAAAAAAATATTAGAGCCTTATATCAAGAATTTTGAAGATTTCGAGATGGTGGCCAGTAAAAGAAGTTATCCTGAAAATGTAAAGTCTGGTCGTTTTTTGCTTAAAAAAGACATGAATAATATGGATTTGGTTCGTGCTATGCGTTCGAATGTTCCTGTAAAATTAGCTTTTAATAATCAGGAACGTCTGGAAAATTTTGCCGGTAGAGTGGGATCTGAGATCGAGGCAGACAGTTTATCACTATTGAAAGCCTTTAGAGATCCGCAATTTTTGGCAGCAAATGGTTTTAATGAAGAAAACGTCTTCGCTATGTTTATTCCAAATACTTATGAAATTTACTGGAATACTTCAGCAGAGAAGTTTCGTGATAAAATGATCAAAGAATATCACAAATTCTGGACTTCTGAGAGAATCGAAAAGGCAAAAAAACAAGGATTAACTCCGGTTCAGGTTACTATTTTAGCTTCTATCGTTCATAAAGAGTCAGTAAAGAAAGATGAAAGACCTCGTATTGCAGGTGTTTATTTGAACCGTCTGCGTTTAGAAATGCCATTACAGGCAGATCCAACGGTAATTTACGCTTTAAAATTGAGAGACAATAATTTCGATCAGGTAATCAAAAGAGTTTTTTACAACGATTTGATTATGAAATCACCTTACAATACTTACGTGAATATCGGACTTCCCCCGGGACCTATTGCAATGCCTGATATTACAGCCCTTGATGCCGTTTTAAACCCGGAGAAAAACGATTATATTTATTTTTGTGCGAGCGTTGAACGTTTCGGATACCATGAATTCGCTGCTACTTTGGCAGAACACAATGTAAATGCAAAAAAATACTCAGACTGGATTGCTAGTCAGGGTGTAACAAGATAGTTTTGAATTTTAAAAGCCTATTTTTTTTATCGGTTTTAGGGTTATGGAGTGTTTTTTCTGTGAATGCTCAAAGTAGGGTTGAACGTTTTTTAACACCTTCGGATACTTTAAATAAAAAAAGACAAAATACAGTTATATTTACCGAAGCTGCTTTGGCTTCGGTAACTTTACTGGGTTTGAATCAGCTTTGGTATGCTGATTATCCTCGTTCGAATTTCCACTTTATAAATGACAATAACGAATGGCTTCAGATGGATAAGGTGGGGCATATGTATTCGGCTTATCATTTGGGAAGATTTGGTGCTGAAATGATGAAATGGAGCGGAGCTGATCAAAAAAATCAATTAATTTACGGAGCAGGTTTCGGTTTTGCCTTTTTGACGGCTGTCGAAGTATTGGATGGATTTTCATCAGAATGGGGTGCTTCTTCAGGAGATGTTATTGCTAATGCCACCGGTACTGCCTTATATGTTTCTCAGGAATTACTTTGGAAAGAACAGCGTATCGTTCCAAAATTCTCTTTTCATACGACACAATATGCGAATTTAAGACCTAAAGTATTGGGAAGTTCGTTAAACGAACAGCTTTTGAAAGATTATAATGGACAAACCTATTGGCTCTCTGTAAATCTTCATTCCTTCGCAAAAGAAAGTAAAATTCCAAAGTGGTTAAATTTGGCTTTTGGATATGGAGCCGATGGAATGTTAACCGGAAATTTACAAAATGATAATCCTGATTTCACACAAAACCCGAAAAGATTTCGTAAGATTTATCTTAGTTTTGACGTAAATTTGACGAAAATTGAAACAAAATCACATTTTTTAAAGACTATTTTTTCCGTTTTTAACACGATAAAAATTCCGGCGCCAACGCTCGAATACTCCGCCAATAAAGGGCTTAAAGCACATGCCTTCTATTTTTAGAAAACATTAACTTGTTGATTATCAGTGTAATTTGTTTTTTATTACCTTTGCACCGTAGAAATTTCAAAAAGGTGACAGCGTTTTGAAGAAAAACAATTTATGATAAAGAAGTGGTATTTTTATGCGAGTTTGATCGTTATTATTACATTTTTGACTTTGGGTTTTAAACCCTTTAATCTGGAAACCAAACCGTGGTTTCTAATAGAAAAAACAGATGGATCTGAATACGTATATCCATCATTAGAAGAGGATGATTATCCTACCTTACACAAATTAAACACCCCATTTACCGGAAAACGCCTTATTGGATTCAAAGAAGCTGTAGCTTTTAAGGAATCTCAAGGGAAATATCGTTTGGTAAATTCACTTGGTTACATGGGGAAATATCAATTTGGGACTCAGGCACTGAGAGCTATTGGTGTTCAAAACAACAAAGCCTTTTTAAAAGACCCTGCCTTACAGGAAAAAGCATTTCTGGTGTTATTGTCTAAAAACAAATGGATTTTGCGCAATGAGATCGAGAAGTATGAAGGGAAAATTATTAACGGTATTGAAATTACAGAGTCTGGTATTTTAGCTGCCGCGCATCTTGGTGGTGCAGGTTCAGTTAAAAACTTTTTTAAGAACAAAGGAGGTCAGCACTTTAGAGATGCCTATGGGACTTCGTTGAAAAGCTACCTGAAAGCCTTTGGAGGTTATGATCTTTCTTATATTGAAGCGGATAGTAACGCTACAATACACAATTAATAAGGTGTAAACTTTATGAAGAAACCTGCTGTAAAAAGCAGGTTTTTTTGTGGCTGTTTTTAATCGATAATAGGGCATGATATTTTAGATGTCAATTGAAGCGCCTGTTAATGTCATTTCGAAGAAGGAGAAATCACAAATTAAAGGTTTTCTCTGTTGGAGTGAAGATAGCGTATAAAAAAAGAGAGGCAATTGCCTCTCTCCTAATGAATTTATCTTTTAATCAATTAAAATTTCTAAGATTTTAATGGCTGCTTCACTAATTTTGGTTCCCGGACCAAACACTGCTACTGCTCCGGCATCAAAGAGAAATTGGTAATCCTGAGCAGGAATTACTCCTCCCACAATAACCATAATATCTTCTCGTCCGTGTTTTTTAAGCTCTTCAATCACCTGAGGGACTAAAGTTTTATGTCCGGCTGCGAGCGATGAAACTCCTAAGATGTGTACGTCATTTTCAACCGCTTGTTTGGCAGCCTCGGCGGGAGTCTGGAAAAGCGGACCTATGTCTACGTCGAAACCTACATCGGCATAACCGGTAGCGACCACTTTTGCACCACGGTCATGTCCGTCCTGTCCCATTTTGGCAATCATAATTCTGGGACGTCTTCCTTCTTGTTTGGCAAAAACGTCTGCTAGTTGTTTTGCCTTTTCAAAATTCTCGTCGTTTTTTATTGCTGCACTATACACACCGCTAAAGGATTTAATTTGTGCTTTGAATCTGCCGAATACACTTTCAAGGGCATCGCTAATCTCTCCTAAAGTTGCTCTGTATCGGGCAGCTTCAGTGGCGATTGCTAGTAAGTTACCTTCTCCGGTTTTTGCACAATGAATTAATTTTTCGAGTGATTGATTTACTTTTTCAGTATCTCTGGTTTCTTTAATTTTTTTAAGCTGATCCACTTGCTGCTTGCGAACCATTTGGTTGTCAACATCCAGAATGTGTAGCGGATCTTCTTTTTCTAATCTAAATTGATTTACACCTACAATGATATCCTGCCCGCTGTCTATTCTGGCCTGTTTTCTTGCTGCAGCTTCTTCGATTCTTAATTTCGGAATTCCGGCTTCAATGGCTTTGGTCATTCCGCCTAATTCTTCCACTTCTTCGATAAGTTTCCAGGTACTTTTGAGAATTTCGTCCGTTAAGCTTTCCACATAATAACTTCCTCCCCACGGATCAACAGTCTTGGTAATTTTAGTTTCTTCCTGTAAAAAGATCTGAGTATTTCGGGCGATTCTTGCCGAGAAGTCAGTTGGCAAAGCAATAGCCTCATCTAATGCGTTTGTATGCAGTGACTGTGTTCCTCCAAAAGCAGCTGCTGTGGCTTCGATACAGGTTCTGGCAACATTATTAAACGGATCTTGTTCGGTTAAACTCCATCCACTGGTTTGACAATGAGTTCTAAGCGCCAAAGACTTGTCACTTTTAGGATTGAATTGCTGTACCAGTTTTGCCCAGATCATTCGACCTGCTCTCATTTTGGCAATTTCCATAAAATGATTCATTCCGATAGCCCAAAAGAAAGACAATCGGGGAGCAAAATCATCAATACTCATTCCGGTGGAGAGACCGGTTCTAATGTATTCCAGACCGTCGGCTAAGGTGTAGGCCAATTCGATATCGGCAGTGGCACCCGCCTCCTGCATGTGGTATCCTGAAATAGAAATAGAATTGAATTTAGGCATCTTTTGACTTGTAAATTCGAAGATGTCTGCAATGATTTTCATCGAAGGAGTCGGAGGGTAAATATAAGTATTACGCACCATGAATTCTTTTAGAATATCGTTTTGGATAGTTCCGGATAACTTTCCAATAGGTACGCCTTGTTCTTCGGCCGCAACGATATAAAAAGCCATAATAGGTAAAACGGCTCCATTCATAGTCATTGAAACGGACATTTCATCCAATGGAATCTGATCGAATAATATTTTCATGTCTTCAACAGAATCGATGGCTACTCCGGCTTTTCCAACATCACCAACCACTCTTTCATGATCGGAATCGTAACCACGGTGGGTAGGTAAATCGAAGGCAATCGAAAGTCCTTTTTGTCCTGCAGCTAAATTTCTTCTGTAAAAAGCATTACTCTCTTCAGCGGTCGAAAATCCGGCATATTGACGAATAGTCCATGGACGTCTCACATACATGGTAGCATAAGGTCCGCGCAAGTTGGGTGTAAAACCGGCTCCAAAATCAAGAAATTCTAAATCTTCAAGATCCTTTTCGGAATATCTTTTTTTGAGTTCAATTCCTTCGGCCGTGCTGAAGTTATGAGTTACGGATTCTGAGCTATGTGTCAGTTCGTCTAACTCTTCACGGTTAACATCTAACTTAATATGTGTAAGGTCTTTTCTAATCATGGAGACTCTTCGTTGTATAGTTTAATTAATTACTTTAAAAAGATTATTCAAGTTCTAAACGTTCCTGCTCCAGTTTTTCGGCTAATCTTTTTTCTATTATTGGAGTAATTAATGTTTTTCTTGGTTTTATTTTTACGAAAGGAAACAATTCTAAATCATGTTTCATTTTGTCTTCTTTGTTCGGATGTTTGTTGGTGCCTAACAGGATTTCTTTTTTAGAATCGAATAATTCCTGTTCTTTTGCGGCACTTTCCTGAATTTTCTTCTTGATCGTTCCGTCATTCAAAAGTTTTAAGAAACCTCCGTTTGCTTCAATGTCTTTAAACAACGTTAAACTTTTTTCGGCTAGCTGCATCGTTAGACTTTCAATGTAATAACTTCCGTCTGCCGGATTATCTACCTTGTCAAAGTAACTTTCGTGTTTTAAAACCAGTAACTGATTGCGGGCAATACGATCGCCAAATTCATTGTCTTTATGATACAAAGCATCGTAAGGCAAGTTGGCTACAGCATCTGCACCGCCTAAAATAGCCGACATGCATTCTGTGGTTGTACGCAACATGTTGACATTGTAATCGTAAATCGTTTTATTTCGTTTGGTAGGAGTTACCAATAAATGACATTCTAAGTCAGAATTATATTCGGCAGCAATTAGTTTGAAAAGCATACGCAATGCACGAAGCTTGGCAATTTCAAAGAAATAATTAGTTCCTACTGAAACTTCAAAAACAATTGGTTTTGATGTATTCGGAAAGCGATTCAGGTATTCATTGGCATGTGCCAGGCTATAAGCAATTTGCTGCGTAATATTAGCACCTGCATTTTGATACAAACCGGAGTCGATACTTAAGAATGAAACATTGGCTGTTGCTTTTGAAATTTTTTCCAGTGTTTCAAAATTGTTTTTATCTGGCGTGGAAAACCAGTTTCCTTCTCTTGCCAATTGTCCAATAGGGTCAATATTGCAATAAAAAGTAGCCTTCTTCTGAATTGAAATCTGGTCCAGTAATTTTACGAAATCGATTGAAATGAAATTCAAATTAAAGTAAACAATTCTGTTTTCTAAAGGAAGTGTTTCCAGTAATTTTTGAACATCAGTGGTTTTGTCTTCAATGGTGAAACGCAGGCTTTCAGCACCTCTTTCAAGTGTATTGATGGCTCTTTGAATTGATTTCTCAACATCATAAACAAAAATGTTCTGGCAAATTTTAAAGTTGGATACCTGAGTTTTTACTGTTACAGCCTTTGAAGCTTCATCAATGTGGTAAAATGGTTTTACCTGAATGTCTTCGGGAGAATTCCAAATTACAGTTTGGTTGTAATCGGCTCCATCTAATTCAAACTGAATTTTTTGTTTCCATTGTTTGGATGAAATCGGACTAAAATCGTCGAACAGGGTAGTGGCCATTGCGTATTTTTTCGGGTTATTCTTTATCTTGAATGGTATCTCCTTCAAAATGTATGATGTAAATATCTTCGCTGTCTTTTTTCATAAAGTACTTTTCGCGGGCATATTTTTCAATTTGTTCAGGATTTTTGAGCTGTTTGATCTGTTCCTGATCTTTTTTTATTTCGTCCTGATAGTATTTTTTATTGTCTTGTAATTCGTGGATCTGGTTGTCCAGAAAACGATGATCAAAATAAGAATAATTATCTAAGAATAACATCCATATTACAAAAAAGAGTAGCACCCAAACGTATTTGTTGCCTAGGAGTTTGAACCATTTTTTGTCTTTATATGGGTTTTTTATTTTCATTTAACCGATTGCGTTTTATAATTTCGATTGGTGTTTTGATTTTGATAGAAGTTATTATCCTTTTGTGCCATTGTCAGGCACAAAAGGTGAAATGGATCTTCTAACTTTGATGCATTAAAATTACAATAAAAATTATAAAATTCTCTGATTAATTACAGCCCGGACTACATCAATTGCCACAGTATTGTATTTGTCGTTTGGAATTATAATGTCGGCGAAAGCTTTAGAAGGTTCTATAAACTGTTCGTGCATTGGTTTTAAAGTGTTTTGATAACGTGTTAAAACCTCGTCAATATCACGTCCGCGTTCTGAGATGTCTCTTTTTAAACGACGGATTAATCTTTCGTCTGAATCGGCATGAACAAAAATTTTGATGTCAAAAAGATCACGTAACTCCGGATTGGTTAGAATTAAAATTCCCTCAACAATCATTACTTTTCTTGGGTGAGTTGAAACCGTATCGTCGGTTCTGTTGTGCTGTATGAAAGAATATACAGGCTGGTCGATGGTTTCACCTGCTTTTAACGCTTTAAGGTGTTTTACCAGTAATTCAAAATCGATAGCACGAGGGTGGTCAAAATTGATTAATGCTCTTTCGTCAAATGACAAATTGTTAGTCTCTTTATAATACGAATCCTGAGAAATTACACCCACTTCTGTGTCCGGTAATTCATTCATGATTTGGTGTACTACTGTTGTTTTTCCACTTCCTGTTCCTCCTGCAAGTCCAATAATGAGCATAAAATTTGTGTTATATATTTGTTTGGCAAAAATAATAATTTAAGTGGATTCATAATGGTATCCGAACTTTAAAATTGAATTTATGAGGATAAGTTTAACTAAGGTTTCGAGAGGATTACAGGAACTATTCAAAAAAAATCCCGGTAGCAATGCCATCGGGATTTGGTGCAATCAGTATAGTTTTAATAAAATATTCTGAATTTAGTAAGCACTTGTAATTATTTATTCTTTTTTGCTTTAATCATCATTTCAAGCTGATCCCAAAGTTCTTCCGGGATGGCTTCCAGTAGATTAAACTGTCCGGCACCTTTTAACCACTCTCCACCATCAATGGTAATAACGTCTCCGTTGATATAAGCTGAAAAATCTGAAACTAAATAAGCAGCCAGATTAGCTAATTCCTGATGATCTCCAACACGTTTCAACGGCACTTTTTTGGCCATATCGAATTTTTGGGCAAGATCCCCCGGTAATAATCGGTCCCAGGCTCCTTTTGTTGGGAATGGTCCCGGAGCAATGGCGTTAGAGCGGATTCCATATTTTGCCCATTCAACAGCTAAGCTGCGGGTCATTGCCAGTACTCCGGCTTTTGCAGTTGCGCTAGGTACTACATAGGCTGAACCTGTCCAGGCATAAGTCGTTACAATATTTAAAATCGTAGCAGAGGTTTGTTTAGTATCGATCCAGTGTTTTCCAAAGGCAAGTGTACAGTTTTTAGTACCTTTCAATACAATATCAATAACCGTATCAAAAGCATTTGCAGATAAACGTTCTGTTGGTGAGATGAAATTTCCGGCAGCATTGTTCAATAGAACATCAACCTTTCCAAAAGTTTTTAAAACTTCCTGAAGCATGTTTTCAACTTCTTCGTAATGACGAACGTCACATTGAAGCGGTAAACATTTTCCTCCTGTTTCAGTTTCAAGTTCAGCGGCAGTGTTTTTAAGCTTTTCTAAATCTCTAGAAGTAATGGCTACCTGAGCCCCTAATTCTAAGAAGTATTTGGTCATGGCTTTCCCTAAACCGCTTCCTCCACCTGTAACAACAATGACTTTGCCTTTTAAAGCATCATCTCTTAACATTTTATCTGTATAGCTCATATGTATTTCTTTTTATTACAATATTAATTAAATAAATAGGATGCACGCATAATAATGTTATAAAATTTTAATAAACTTTAAATATTGCCCAATTTTTTTGCGGCTGCTTCCAGTGTAAAATTGTCTTTAGCAAAGCAGAAGCGGATTAGCTTTTGATCTTTGTGATCAGAATAAAAAGTAGAAATCGGAATTGTGGCAACGCCATGTTCTGTGATTAATTTTTTACAGAAAGTGACATCGTCATCGTTTGAAATAGTAGCATAAGAAGCCACCTGAAAATAAGTGCCTTCGCAGGGTTTCAATTCAAATCGACTATTTTGAAGAAGTTTTTGAAAATAATCCCTTTTTTCCTGATAGAACTTTCCAAGTAAATTGACATCAACGATCTCCAGATATTGGCTAATGGCAGCCTGTGAAATGCTATTCACACTGAAAACCAAAAATTGATGTACTTTTTTGATTTCTTTCATTAAATATTCGGGAGCAACAGTGTAGCCAATTTTCCAACCCGTAATATGAAATGATTTCCCAAAAGAAGAAACCATGATACAACGGTTTAAAAGAAAATCTTTGGTATGGGCTGAAATATGTTTTTCCTCGAAAGTAATGTATTCATAAACTTCATCAGAAAGAACAAGAAGATCAGGATATTTGGATAATAGTTTTTCTAAGTGAGAAAAATCATCCTGAGTTAAAATTTTACCTGTTGGATTATGTGGATTGTTGATGATAATCATCTTCGTTTTTGAAGAACAGGTTTTTTCTATCGTTTCCCAGTTTGGGGTATAATCGTCGTTTAAAGCAACACGAACAGGTTTTGCGTTACACAATAAAACAGGAGACTCATACGAATCATAGCTCGGATCCAGAATGATGACTTCGTCACCGGTTTTGACCAAAGCCAAAATGGTAGTGAAAATTCCCTGAGTGGCTCCCGCGGTTACCAGAATTTCAGTTTCCGGGCGAATGGTTCTGTCATAGGATTTTTGAACCAATTGCGCTATCTGCTCCATCAATGGAGGAAATCCGGCCATTGGAGTATATTGATGCACGTTTTCTTTTGCTAATCTCGCAATGATATTGGTCAGTCTTTCATCAACTGGAAAATTTGGAAATCCTTGTGAAAGATTTATTGCGTTGTATTCCGTTGCCATTTTTGACATGACAGTGAAAATGCTGGTGGTTACATTGGGTAGTTTACTCATGATAAAGTTTGATTAGGGAAAACTTGTGAGTGATGTAAAAAAGTGCTGTCTAGTTGATACTTATCTTGCCAGTATTCAGAGTTCTTATTACTTTATTTTGATGCTTGCCGGGTGTCCATTTTGGAGCTGATTTTAAAACACGTATTGCCTCATCTCCAGTTTTAAATCCCAGATCTCTTATAATCTTTATGTCACTTATTGATCCGTCTTTTTCAATGATGAAGGTGAAATAGATCGTTCCTTTGAGAGTTGGTTTTTCAGCAGGGTTTATAAAATTTTTGCTCAGGAAAGTATTAAATTGAATGATACCGCCCGGGAATTCAGGTTTAACATCTATGCCTGCAATGTTGTAGATTTCATTGTTGTCTGAAACAGAATTTGTTGTGGTCTGCTCAGATTCTTTATTGGTCTGTGAAAATGTAACTTGTGCAAAGCAGATCAGAAGTAAAAGGAAAAATTTATTCATTATGATTACATTTTATGAATGATAAAAATCGTAGGACGTTTGTCTATATCAATTTTTAGTTTTTTCCAATCCGAAACCCGCATCGTTTTAATGAACTCGGTTGGCAATGTAATGTCTGTTGCAATACAAAGATGTGTTGACGGATTTAAAATCTGTAAAAGATCTTCGATTAATTTGTTGTTTCTATACGGAGTTTCAATAAAAAGCTGCGATTGGTTTTTATCTTGCGATAATCTTTCGAAATGACGAATCGCTGATTTTTTTTCGTCTTTGTCAATCGGTAAATACCCGTTAAAAGTAAAACTTTGTCCGTTCATTCCCGAAGCCATCATCGCCAGTAAAATAGAAGACGGACCTACTAAAGGGACTACCTGAATTCCTTTTTCATGAGCCAGTTTTACAATTACAGCGCCGGGATCAGCAACACCGGGACAGCCGGCTTCGCTCATTAATCCAACATTTTTTCCTTCTAGCAAAGGTTTGATAAAGTCTAAATGTTCGCTTGGTTCCGTACGTTTATTAAGGGTAAAAAGAATCAGTTCAGATTGTTTTTTCTCCGGCGAGACCGCTTTTATGGATTTACGGGCTGTTTTTTCGTTTTCAACGATATAGTGATCTATAAAATCGATACTTCTTTTTACTGTTTGAGGTAAAACATCCATAGGGTCGCTTTCGCCCATTGTTGTTGGAATTAAATATAGTTTTCCCAGAAGTTTCATAGATGTCTTTTTATTTTGTTAGGAAAAGAAGAACTTATGAATGTTTTTCGATAAGTTTCTTCGAGATGATATCGGTTACTTCATCTAACATTTGATATACATTTTCAAATCCGTTGGTAACGCCAAAGTAAGGATCCGGAACATCTACGTTTTCATCGGGAAATAATTCGTCTAAAATCAGACGGACTTTGTTTTTATGTTCTTCAGTCTGAGCCAGTTTTATAACGTCGTCATAATTAGAAGAATCCATCACATAGATGTAATCAAAAGTATTGAAGTCAGCAGGTTTGAATTGTCTTCCTTTTTGGTTTCCAATGTCTATGCCGTTTTTTTGGGCTACTGCTATAGATCGTTTATCAGGGGAGTGTCCTACATGCCAGGATCCGGTTCCGGCTGAGTCAACGATGAAATTATTTTTGGGTAATTTTGAAGCTAAAATACCTTCAGCTAAAGGTGATCTGCAAATGTTTCCCAAACAAACCATTAAAATTTTTACTGGCATGATGCGCGTTTATAGCGTTAGTTTTTTGTTGATGTCTTCGACAAATTTTTTGAATTGTTTGTCTGTAGAAACTAAATTGTCAACTGTTTTGCAAGCGTGTAATACGGTAGCGTGGTCGCGATCTCCAATTTGTGAACCAATGTTTGCCAAAGAAGCTTTTGTGAATTTCTTTGCAAAAAACATGGCCAATTGTCTCGCCTGTACCACGTGCCTCTTTCGGGTTTTCGATTGAAGTGTTTCAACATCCAACTGGAAATAATCAGACACAATTTTTTGAATATAATCGATAGAGATTTCTCTTTTTACGTTCTTAACAAATTTTTCTACTACGCTTTTGGCTAACTCAATAGTAACTTCTTTTTTGTTGAAAGAAGACTGAGCAATTAAGGAAATAATAGCGCCCTCTAATTCTCTAACGTTACTCTTGATGTTACGTGCCACATATTCGATAATATCTTCCGGCATTTCAACACCATCACGATACAATATGTTTTTTAAGATAGAAATACGGGTTTCGTAATCCGGTTGGTGCAGTTCGGCAGAAAGACCCCATTTGAAACGGGATAATAAACGCTGCTCGATATCCTGCATATCAACAGGTGCCTTGTCGGAAGTAAGGATTACCTGTTTTCCGTTTTGATGCAAATAATTGAAAATATGGAAGAATACATCCTGAGTTCCTGATTTTCCTGATAAGAACTGAACATCGTCAATAATTAAAACATCGATTAACTGATAAAAATGAATAAAATCATTACGATTGTTCTTTTTTACAGAATCAATATATTGCTGTGTGAAAATTTCGGCAGAAATGTATAAAACCGTTTTTTCAGGATATTTGTCTTTTACTTCTACTCCTATAGCATGTGCTAAGTGGGTTTTTCCTAATCCAACTCCTCCAAAGATCAATAACGGATTAAAGGAAGTTCCTCCAGGCTTGTTGGCAACTGCCATACCCGCAGAACGGGCCAAACGGTTTGAATCTCCTTCAAGGAAATTATCAAAACTGTAATTTGGATTTAACTGAGATTCAATTTTTAAATTTCGGATTCCCGGAATTACAAACGGATTCTTAAGTTCAGGATTTAGGTTTTTAAACGGAGCATCAACCTCTTGCGGTTTCATTGGAACTCTGTTGGAACTTGGCAGCTGCTCGGTAAACGGCTGTTTATTTCCATAAGTGTTCTCCATTTTAATTTTATAGAGTAACTTTGCGTTTTTTCCCAGTTCTTTGGTAAGTGCAACTTTCAATAATTTTACGTAATGCTCTTCGAGCCATTCGTAGAAAAATTTACTTGGTACTTGAATGTATAACGCGTTATCGGTTAGTTCAACTGACTTGATTGGCTCAAACCAAGTTTTGTATGCTTGATCTTGAATATTGTCCTTTATAAAAGACAAACAGTTTTCCCATACCGATTGAGCAGTTTTAGTCATAGATTCAAATAAATTTTCTTATTATTGATAAAGATTCTCCTAATAAAAAAGGAGCAGTTTTATTCCGTATTTCGGGATAACAAATATGTGAACAAATTTCTGTAAAAAAAAATATTTTGAAGTCTAATTTTATAAAAAAAAGTTGTAAGTAAACTTTTTAAACTTAATTTTTTTTAATCTGAAAATAATGAAAAATCATCAAACGCAAGTGCGTGTTCGTTACTCGGAAACCGATCAAATGGGGGTTGTTTATCACGGAAATTATGTGCCATATTTTGAGATTGGACGCGTGGAATGGCTTAGAAATAAAGGGATTTCATATAAAAGCATGGAAGAAAGCGGTATCGGATTGCCAATTGTTTCAATGCAGATAAATTATAAAAAATCGGCACGTTACGATGAGCTTCTTACCATTCATACAACTTTCAAAAGTCAAACATCTGTTAAGATTGAATTTGATTGCGCAATCTACAATGAAGAAGATGAGTTATTAACAACTGCCGTGTTTGTTTTAGTATTTATTTCGTTAAAAACGGGTCGTCCTACAGCACCTCCGGATTACATTTTAGAATTATTTAAAACGCTGGTATAATTGTTAAAATGTGATGGCTTTTAATGTCAAATTATATAATTTTAATATCGATTTCAAACATTAAATTAAAAATGTCGAATATTGTTTCGGCATTTTTTTTACGTGTTTTGGTTATTATTTTGCCAATTGGAAGCCCTGAGTCTTCATTAATCTCCATTTCCTGAGCTGTAATTTCCAGTTTTTTTTCTTTTATAACCCGCATTACCCGATTCATATTTTTGTAATCAAAGGAGATTAGAAAGTGAACGTCTATTGTCTTTTCTATAATCTCACAGGCTTCCAGCGCCATTTGTGCTGTTGTTTTGTAAGCCGTGATCAGGCCGCCAACGCCCAGTTTAATTCCTCCGTAAATCCGAACTACTACTATTAAAACGTTGGTTACGCCAAAAGATTGTATCTGTCCGTAAATTGGTGCGCCTGCTGTGTTGCCGGGTTCTCCGTCGTCATTGGCACGGTAGGAGATTTTAGGCGCGGTTCCTAGTTGATAGGCATAACAATAGTGGACCGCATGGGGATGCTGTTTTTTTAGGTTCTCAATAATAGGTTTTACCTCGTCTTCACTTTCGATAGGATAGGCATAGCCGAAGAATTTGCTGCTTTTTTCTTTTAAAAGCACTTCTTCAGATTCGAAAGCAATGGTTTGGTAAGTATCGTTAATTTCCAAAAGTTAATTTCTAAAATTATTTTTTTAATCTGTGGCTAAAACAATAGCTAAAGTATTTGTTTGTCAAATAAATCAATAACATCTTCTTGTCCAACTTGTAAATTCCAGACATGAAATCCCAGTGCTGCGGCTGAATCTGTATTTTCTTTTTTGTCGTCTACAAACAAAGTTCTTTTTGGAGATAACTCGTGTTTGTTAATGAGATATTGAAAAACTTCTGCATTTGGTTTCCGCATCCCAATTTCAAATGAAAAATAAACTTTTTCGAAGCATTGGTAAAAATCACTGTAAAACGAAATGCCACTTTTGTTTTCGAAAGTTTCGATGTGAATAGAATCGGTATTGCTCAATAGAAACAATCGGTATTTTTGGGATAGCAGTTGTAAAAATTCCAGTCGGTATAAGGGGAAATCTGCTAAAATAGCGTTCCATGCTTCCAAAATTTGTTCGGTAGTGGCGTTTGGAAGTTGTTTTTGAAAGCCTGACAGAAAATCCTCTCGTGAAATATCTCCGGTTTCAAACAAAAGATTCAATTGATTCAATTCTGCATTCCATTCTTTTAGTCCTAATTTCTGCAATCCCGAAATAGTTGCCTGTTTGTCCAGATTGATGAAAATATCTCCAAAGTCAAAAATTATAGTATCAATCATGATTTCTAATGTTTAGTAATTCGTCGTCGAGAATATTGGTTCTTGTTGCATTTTTTTTGGGAATAAGTGGTGCTTTAGTTCCGTTTTTGAAAGAAGTTTTTCCGATGAAAATGCGGGCTTCATCCCAAATATTCTGGTCGATAAAGGATTGCAAAGTCTGAGTACCTCCTTCAATGATAACAGACTGAATTTGATTTTGATACAGAGCAGCTGCAATCTGCGGTACAATGCTATGATTAAAATCAATTATTATAAAGGTAGTGTTTTCTGTTGAAAGGCTGGTTTCAGATTTCGTAAATACAATGGTTTTTACAGTGTCGTCAAAGACAGAACTATCTTTTGGTATACGGTTATTTTGATCCAAAACTACTCTCACGGGATTGTTTCCTGACCAGTCTCTGGTATTTAATTTCGGATTATCATCAATAACGGTTTGCGTACCCACTAAAATGGCCTGTTCTTCACTTCTCCATTTGTGAACCAATTGTCTGGAATAAGAATTGGTGATCCAAATTGGTTCTCGTTCTGCATTTTTCTGTTTTTCAGGGGATAAAAAGCCATCCTGACTTTCGGCCCATTTTAATAATATATAAGGTCTCTGTTTTTGATGAAAAGTAAAAAAGCGTTTGTTAAGCTCGAAGCATTCTTTTTCTAAAACTCCAACAGTAACATTTGCTCCGGATTCGATTAGTTTTTTAATACCGTTTCCTGCCACTTTTTCATTGGGATCAACAGTTCCAACCACCACGTGTGGAATTTTATGTTCTATAATTAAGTCACAGCAGGGAGGTGTCTTCCCAAAATGGCTGCAAGGTTCTAAACTAACGTATATTGTCGCTTTGCTTAACAGCGATTTGTCTTTTACAGAACGTACAGCATTAACCTCTGCGTGTGGTTCTCCCGCTTTTTTGTGCCAGCCTTCTCCGATGATCTGATTGTCGTAAACAATTACGCTTCCAACCATTGGGTTCGGATAAGTAGTCCCAAAACCATTTTGAGCCAGTTCGATGCAGCGTTTTATGTATTTTTCATGTATATTCACGATACAAAAGTAGTTAATTTTGAGTTTAGTCTCGATAGTTTTGGGGTAGTTACCCCACTATCGAAAAAGTATTTTTACTTTTGTAATGATATTTAAGCAGTAATAGAATATGGAAAATTGGACTATAAGAGTCATTAAAAAAGAAGACAATCAGGCAGTTGCGCAGTTAATACGATCTGTATTTGATGAAATGGAAATACCGAAAGTAGGGACTGCTTATGAAGATCCGTATTTAGATTTAATGTTTGAAGAATACAATAAGCCAAAATCGGTTTATTATGTGGTTGAAAAGGAAGGTGAAATTATAGGCTGCTGTGGAGTTGCGCCTTTGGAAAATGGTGCTCCGGAGATTTGTGAGCTGCAGAAAATGTACTTTTTGCCAAAAACTCGTGGCTTGGGAATTGGAAGTGTGATGATGGAGAAGTGTTTAGAGCAGGCGCGAATTTTTGGTTTTGAAAAATGTTATATCGAAACGATGCCTTTTATGCACGCCGCGCAAAAGCTATATGTAAAATCTGGTTTTGAATATTTAGAAGCTCCTATGGGGAATACCGGGCACAGTTCTTGCCCAGTCTGGATGCTGAAAAAATTATAGGAGAATAGTGTAGTGAATTTACTTTACAATGTTTACCTTGTAGTACAGTTGCCCTTGACTGAAAATTAATGTTCAAATACCCAAAATGAAAATCAAACAATATCGGACTCAGTTCATTAAAGATTTATCGCCCTTTTACGATGCGTATGAAGCAGAGAGTTTTTTTTATTTAATTTTAGAAGATAAGCATCAATTACGACAAATTGATTTGGCATTAAATCATGAATTGGCTTTTTCGGAAGATGATTTTCTGATTTGGGATTTTTTAGTACTGCAATTAAAGAAAGAAGTTCCAATACAGTATTTATTAGGTAAAACTCATTTTTACGGCTTAGATTTCGAGGTCAATGAGAATGTTCTGATTCCTCGTCCGGAAACGGAAGAATTGGTGGAATGGATTATTAATGAGAATTCAGGAGGAACTAAATCAAAAAAAATCAAGATCCTTGATATCGGAACCGGCAGTGGCTGCATTGCAATTTCTTTGGCAAAAAATCTTCCCCATGCAGAAGTATATGCAATCGACGTTTCAAAAAAAGCAATAGCAACAGCTAAAAGAAATGCAGTCAGAAATAAAGTTGATGTTACTTTTATGCTTCAGGATATTTTAGAGGCAGAAGAATTGAAGCAAAACTTTGATGTCATTGTTTCAAATCCGCCTTATGTACGGAATTTAGAAAAACAAGAGATTAAAAAGAATGTTTTGGACTATGAGCCGCATCTTGCTCTTTTTGTAGACGATAATGATGCCTTGATTTTTTACAGAAAAATTGCTGAACTGGCAAAGAAAAATCTCTCGGAAAAAGGACAATTGTACTTCGAAATTAATCAGTATCTGGGGAAAGAGATGATTGATTTATTAGAAAAAATGAATTTCAAAAATATTGAACTGAAAAAAGATATTTACGATAATGATCGTATGATTAAGGGAATTGTTTGAGTTTGCAGTCGCAGTCTCAATTTTTAGTCTCAGTCTCAGTTTTCAGTCTTACAACTAACTGCAAACTGTAACTGTAAACTAGAAATTATTCATATCGTAATGCTTCAATAGGATCCAGTTGTGATGCTTTTATGGCCGGATACAAACCGGAAACAATGGCGACCATAAAACTGGTAGCAAAAGCAGCAAAGATGGCCACCCACGGAATTACAAAAGCAAAACTCATTGCAGCTGCGAAAGCAAAACCAACAAGAATTCCTAATACAATACCGACCAAACCGCCTATTTGACCAATTAATAGGGTTTCGATGAAAAACTGTACTGAAATTGTTACTTTGGTAGCTCCCAGAGCTTTTCGTACGCCAATTTCGCGGGTTCGTTCTGTAACCGAAACAATCATGATGTTCATCAAAGCAATTGATGATCCTAAGATGGTGATGATACTGATGATCCAGGAAGCCCATCCTAAATATTTGGTGATCCCTAAAATACGGTTAATTAAATCGTCACTTCTTCCAATACCAAAATTGTTGTCGCGAACAGGGCTTAATTTACGAACCCTGCGCATCGTACTTGTGGCATTATCTATAGCTTCGTCCAAAAGTTCTTTTTTTGAAACCATCACACTAATGGTATAGTTGATTTTCGGAGTCGTAAACAAAGATCGTGCGACCTGAATTGGAATTAAAACACGTAAGTCCTGACTGTTCCCAAAGGTCGAGCCTTTTTCCTTTAGAACACCGATCACTTTGAATCGGGCACCACGGATAGAGATAATTTTATCGATTGGGTTAACGTCTTTTAGTAAGCCTTTTTCAAAATCAGAACCTACAACGCAGGAGTAAGTGTTGTTTTCAATATCGAATTGGTTGAACGAACGTCCTAAAGTGGTTTCAAGACCTGAGTTAGCGATAAAATGCTCGTCGACACCAACAATCGTAATTTCCGGATCGGTTTTTTGATCTGAATATTTTACTTCAGCTTTGGAGGTGGCAGTAAAAGAAAGTGAAGTTTCGGTAAAAGGATATTTGTATTTGTTTTTGAAGGCTACAGCCTCAGGGTAAGAAATAATCGGATTGATGATTTCACGTTCATTTCCTCCACGATTTTTAAGGTTGTTTTCGTATTGATTGATGTTAAAGGTGTTGGCACCCATTGATGCAAAATTGGTCGAAACCGTATTTTCAAGAGCCGTAACGACCGTGAGGATTCCCACCAGAGCAGTAATTCCGATAGCAATAATTAAAACGGTAAGAATGGTACGCAGCAATTGAGTTTTGATAGAACCAAAAGCAATTCGGATATTTTCTTTAAATAATTTTAGCATCATGATCTATTTGTCACGAAAATACGTTTTTTGTTACAAGTTTGTTTTCGAAGTGGTATTATTTATTTTAAAAAGTAAGATATTTGCAGTCGTTCAGAATCTGAGAAAAAGAAGTTCTGAAAAGACAGTAATTCATAAGGAGATTTTTAAATTTTAAGATTTAAAAAAAAATCTAATAATCTAAAGATCCAAAAAACTAATAATCTAAAAAAATGGCTTCAAAACCGAGCATACCACAAGGAACAAGAGATTTTTCACCAGCGGAGGTGTCAAAACGTCAATATATTATTCAGGTTATCAAACATAATTTTGAGAAATTTGGCTTTCAGCCGATTGAAACTCCTTCATTTGAAAATTCAGATACTTTGATGGGGAAGTATGGAGAAGAAGGAGATCGTTTGATTTTTAAAATATTAAATTCAGGAAATTTTTTCTACAATAAAAGTAAAATTGAACTGCCAAAATCTATTGAGCAGCTTCAGGCTGTTTCTGCTGATAAAATTACTATTGCAGAAAGAGTTGAATTAAATTCGTTTACAAAACAAATTTCTGAAAAAGCGTTGCGTTATGACTTAACAGTTCCGTTTGCGAGATATGTGGTGCAACACCAGAATGAAATCGAATTTCCGTTTAAAAGATATCAGATTCAGCCGGTTTGGAGAGCTGATCGTCCACAGAAAGGACGTTTTAGAGAGTTTTTTCAATGTGATGCCGATGTGGTTGGCTCAAAATCGTTATGGCAGGAAGTGGAACTGGTACAATTGTACGATACCGTTTTTACAGCATTAGGTTTAGAAGGAGTGACCATTAAAATCAATAACAGAAAAATATTATCAGGAATTGCTGAGGTGATCGGTGCTTCTGATAAATTAATTGATTTTACTGTGGCTCTTGATAAACTGGATAAAATTGGTGAAGATGGCGTGAAAAAAGAAATGATCGAGAATGGTATTTCTGAAGAAGCATTGGTAAAAGTACAGCCTCTTTTTAGTTTTAGCGGAACTTTTGCAGATAAAATCAATCAGCTTTCCCATTTATTAGCAGCGTCAGAAGAAGGAATGAAAGGTGTGGAGGAGCTTAAATTTATTTGTGACAATGTGGCAACTTTAGGATTGTCGACAGCTACTTTAGATTTAGATGTGACACTTGCCCGTGGATTAAATTATTATACCGGAGCTATATTTGAAGTAGCGGCTCCAAAATCAGTTTCGATGGGTTCTATCGGAGGTGGTGGAAGATACGATGATTTGACGGGTATTTTTGGTTTGAAAAATATGAGCGGCGTTGGAATTTCTTTTGGACTGGATCGTATTTATTTGGTTTTAGAAGAACTTCAGTTGTTTCCTGAAACCGTTTCTGCGACTTCAAAAGCATTGTTTATTAATTACGGAGATGCAGAGGCTTTGTATGCGTCACAGGCTATTCAGAAATTACGTCAGGAAAATATAAAAGTAGAGCTTTATCCGGATAACGTAAAAGTTGGAAAGCAGTTTCAATATGCTGATAAAAGATTGATTCCTTTTGCCGTAATTGCTGGAGATCAGGAAATTGCTTCGAATTCGTATTCACTTAAAAATCTGGTAACAGGCGAGCAGATTACGGTAGATTTTGAAGGATTGAAAAATGCTTTGCTAGCTTAGATTTTTATTCTGAAATAAAATGTTTTTTGCGCAGATTCAGCAGCCGAATCTGCGCATTTTTTTTGTGTAAGCTTGTAAAGAATTAATTCGCGAATTAGGGGCAAAAAAAAGATAAGCTTGGTGTGGTTTTGTTTTACGCAGATTCGGCAGATTTAGCAGATTTTTTGGTTTTTATATAAGCTCATTAAGAAATAATTCGGGAATTCGTGGCAAAAAAAGATGAATGCAGCGTGATTTTTACTCTAAACACATTTGTTTTTAAATCCGATGCCAAATAGTTCGTTCAAAGAATGTTTTCTGTAATTCATTGCAGAAGAAAATGTTAGGTGAATAGCTGTAGAGTTGCTGTTTTTTTATTGAATTAAAAGCGATGAAATAGTTGCCGGAAGAGAAAAAAAGCGTTTAATTTGCCACTTCAAAATACGGGCGTAGTTCAAGGGTAGAATAGCGGTCTCCAAAACCGTTGATGGGGGTTCGAATCCCTCCGCCCGTGCAATAATAGTCTTGCTTCCTCTGTTGAAGATTATTGCTTTACTGACTTAGTTCTTTATGTCAGTTGGATAAGTTGGAGGTTTTTTGTCTCTCATAGATTCTGTAAATTTATTTTGGTTGAAAAGCTGCATTAGAAATAATTCGCGAATTCGAGGCAATCAAAAAAATGTTCCAAGACAATCACAAAAGAAATCATAAAAAAAAAGCTTCGTCTCATAAGGCGAAGCTTTTTTTAATATAAGGTAAACTTGAATTAATAATTATTTATAAAGCCGAGGCTAACCCTTAAATTCAATTTTGATAGGTAATAATTTAGTTTTCAATTGGATTTCAAATATACTATAATCTATATCGTGATAGTCTTAAAATTATACTAAATTTTAAATGGTGGTTTTAGCTTTTTAAATGACTCAGTCTTAAGAAAGTGACAATTTGACATTTTAGAAGATTTGGCAGTACTTTTGCAATCCAAAAGAAAGAATAAAAAATGAAGTTTAAGAATATTTTTAAAAATAAAAGTAATATGACTACGGAAAATACAGAATTCGATCAGGAATTAGATGATGTAACGTTAGAGAACAACGCCAACGGTGAGCAGTTAATTGTTGAAGAATTAAGTGTTGAAGAGCAATTGGCTCAAGACTTGGCAAAAGAAAAAGATAAGTTTTTGAGACTATTTGCTGAATTCGAAAATTACAAAAAAAGAACTTCAAAAGAGCGTATCGATTTGTTTAAAACTGCAAATCAAGATGTTTTATTGGCGATGTTGCCAGTTTTAGATGATTTTGACAGAGCTATAGTAGAGATCAATAAATCGGAAGATGAAACTTTGACAAAAGGAGTTGAATTGATTCACGAAAAATTAAAAAATACTTTAGTTTCTAAAGGTTTAGAGCAAGTTGAATTAAAAGCAGGTGATGCTTTTGATGCTGATTTTGCTGAGGCAATTACCCAAATCCCGGCTCCGTCTGAGAAATTAAAAGGGAAAATTGTTGACGTTATCGAAAAAGGTTACAAATTAGGAGACAAAATTATTCGTTTCCCTAAAGTTGTTATCGGGAACTAAGAAAGCAAATGACATATTCTGAAAGTCAATTTTTAAAGTATTGGAATTCGGAATTTTAAATTTGGATACAAGCGCTGGCAAACTGGCGAAGCAATTTAACCTAAATTATGAAAAAAGATTTTTACGAAATACTAGGCATTTCAAAAAATGCTGACGCTGCCGAAATTAAAAAAGCTTATAGAAAAAGTGCATTGAAATATCATCCGGACAAAAATCCGGGCGACAAAGAGGCAGAAGAAAACTTTAAATTAGCGGCAGAAGCTTATGAAGTACTAAGCGATCCTAATAAAAAAGCGAAATACGATCAATACGGACATCAGGCTTTTGATGGTTCTGGCGGATTTGGCGGTGGTCACGGTGGTATGAATATGGATGACATTTTTAGCCAGTTTGGTGATATTTTTGGCGGTGGATTTGGTGGCTTCGGTGGAGGCGGAGGCGGTGGCCCTCGTCGTGCTAAAGGAAGCAATCTTCGAATTAAAGTTAAACTGACTTTAGAAGAGATTGCAAATGGTGTTGAGAAAAAAGTAAAAGTAAAACGTAAAGTTCAGGCTAAAGGAGTTACCTACAAAACATGTTCGACTTGTAACGGTCAGGGACAGGTAATGCGTGTAACCAACACTATTTTAGGAAGAATGCAATCTGCGTCAACTTGTCCTACTTGTGGCGGGTCTGGTCAGATTTTAGATAAACGACCATCTGAAGCAGATGCTCAGGGAATGATTTTAGAAGACGAAACCGTTTCAATCAAAATTCCTGCGGGAGTGGTAGACGGCATGCAGTTAAAAGTTTCTAATAAAGGAAATGATGCTCCGGGAAACAGCGTTCCTGGTGATTTAATTGTGGCTATTGAAGAATTGGAACACGAGTTTCTGAAACGTGAAGGCGAAAACATTCATTATGATTTATACATCAGTTTCCCGGAAGCCGTTTTAGGAGTTTCTAAAGACATCGAAGCAATTAATGGAAAAGTTCGTATTAAATTAGAAGAAGGGATTCAGTCCGGAAAAATCTTAAGATTAAAAGGAAAAGGTATTCCAAGCATCAATGGTTACGGAAGTGGAGACTTGTTGGTTCATGTAAATGTGTGGACACCAAAAACGCTGAACAAAGAGCAAAAACAATTTTTTGAAAATGCACTTAACGACGATCACTTTATTCCGAGCCCTGAAAAATCAGAAAAATCATTTTTTGAAAAGGTAAAAGATATGTTTTCATAAACCGGACTTTTTTGAAAAGGAATCCATAATAAATTTAAGAAACCCATTCTATAGCAAATTGTAGAATGGGTTTTTTGTGTGAATAGTACAAGATTTCGATACTATTTATTTACTTTTACATCCATAATGCCACAATGGTCAAACTGACGCAGAAAATCTTAATTATAGCATGAGCAACTTACTCGAAGTACATAAAGTCGTAAAACAGTACGGTGATTATGTAGCGCTTAACGAAGTTTCATTAAACGTACCAAAAGGTAGTATTTATGGACTACTAGGTCCCAATGGAGCCGGAAAAACTTCCCTGATCCGAATTATAAATCAAATTACTTTACCTGATGGCGGTGAAGTGATTTTGGATGGAGAAAAATTACAGCCCAAACACATACAGAATATAGGTTATCTTCCCGAAGAAAGAGGATTGTATACTTCGATGAAAGTTGGAGAACAATGTTTGTATCTGGCTCAAATGAAAGGGCTTTCTAAAGCTGAGGCAAAATTACAATTGGAATACTGGTTTGATCGTCTTGGAATTCAGGGCTGGTGGAACAAGAAAATTCAGGAACTTTCTAAAGGAATGGCGCAAAAAATTCAGTTTGTAGTTTGTGTGCTGCACAAGCCTAAATTGCTAATTTTTGATGAGCCTTTCTCCGGATTTGATCCTGTGAATGCAAACGTAATTAAAGATGAAATTCTGGCGCTTAAAGAACAGGGAGCTACAATTATTTTCTCGACACACCGCATGGAAAGTGTAGAAGAATTATGTGATCATATTGCTTTAATTCATAAATCGAATAAACTGATTGAAGGAAAAGTAAGCGATGTAAAGCGTCAATTTCGAACCAATAGTTTTGAAGTGGGGATTCTAACGGATAATGTAGAAGGCCTGATGTATGACATTACACAAAAATTCACCGTGTCGCCGGCAAGTTTTAAATCCTTAAATGACGATCTGAAACTGGATATTCAAATTGGAGACGCAGCGCCAAATGAGCTATTGCATTTACTAACGCAGCGTGGACAAGTAACCCATTTTGTAGAAAAAATACCAAGCATAAACGATATTTTTATTCAAACAGTAACCGGATAGATTGTTGGATATTTAGATTTCAGGATTCTATGAATGAATCCGGATCTAAAAAAAAAATCTAATAATTTAAGAAGTCTAAAAATCTTATAATCTAAATAAATGAGTATAATTTCATTAATTATAAAAAGAGAGTTTATTGCAAAAGTGCGCAATAAGTCTTTTGTTGTCATGACCTTTTTGAGTCCGTTATTGTTTGTGGCAATCGCAGGATTCATTGGGTATCTGAGTTCAATGAAAGCAGAGACGAAAAGAATTGCCATTCATGACGAAACAGGTTTGTTTGCACAGGATTTTCTAAAACAGAATAAAGAAGAAGCTGAGTTTAAATACCTCAATTTGTCTGAAATTGATACAAAAGCCCTAAAAGACAGTATTACTAACGAAAGCTTTGATGGTTTAATTGTTATTCCAAAAACAGGTAATTTATCAGATTTAGAAAGTAAAATTGAGTTTATTTCGAATAACAGTCCCAGTATTTCTTTTATTGAAAAAACGCAGGATGTAATCGCATCAAAAATTACCAGAATAAATCTTGAAACGGCAAAACTGGACACCTTGGCCATTCAAAAAGCGCAGTCAGATGTGAATATTCATTTGGTAAAAGCATCCGGAGAAGAGAGTTTAAAAGGACTGAATGAGATCAAAATAGGAATAGGAGGTGCTTTTGGTTATCTGATTATGATGTTTATTATCATTTACGGTAATATGGTCATGCGAAGTGTGATTGAAGAAAAAACCAACCGAATCATCGAAATCATTATTTCTTCGGTAAAACCATTTCAGTTGATGATTGGTAAAATTGTGGGAACTTCACTTGCAGGATTACTTCAGTTTATGATTTGGGCCATCATAGGTTTGGGATTAATGTTTGCGGCATCGGCTTTTTTTGGAGTGAATGTTGGTCCAACAGCCAGAATTTCGCCGGAATTAATGCAGTCTGCTCAGCATGAAATGTCAGGAACAGCCCAAATGTACATTCGCGAATTATGGAATTTACCAATTGCCAGTATCATAATTGGCTTTGTAATTTATTTCATTGGAGGATATTTTTTATACAGTTCGTTTTACGCAGCGATTGGTGCTGCAGTGGACAACCAAACGGATTCGCAGCAATTTCTTTTGCCAATCATTATGCCATTGATTTTGAGTGTCTATGTTGGTTTTTTTACCGTTGTGAATGATCCTCACGGAACCATTGCAGTAGTATTCTCGATGATTCCGTTAACATCGCCAATTGTTATGTTGATGAGACTTCCGTTTGGTGTGCCGTGGTGGCAAATTGCAATTTCGGTATCATTATTGTTTGCTAGCTTTTTCCTTGTAGTATGGTTCGCTGCCAAAATTTACCGAATAGGGATTTTAATGTATGGCAAAAAACCAACCTGGAAAGAATTGTATAAATGGCTTAAATATTAATTTTTTAAGTTGCTAAGGTTCTGAGTCTATAAGTTGCTAAGGTTTCTTAGCTTCATAATAAAAAAAAACTCAGAACCTTAGCGACTCAGAACCTTAGCACCTTAAAAAAGAATGAGTAAAATACTAATTATAGAAGACGAAGCGTCCATCAGAAGAGTTTTGGTAAAAATTTTATCAGAAGAAAATGATACGTATCAGGTAGATGAAGCAGAAGATGGTGCGGCAGGTCTTGAGAAAATAAAAAACAACGATTATGATTTGGTTTTGTGTGATATCAAAATGCCAAAATTAGATGGAGTTGAGGTTTTAGAAGAAGTAAAAAAGATTAAGCCGGAAATTCCGATGGTCATGATCTCGGGGCATGGCGATATGGAAACCGCGATTCATACGATGCGTTTAGGGGCTTTTGATTATATTTCGAAACCACCTGATTTAAACCGATTGCTGAATACCGTTCGTAATGCTTTAGATAAAAAACAGCTCGTAGTAGAGAATAAGATTCTGAAGAAAAAGGTTAGTAAAAACTACGAAATGATAGGGGAAAGCGAAGCAATCAGTCATATTAAAGTAATGATTGATAAAGTAGCCCAAACCGAAGCCAGAGTTTTGATTACTGGACCAAACGGAACCGGAAAAGAGTTGGTAGCACATCAACTACATGAAAAGAGTGAGCGTTCCAATTTCCCTTTGATAGAAGTAAACTGTGCCGCTATTCCAAGCGAACTAATCGAAAGCGAATTGTTCGGACACGTAAAAGGAGCCTTTACGTCGGCAGTAAAAGATCGTGCAGGAAAGTTTGAAGCGGCAGACAAAGGGACTATTTTCCTGGATGAAATTGGAGACATGAGTCTTTCGGCACAAGCCAAAGTGCTGCGTGCATTACAGGAAAATATGATCACAAGAGTTGGGGCTGAAAAAGACATCAAAGTGGATGTACGTGTGGTAGCAGCGACCAATAAAGACCTGAAAACTGAAATTGCAGAAGGGCGTTTCCGTGAAGATTTGTACCATCGTTTGGCAGTAATCTTAATTAAAGTACCGCCATTGAACGAGAGACGTGATGATATTCCGGCATTGATTACTCATTTTACCGAGAAAATTGCATCAGAGCAAGGCAATTCGGTAAAAGTGTTTTCACCAAAAGCCATAAAACTATTACAGGAGTACGATTGGACTGGAAATATCCGTGAACTTCGAAATGTAGTGGAAAGATTAATCATTTTAGGAGGAAGTGAAATCTCGGAAACTGACGTGAAAATGTTTGCAAGCAAGTAGTGCTTCGCGCAATATGCTTTAAGCTACACGCTTTAAGCTTTTATAAAAATGAAATAAATTTTTGCTTGGAGCGTACAGCTTAAAGCTTAAAGCATAAAAAAATGAAACTAAAAAAAATAAACGAGAAATTACAAGACGCTTTAATTGAAAATGGTTTAACAGAGGCAAATGCGTTGCAGCAGGAAACTTTTTCGACCATTAAAAGTGGAGCCGATAGTGTCATTATTTCTCCGGCCGGGAGTGGAAAATCTACTACAATTGTATTAAATGTCATTCAGCAATTGGCAGGGAAAACCGAAGAATCGCCGCGGGCTTTGATCATTGTAGAAGATAAAGCCAAAGTGTTGGAAATGGAAGAACTTTTTGAAAAATACGGAAAGTATACCAACCTTGAAGTTTATGGGGTACACGATAAAGGTGATATGGATTACGATAAAAACTACGTTTCTACCGGAATTGACGTTTTAATCGGGACACCAAATAAATTGAGTGATATGTTTACAACAGCGGGCTACAACGTAAACCGACTGAAAATGTTTATTCTGGATGATGCTGATCCGATTCTGAAATTACGTCATGAAACTAAAATTATGCGTATTTCAAACAGTATCGCTAAAGTACAGCGAATCATTTTTGCTGAAGAACTGACAGAGCGTATTGAAATCCTGGCCGAAAAAATGTTAGTAGAACCTTATTTATTTGATATGGATGAAGAAGGAGAAGAGGAGCTTGATGAAGAAGAGGATGATATTGAAGAGGAATAAAATTCTGAAATAATAAGTTTTGTATGGAGATTCTCAAAACGCTTAAATTTTTAATGATTACACTTTTAGGATTTTTTGTTGTAATTTATGTTTTGGTTGTTTCTTATATTTATTTCAATCAGGTTGAAATGGTTTTTAAAAGCGCTTCACTTCCGAAAGATTATAAGTTTGATTATCAGCAAAAGTTTGAAGAATTGAATGTTAAATCTTTTGATGATGTGAATTTGAATGGTTTACTTTTTAAAACCGAAAATTCTAAAGGTTTAGTTTTTTATCTTCACGGAAATGCAGGAACATTAGAAACTTGGGGGAAAATTGCCAAAATCTATACTAATCTGGGATATGATATTTTTATTTTGGATTATAGAAGTTTTGGAAAAAGTGAAGGTGAAATAGAAGATGAAGATCAATTGAATAAGGATGTTGCAGTCGTTTATAAGGCTTTGTGCAAAAGATATCCTGAAAATAAAATAATTATTGCGGGCTATTCTATTGGTTCGGGATTGGCAACAATTTTAGCTTCTGAGAATAAACCAAAAGCCTTATTGCTTCAATCGCCTTATTTTAGTTTTACTGAATTATCAAGCAGTAAAGTGCCTTTTTTTCCAAATATTATGAAGAAGTTTCATTTAGAGACTTTTAAATATGTGACTAAAGTTAAAGCACCGATTTATATTTTTCACGGTATTGATGATGAATTAATTTCATGTGATAATTCTGTTAGGTTAAATAAATTGTTAGATTTTAAAGGGCATTTTTGCGGATTAAAAAATCAAGGGCATATTGGGATGAATGAAAATGAAGTTTTTCAAGAAAAGTTGAGAAAAATATTAGAATAAAAATATAATATAATAATAAAAAAAAATGTCATGGGATTAATGAAGGTGTTTTCAGGAAGTGAAGTCTTAGCAATTGCTTTGAAGGAAAGATTAGAAGAAGCCGGAGTGGATACAGTTAAAAAAGATAATATCCAGTCGGCTCGTATGGGAGGTTATGGCGGATCTGATTTAGCAGTAGAAGTTTTTATTCAGGAAACTGATTTTGCAAAGGCAAATCCGGTTATTGAAGAATTTAGAATGAATATTCAATAGTCTCATTTTTTTGTAAGATGTAAAATGTGAGATGTGAAAAGTTTTAGTGTAGAGAGACTGAACACTGAGACTGCAAACTGAAAAAAAAATATGCAATATAAAATGTTAGTGCTCGACATGGATGATACCTTGTTGACAGACGATCATAAAATTTCTGACCTTAATAAAAAAGTATTGTTGGAGGCACAGGCAAAAGGCGTATACGTCGTTCTGGCTTCAGGCAGACCAACATCGGCGATGACTGCTTATGCTAAGGAGTTAGAGCTGGATTTGAATGATTCGTATATGATTTCGTTTAATGGAGCGATCATCAGTACGGTTAAAGATGATGTTGTTTTGTTCGAACAAAAATTAACTGTTGAGCAAATTCATGAGTTGTATGACTACAGTGTAAAAAAGAATACCCATATCATTACGTATCTGGACGGTGAAATTATAAGCGAAACTGATTCGGAATATATTGACGTGGAGAAAGAAATTACCGGATTGCCGCATAATAAAGTGTCTGGTTTTAAAGAAGCGGTTACAGAACCTGCGGTAAAATGTATTTTGCTGGCAGAACCTTCTTATCTAAAAGAAGTAGAAGCTGACTTAAAAGCAGCAATGCCTCATTTAAGTGTTGCCATGTCAAAGCCTTTCTTTTTGGAAGCAGCACAGAACGGAATCGATAAGGCGGCCAGCTTAAAGCTTTTAGCCGAAAAACTAAACATTCATCAAAGTGAAATCATTGCCGTAGGAAATGCCGGAAATGACCTGACTATGATCGAATATGCAGGTTTAGGAGTTTGGGTCGATAATGTGACACCTGAATTAAGAGACAGAGCAGATGTAATCGTAGCTTCAAATAACAATGATGGAGTTGCTGAGGTGGTGCAGCGTTATATCTTAAATTAATTTGTATGAAAGAACCAATTGAAACAAAACGTCTAATTTTAAGAGAATTACTTCTTTCGGATGCTGATGGAATGTTTGAATTGGATTCGAATCCGAATGTGCATCTTTTTGTTGGAAAAAAGCCTGTAACAACTATTGAGCAAAGTATTGCTCAAATCGAAAATATTCGGCAGCAGTATAAGGATTTTGGAACGGGCCGCTGGGCTGTTGTGCTAAAAGAAACGAATGAGTTTTTGGGCTGGTCCGGAATAAAATTCATAAACTATGAAATTAATGGTCACAAAGAATTTTATGAAATAGGATATCGTTTCATCGAAAAACACTGGGGGAAAGGCTATGCTACGGAAGCCGGAAAAGCATTTGTTGATTATGCGTTTAACAAGATGAAAGTCAAAGCGCTTTACGCTTATGCCGATGAAGGAAATGAGGCCTCAAGAAAAGCGTTGGAAAAATTAGGTTTTCGCTACGTGAATTCTTTTGAATATGAAGGGGAGCTGGAAGTTTGGTACGAATTGAAGAATCCAGACTTGTAAAGAGATAAAATGAAATGTGTCCCAAATCTTTGTAAACTCAATTTGCTTAAGATTTGCAAAGATTTGGAAAACAGTTCTTGGTTTTTAATACTTTAGAAAGAAGTACTAAATATTATTTTTTAGCTACTGAAACAAAATACTTGTTTCCGTCACCCATTGTCAATTTTACACGTTCGTCGCAAAGATCGATAGCGAAATTAGCGCTTTCGTAGCAAGTACAAGTTGTGTTTTTGTCTTTAGACATTTCAGTTTTACAATTGTTGTTTTTAAAAGTAGACAATTGCGGAGTGTACAAGCTTACTAAATCAGTTGAAGCAGTTACTAACGAAATGATACTTGCTGAATTGTTGTTTGTAATTCTGTAAACGATTCTATCCGTGTAGTTTACTTCATTTACGGTTACTTTACGAATATAAGTGTAAGCCGTTGAGCCTTCACCCGGTTCTTTTACTTCAAATTTAAATCCAACCGCACGAATTGCAATATCAAATTGAGATTGAGAGTTTAAGCTCGCCCAGTTTGTCAATGTGCTGATAGATGGAAATGGATTAGCAGCCGGAGCAGTTTGAGCCTGAGCGCTAAAAAGGGTTAAGAACATCAAGCAGATTGTGGGTAAAAATGCTTTCATATGGAGTTTTAATTTTTAATTTTTGCCTACTCTTTATGGTTTTCGGCCTGCCCATTTTTATGATAACAAAACAACAACATAACGATGGAAAATCAAAATTGTTATGCGCTATTTATGATTTTGATGCTATAGTTTTCGTCTCCTGTTTTTTGACGAAGTGAAATTACTTCTAAAATTATTTCCAGCAAAGTTAAATGTAAGAAAATTTTAATTTAATAGCTTAAAAAACGCATTTAATCGATGTTATTTGCGTTTAATCGATCAATTTGTCGTTTTATTCTTATCGAATTGGGTTGTGTTTTTTTCAGATCAATTATTTTTTCCTGATGATTTGGTTTGATTTAACAGTTTTTTGAAACGAATTAAAATAGTAGGTTCTTGCAAAATATTGATATATAGTATATTATTGATTTTATTTTAAAGAATATTGTATGTAAATTTGCAAACTCTTCAAAAGAGATGTAAATATAATATCTTACTACTTAAAACGTAGTTTATTCCTATGGAAAATAGAAAAAAAGTTGCCTTTTATACGCTTGGTTGCAAACTGAATTTTTCAGAGACTTCAACTATTGCCCGAAATTTTAACGATGAAGGTTTTGATCGTGTTGATTTTGAGGAAATAGCCGATATCTATGTTATCAATACCTGTTCGGTTACAGAGAATGCTGATAAGCAGTTTAAGCAGGTGGTGAAAAAAGCAATGAAACTGAATGAGAAAGCTTTTGTAGCGGCGGTAGGCTGTTATGCCCAGTTGAAACCAGAGGAATTAGCGGCTGTTGATGGAGTTGATTTGGTTTTGGGAGCTACAGAAAAGTTTAAAATTACAGATTATATTCATGACCTGAGCAAGAATGACATGGGTGAAGTACACTCTTGTGAAATTGCTGAGGCCGATTTTTATGTTGGAAGTTATTCTATTGGAGACCGTACCCGCGCTTTTTTGAAAGTTCAGGACGGCTGTGATTATAAATGTACGTATTGTACCATTCCATTAGCTAGAGGGATTTCGAGAAGTGATGCTTTGGAAAATGTATTGAAAAATGCCAAAGAAATCTCTGCTCAGGACATCAAAGAAATTGTTTTAACGGGAGTTAATATCGGAGACTACGGAAAAGGGGAGTTTGGGAATAAAAAACACGAGCATACTTTTCTGGACTTAGTTCAGGCTTTGGATAAAGTCGACGGGATTGAGCGTTTGAGAATATCTTCTATCGAACCTAATCTGCTAAAGAATGAAACGATTGACTTTGTTTCTAAAAGCCGAACTTTTGTACCGCATTTTCATATTCCGTTACAATCCGGAAGTAATGATATTTTGAAATTAATGAAGCGCCGTTATTTGCGTGAAGTGTATACAGAACGTGTTCATAAAATTCGTGAAGTAATGCCACATGCCTGTATTGGTGTAGACGTGATTGTTGGATTTCCGGGTGAAACAGACGAACATTTTTTAGAAACCTATCATTTCCTTAACGAAATGGATATTTCATATCTACATGTGTTCACGTATTCCGAAAGAGACAATACAGAAGCTGCAAATATGCCGGGGATTGTTCCGGCAAATGTAAGAGCGAAACGCAGTAAAATGCTTCGTGGATTATCAGTTAAAAAACGTCGTGCTTTTTATGAAAGTCAGTTAGGATCTAACAGAACTGTTTTGTTCGAAGGAGAAAATAAAGAGGGATACATTCATGGCTTTACGGAGAATTACGTAAAAGTAAAAACACCTTGGAATCCTGAACTGGTAAATACCCTTCAGGAAATAAATCTGACAAAAATTGACGAAGATGGAAGTGTTCGTCTGGAGTTTTTAAATAAACTGACAGAGGCTTAAGTTTTTTGTTTCGCAGAGATACACAAAGATTAGCACGGAGATACACAAAGTTTAGAGATAAAGTTTGTCATTTATGACAAAAACGAAAAAAGCCTCATTAATGAGGCTTTTTTCGTTTTTATATGAGAAGTCTCTGTGAATCTCGGCGAGAAACTCAGCGTATCTTCGCGGAATATTTTCAAATTCAAAGTTAAAGATTCTCTCCAACCATTAATTTCAGAGAATTAATGTAATCGGTATCAAATTCAATTACCCTTATCTTTTGTGGATTAAAGCTTAATTCACCACCAAACTGACCTTTTGTGTCCAGGAAATCGATGATAAGTTCTTCATCCGTTAGTTCGATTAGTTTTCCCAAATAAGCTGATTTTGCTGATTTTTTAGCAATCTGGAAAATACCGTATTTGTTTGTGATATAATTGATGATTGAATTCAAATCACGTATTGGAATGATATCCTCGGCATTTGTTCTCAAACCTTTTAAACGGATTACTTTTTCGGTAAATTCCAAATCCTGATCTCTGTGAATGGCTTCAATGTTTTTATTTTTTAATAGTACAAAACCATCCAGAACAAAATCTACAGGATTGTTTCGCAATAAAATCCAATCATCCGAATAATCAATAAGAAATCCGGTGTAAAGTTCTTTCTTATCGGTAAATTCTATGGCAATTAATTGTCTTAAATAGTTTTCCATCGTATAAAATTTTTGAAATCCCAATACTAAAATCCCAAATTTCAATTTTAAAGTAACGGGAATTTGGAATTTCAAAAGATTGGAATTTATTTTTTAGGGATTAGTAGACCAGATACTGCTGTTTTTAATGAAAACGCGACGGCTTAGTTTCAGTTGTGCCACAATCAGTTCGGCAATATCTTCAGGCTGCATTACTTTTTCAGGATTTCCGTCCGTCAGATTCAAATCTTTAGCCATATCGGTAGCTACTGTACTTGGGGTTAAAGCAGTAACGCGGATATTGTGTTTTCTCATTTCCTGCATCAAAGAATCGGTTAGACCTAAAACGGCAAATTTTGAAGCGCTGTAAGCGCTGGTAAGGGCGTTTCCGTTTAAACCTGCTGTCGATGAAATATTGATGATGTCTCCTGTTTGTCTTTCGATCATATTCGGAATAACGGCGCGGGTGGTATAATAGGTTCCCATAAGGTTGATCTGAATGATTCTTTCCCAGTCGTTTGGTTCTAATTCCAGAAATTTCCCAAAAGCACCAATTCCCGCGTTGTTGATTAAAATATCAATATTTTTAAATTCAGCTAATGCTTTTTCTACAGCACTATTTATCGAATTAATATCAGAAACATCAGCAGCTAAAGCCAAAGATTTTACACCTAAATTATTGATTTCGATGGCCAGTTGGTCAACATCAGCCTGGGTTCTTGAAATTAAAATTACATTTACTCCCTCGTTGGCAAGTGCAAGTGCGATTGCTTTTCCTATTCCTTTTCCGGCTCCTGTAATTAGGGCATTTTTATTTTTTAAGTCTGTCATGATTGTCATATTAGAAATGCGAAAGCATCATTTTAGTACCACAAAAATAAGGTTTTTGCTTCCTAAAATGATGCTTTAGATGTTTTCTTAATCTAAGTTTAACAACTTTTTCTATTCTTTCAAAACCATGTCAATACACATTACAGCGGCCAGAATTAATTGTCTTTGCGGACTGTCCTGTGCTACAGTTTCTTCAATTTGAAGAACATAATTATCGGCACTGGTAAAAAGTTCTTTCCCCATTCCTGCCCACTTTTTACTTACCTGAGCCAGCTGCTTATTTTCGTGGGTAAATTTGAAATCCCAGCCTGTCCATTTTCCCTGAAGTGTAGCAACCGGTTTTTCGTTTTTATCTAAAATTTCAAATTTACCTCCAAAAGAAAAGAACTTTTGTTTAAAGGTTCCTATCAGTCTCTCTTTTTCGTCAAAAACTTCAACATTCGATCTGAAAACAGCAATACCTCTTTTTACTGAGATTAGTTTTTCACCTGAAGCTGCTGCGATTTCAACATTAAAAGGTGTCATTCTTTTGTAATCGGTGAAGCGTAACATTTTAGTGAAGAATCCCAGATTATTTTCTCTGCAGTTCAGGATGATCTGATTGCTTTCCGGATTATAAATGTCATAGTTGTTTGATGCTTTAAACATGCCAACATGCTCTTTTACAAGAAATAAATTCTGATTTAAAATAGGGCTCATTAATTGATTGTGTGAAAATGATTAAAAAATATGATTGATCTCCTTCTGAAAGGGTTTCAAAAGGAGATCAAATGTAAAAATAATTTTGTTAATAAACCGCTGTTAAAAATGAAATCTGTGTTATCAAATTTCATTTATTTTCCTTTGTTGTGATAATTATAGCACCATTTATTCCTTTATTTCCGTAGAGTGAAGCTGCTTCAGTTTCCTTTAAAACTTTCATCTCTTTGATAGTATTCGGGTTTACTTTAGGAAAATCTTTGAAATTGATTATAACTCCATCAAGAATTACCAAAGGTGGATTAATAATAGATTTTTTTGATGGTGCACATATTATGATCTGACTATCGGTATTTACAGGTTTTGTATGAGATACCTCTTTTTCCTGTGCATGTGTTACGAGACAGATAAACATAGAAAAAGCCAATGAAGCAAGTTTTACATTTTTCATCATAAAATTTAATCGAATTTTGCAGCCTCAATTAAACGGATAAATTCAGCTTTGTATCCTTCCGGATCATTAGAGAGTCCTTGTTTAGCTAATTTCAAAATGGCATAAGAAGATTTATCTGAAATTAATTTTGAATCTCTTAGCTTCAGACCGAACCAGGCCACTGAGGTACTGAATTTAAAATCATCAGAGGTTTTTTCCAATGCAACCGATTTGTTTTCGATTACCTGTACCAGTTCAATGCTTTTATCTCCGTCCGGTTTTTTATAACGGAATTTTATAGTTGCCAGTTCATTGCTGTAATTTGTTCCGCCTTCTTCGACTTTGGTATATTTTAAAGCATCTGGCTGTTCTGCCAAATAATCGCTTTTTACTCCGGCAGGAATAATTTCATAAAGCGCCGTAACGGTATGATTGCTTCCAAGTTCTCCCGCATCAATAGCGTCATTTTTGAAATCTTCCGGACGTAATTTTCTATTTTCGTAACCGATTAAACGATAAGCCTGAATTTGTTTCGGATTGAATTCGATTTGAATTTTTACATCTTTGGCGATTGCAAACATCGAACCTTTGAACTCTTTTCCTAAAAAACGATTGGCCTCCTGGATGTTGTCGATATAAGCGTAGTTTCCATTTCCTTTATCGGCTAAAGTTTCCATCTTACTGTCTTTGTAGTTTCCCATTCCGTAACCCAGACAGGTAAGGAAAACGCCGGTTTTTCTTTTGTCCTCAATTAGCTTTTCCATGTCAGCGTTAGAAGTCTCTCCCACATTAAAATCTCCGTCAGTAGCCAGAATTACTCTGTTGTTTCCATTTTTGATAAAGTTTTCTGTCGCAATTTTATAAGCCAGTTCAATTCCTGCTCCTCCTGCAGTACTTCCTCCTGCATTTAATTTTTCAAGAGCATCAATAATGGTTTTCTTCTCGTCACCGGAAGTTGGAGGTAAAACCATTCCTGCTGCCCCGGCATAAACGACCATGGCAACTTTGTCTTTCGGACGTAATTCATTTACCAGTATTTTTAATGATTGTTTTAGTAAAGGCAATTTATTCATGTCGCTCATTGATCCTGAAACATCAATTAAGAAAACTAAATTAGACGCAGGCAAATTTTCGGTTGGGATGTTTTTTCCCTGTAAACCAATTTTAAGCACCTTGTTTTTGGCATTCCATGGTGAATCGCTTACTTCAGTATTAATAGAGAACGGATTTTGATCTTTTGGCTGTGGATAATTGTATTTAAAGAAGTTAACCATTTCTTCTACGCGAACGGCATCTTTTGGAACTGCTTGTCCGTTATTGATAAAGCGTCTCACATTGGTGTACGAAGCATTGTCAACATCAATAGAAAATGTAGAAAGCGGTGCTGTTTTTGGGCTTTCGAAGGCATTTTCGACAAAAGTATCGTAATCTTCCTCATTAGGTTCTACCGGTTTCGGAACCGTTATTTTTTTCAGTTTAGCATTTAGTTCCTTTTCGGTAAGACCTTTGTAGATGCTGTTTTTGGTAGCAATAATTATCGCTCCGTTTGAGGCTTTGCTTCCGTAAAGTGCAGTAGCTTCTGCTTCTTTTGCAACTTTTACTTCCTCCACATCATTCGGATTGATTTTCGAAAATTGATCGGATTTAACCGGAACACCATCGACAATATACAAAGGTTCATCTTTAGAAGAAATAGGTGCAGTCCCTCTTATCAGCACGTTTTGATTGGGTGAAGGCTGGACATAATTAGGTGTAACGGATAACCCCATGACTCTTCCCTGAAGTGTTGAGGTAATAGTTTTGGCAGCCATTTTCTTGTCACGATGGCTGTAGCTGGAGCTTTCGTAATCAGCATTTGAAGATCCATAACCCACGACTACTACTTCGCTAAGGGATTGCTGTTGGCCAATTAGTTTAACATTAATCACATTTTTATGGCCCACAGTTTGGGTTTGCGAGTTGAATCCAATATAACTAAAGATCAAAATGTCGCCTTTTTGCGCCTTGATGGAATATTTTCCGTCAAAATCAGTTTGTGTTGTTTTTTGGGTATTTTTAATCACTATAGTTACCCCCGGAAGCGGTATGCTAGCCTCGTCTGTAACGTTTCCTGTAATGATTTTCTCCTGAGCTGATGCTATGAAACATATAAGCATAGATAGGGCTAATGAAATAAGTTTTACGTTTTTCATGATAGTAATTTTTAGATGAATAATCGGGTGGATCGTAGTCTAAACGTTAAGCTTTAGAAACGACTTCTTGAAATTAAATTTGAGTTTTTACCGTTAGTTTTTCGCGGCGGGTTTTCCTTTTCGGGTGGTGATAATTACGACTCCTTTTTTTTCTTTATCGCCATATTTAGAGGTGGCTTCAAGGTCCTGAAGAACGGTGATCGTCTTGATTTCCTGTTTGTTTAAAGGGGCATACGGACTGGTTGGATTATTGCCAAATAATTCACTTTCGGAATAATAAATACCGTCAATAATGTACAAAGGAGCATCCAGTACTACAAGAGAATCTACATTTTCGGGCTGTAAATTTGGAAGCTCTGTCTGCATCATTTTGTCTCTTTTTGCATCGTCATTGTGCGACATGGCATTTCCGTTTAAAACAATTAGCGGAGCACTTTTTTTAGCCATTTGTACTGGTTTTTCGGCATAAGCCATTTTGGCTGACTCTCTTCGCGCTGCTCCGGCATAACCATAGTTTTGAATAGCTTTGTCTTTGGCAATGTTGTTTTCTGCCTCTTCTTCCTTAAGATATTCAGATGACGCAGCTACCGGAGGGATTGCCTGAGTTGCTACAGGTGCAGGAGCAGCTTCTGTTATTATCGCATTGTCGGCAGCATATTGTATTTCCTGTACCGCTACTTTTTGCTGTTGTTTGATTTGCTGATCCAGGATTTTTACAGCTTCGGCTTTAGGTAGTATTGGAGAATCTGAAGAAACAATGGCTTCTTTTTTCTCTAAAATAGGCTGTGTTGCTTTTTCTTCTTCGTTCACTACAACTTTAGGAGCCAGAACAGGAACCGTTTTGTCAGATTTTAGAAATTGTGCTCCCAAAGAAAGAAGTAATAAAAGAGAAGCTGCGACCGCAATTTTTTTCCATAACGAAATGGTTTTTTTGTCTTCCTTTTTGTCCAGTTTGTCTTCAAGGCGTGACCAGACTTTTTCCATTCCTGGAAAATCTTTAGATTCCGAGTTGTGTGCGGCCTCTTTAAATTTATCGAATATTTTATCTTGATTGTCCATGACTATTTTGCTTTTTGGTAATACAATTTATTTACTAATTCCTTTAATTTGGTTTTAGCGGCATTCAATTGTGATTTCGATGTGCCCTCAGAAATGTTTAACATAGCGGCTATTTCTTTATGTCCGAAACCTTCGATAATAAAAAGATTAAAAACCGTTTTACAACCGTCCGGAATATGATTTAGTAAATTCAGCAAATCTTCTTCTTCCAATGCGTTCACTTCTTCGGTAAAAGGCTGCGAAAGCAATTTGACGTCATCAAGGTACATGTTGAAATTGGTGTTTTTCTTGATGGTTGCCAAACAATGGTTGACGGTAATTTTTCGCGCCCAGGCTTCAAAAGCTAAAAGTTCTTTAAGTTGATCCAGCTTTGTAAATATGGTATAGAAAGCATCAGCCATAGCTTCTTCAATTTCTTCTTCCTTCTTAAGGTATCGTTTGCAAACGCGATACAGTTTTGGAGCCATATGCTCATAAACCTGACGCTGAGCATCGCGGTTCATTTTTTTGCAGTTGGATATGAGAGTTTCGTTTATCACAATTGTTGTCTTTCTTATATAGAGGGATAAAAAGATAAAAAGGTTGGGAGAGAAATGAAAAAAAGTTTAAAAAAGGCTTTTATTTTCTTAATAGATGGTTTTAAAGGTACGATTTTCTTCGTAAAAAAGAATTTAGTCATATTGCATCGCTTTAGATCTTTGCAAGATTATGGTAAAAAAGAATTCCGCAGCGACACGATATTTTGTGTTGTTGCGGAATTCGTTTTTAGAGGATTTAAATATAGGAATCCCTTCCTTACGGAAAATAGTTGAGGTTATTTAATTTGAAATTTTGAGTTACCAACCTGCCACAACGCAAAAGCAAACATATCGGCATCATCACCGTAGGTAATATCTAAATCATTAGAAAAATGTCCGTTAGCATAATTGACATGTAATAAGACAGGTTTATCTGAACCAGTGCTATTTTGTAAAGTAGCGGCAAACTTTCCAGGCTCCCAAGGAGAAACTCTAGGATCATTGATTCCGGTACGAAGTAATATTGCTGGATATTTTTCTCCCTTTTTAACTTTATTCTGAGCATCCATTTCTAATATATGCTTGACATCTTCTTTATTTTTTAAAGAACCAATTTCTGGAATCTGATTGGGACCATTTGGAGTTGTTTCCATTCTTATGGCATTTGTACAGCCAACCTCAATAAGAGCCACTCTAAAAAGATCTGGGCGTTCTGTAACTGCCCTTCCAATCAATACGCCGCCCATACTAACTCCATTTCCAATAAGTTTATCCGGGGAGGTATATTTTTCTTTGATCAAATATTCTGAACAGGCAATAAAATCTTTCCAAGTGTTTGGTTTTGTAGCCTTCATGCCGCCTTTGTGCCACTCATTGCCTTTTTCGCCACCACCACGTACATGAGCGATTGCAATTACAACGTTTTGTTCTAACAACGTCATTAGCGAAGGGCCAATAAAATAAGGAGTTGAACTAGATCCGTATGCGCCGTAACCAGTAATATAGCATGGTGTAGAACCATTCATTTTTATGTTTTTTGGATATATAATAGATAGCGGAACCATTACACCGTCATGGCTTGGTACTTCTATTTCTTTTACGGCATATTGTTGCGAATAATCAGGATAAGCTTTACTCGATATAAACTGTTCCGCTTTTTTTAATTTACCCGATAAAGCATTATAGTCATAATCTGTGGAGGGAGTAATCCAGCCATTGTTGGAAAAACTCATATTGTCATTCTCACGGGGATTTAAGGCAGCTCCTCCATTAGAACCTTTTGGCAAAGGGATCATTTTGATTTGTAAAGTCTTTGCATTAATCTGATATTTGTCCTGATTGATTCCGTCACTCAATGAATAATAAATAAAGTTTTTAGATTTTTGCATTCTTCGAAGTACTTTGTTCGTTTCAGGAACGACAATTGTAGCTTTTTTAAAATCAGGGTTTTTAATGTCAATAAAACCTATTTTGTAATTTGGAGCATTTTTATGAGAAAGGAAAAAAACTTTGTCACCAATTATATGACTGCTTGTTACTTCGTCTTCGAATTTAATTAGAGGTTTCCAGTTTATTTTAATATTATTTAGTTCTGAGAACGGGGCATAAAAAGATAATTCTTCATTTTTTGTAGATCCAATACGAAGAATAATATATGAATAATTATCAGAAAAGGAGATGTCTGGAAACTGTTCCGAAAGAATATTCAAATTAGGATTATTATTTTTTGAGGCCAGAACTTTGTCGGTTTCCGGATTGGTACCAATAATATGAATCAAAGCTTTCATGTTTTTTAAAAAATCATCGCTATTACTGTCACCACTACTCATTTTTGTGTAGGTTATTGCTTTGCTGTCCGGAGTAAAATCAAAATTAAATTCGCTCCAAACGGGAGTCAGTTTATCTGAAAGAAATGTTTTTGATTCGAGATCCATGATTCGAAGTTCACAAACTTCACTGCCATTTTCGGCTAAAGTAATGGCTAATTTCTTTTGGTCAGGGCTTACCTCATAGTCCGTAATTGTTGCCCCTTTTTTGAAGGCTTCAGGGTCTAGTAATAGAATTTCGGCTCCATTAATTCCTTTTCTAAAGTACAATTTATAAATGCTTTCTCCTTTTTTGTTTTTGGTATAGTAATAGTTTTCACCTAGTTGACTAACAACGCCATAACTATCCCCGCCTAAAGACTGAATTTCTTTCATTCTGCTAAAAAGAGCATCACGTCCGGGAATCTTTTTAATAACAGTATTGGTGTAATCCCCCTGATCTTTGAACCATTTTTGAACCTCAGGGTTTTTCATGTCTTCAAGCCAGCGATATGAATCAGTTATCTTAGTGCCAAAATAATCATCCACTACAGGATGCTCGGGAGTAGCTGGATATTGGTATTGTGCCTGCGTAGTTTGACTTGTAATAAAAATTAGAAGAGCTAAAGTGGTTTTCCGGATCATTTTTTTTGGTAGTTTATAGTTTGTTTGGTAAAGTTAGTTTGTAAATCTTCGTTTCTAAAAGCTCCGTATCATTATCCTCGCATAGCAAAAACTCGATTGTATTGTTTTCTTTTTTATAGAAAGTCAAACCTTCAAATTTATTAGTTGAGGTAATTTTTTGAGTGAAATCAATTTTCATCGTTTTAAGATCAATTCTTCCAATGAAGCTCCCCAGAATTTCACCGTCATCATAAGTCGATTTGGTGTTTTCTACTGTAGAAAGGAAATAGATTTTATCTTCCACCAGAATAGCATCAGTAAAACTGGAGCGAATGCCTTTTATTTTTGGAAGTTTATAATTGGTTGCAACCAGAGCAAATTCTTCTCCCAGGCTTTTAGCATGGATGGTAAAAATGGTGTTTTTGTTAGAGATTCCGTTACCACGATTGAACAGGTACCAATTCTCACCATCAAAAATAGAACCTTCCAGATTAAAGTCTTCCGGTTTTATTTCGCCAAAACTTTGCATTAAAGCATATAAATCGACCAGATTGTTTTTTTGCAGTATGGCTTTCTTTTTAAGATCGAAGGCAATCATTTTGTTTCGGTTTTCGGTAGAACCGGAACCAAAAACATAAAGCGTATCGTTATGGTTGGTTAAAGACTCAAAATCAGGTTTAAGATTTTTGGCGATATTTTTCGTTGGATTGTCAATTAAAGGGTGTTCGTTCAATTGCTGATTCTGCATGTTGTATTCGTACAGGAAACCACTGTTATCCCCAACAAGGTAAAGTGAATTGTCAGTAAAAAATAATCCGGATGCCGATCCGATTCCGATGATTTGAAATAATATTTCTAAGGTAAATTTTTCCATGAATGCTGTTTTGTAAATAAAATCGCTGTCCCTGAAAGTATTAGAAGGGATAGCAGGGATATGCTTTGTAAAAATAGTATATTTACTAGTATAAAAACTCACAAATTATGAAATCGATAGATCCGAATGATTTTAAAGTTACAGAAAAAATAAGACTAGCAAAGATTCCAACTTTACTTGACATCGATGCTGATAGTGATGAAAAAGAAGCCAGACTGGATAAGGTACAGGCCAAACTAAGCAATTTGCAGGATGTAATGTATGCGCACAATAAGTACGCGGTTTTAATCTGCCTGCAGGGAATGGATACTTCAGGAAAAGACAGCCTGATCAGGGAAGTTTTTAAAGAGTTTAACCCGCGTGGGGTAGTGGTGCACAGTTTTAAAACTCCTAATTCGACTGAATTGGAACATGATTATCTTTGGAGACATTATATTGCTTTGCCGGAAAAAGGGAAGTTTGCAATTTTTAACCGTACGCATTACGAGAATGTTTTGGTTACGAGGGTGCATCCGGAATATATTTTGGGAGAAAATTTACCGGGAATCAACTCGGTGGAGGATATTACACCGAAGTTCTGGAAAAGGAGAATCGAGCAGATCAATAATTTTGAAAGGCATATTGCCGAAAATGGAACTATTGTGCTGAAGTTTTATCTTCATTTAAGTAAAGAAGAACAAAGACAGCGTTTGCTGCGTCGCTTGGAAGAGGAGAAGCACCACTGGAAATTTTCGCCTGGTGATTTAAAAGAACGCGAACATTGGGACGAATACCAACAATATTATGAAGAAGCGATCAACAGAACTTCGACTGAACACGCACCATGGTATGTTGTTCCGGCAGATGATAAGGAAATGGCACGTTACATAGTGGCCAAGACCATCTGGGAGGAAATGCAAAAACATACCGACATCAAAGAACCTGAATTAGACGATAAAATAAAAGCCAATATTGAGCTTTATAAACAACAGCTTAGAAAAGAGTCTTAGGGCTTGTTTAGAATTTATTTTTGAGATTTATTATCAAAGGATTTGTGAGCGAAACAAGGCAAATTTTTATAGAATAGCAGCGCTATTGTATAAAAATTTAACGAAGTTGCAGCCAGAAATCATCATAAGAAAGCCAATAAATAAATTCTAAACAAGCCCTTAAATAAGACTCTTTTTTTTGCACTAATGTTAATGGAAGTTTATGAGTGTTTTGTAGTACTAATTTAATGTTAACGTTTTTTTGTTTTATAACGCTTTTTAGGAAAACTGTTGATTTTTTGATAATATCTAAATCATTTTAAGTTAAAGAGCAGGGGGTTACTTTGTAAAAAAAATAAAAACCCAATTTTTAACTACATGAAAAGAATTATTTTACCTCTATTTGTGCTCGGTTCGTTGCTTACATCTTGTAATAACGATTCTAAAGACGAAGCAGAAACAACAAGTGTTGTACTGAAGGATCAATCTGTAACACCAAGTTTAATAAAAGCTCAGGCAGGATTTGAAAGTTTGAAAATTTACTCTCTTTTTAGTTCAGATGATGTTTTTGCAGACAGTCCTAAATTTGTTTTTGGAGGTTCTGCTGATGGTTCAGGTTTATTGAAAAACACAGACGGGACTTTTACCTTCTTAGTAAATAACGAAGACAATTTTGCAGTTTCGAGAATTACTTTAGACAAGACATTCAAACCTACAAAAGGAGAGTATTTACTAAACTCCAGCGGAGGAACATGGAGATTGTGTGGCGCTACTATGGCTACTCAGGCTGAACACGGTTTCGGACCTCTTTATCTTACTTGTGGAGAGTCTGGAGAAGAATCCCGTACACATGCTTTAGATCCTTACGCAAGTGCAGGAGGAGCATCGGTTTCTAAAGAATTGGCAGGATTTGGACGTTTAAGTGCTGAAAATGCTTTACCATTGCGTTCTACTGCTTACAAAGGAAAAACGGTTGTAGTAATTGGTGATGATGACTCAGGAACTTACGGAGGTCAGGTTTTCATGTATGTATCCAATACAGTTGGTGATTTGAGCGGAGGATCTTTGTACATGCTAAAAAGAAATGACAGCAATCAAAGAGAAAAAGACATGACTGTGGACCAAACCTATCCTGTTTCTTTTGTGAAAATTGACAACCACACTACTTTAACAGGAGCTCAGATCAATGCATCTGTAAATACTTTGAAAGCAATCAAATTTGGTCGTGTTGAAGATTTAGATTACCGCAAAGGAGGTAACAATGCTGACCGTGAATTGTATTTTAACGTAACCGGACAAGATATCACAGGAACAAATGCCGATGCTTCCAGAACAAAATACGGTAGAGTTTACCGATTAAATCTTGATGCTGCAGATCCGTTAAAAGGAACTTTAGAGCTGGTTTTAGATGGTGACAACCGTAGTGGAAAAGCAGGGAAATTTCAAAACCCGGATAATATCTGCGTAACTTCAAATTATGTTTATGTTCAGGAAGATGCAAACGGATACGGTGACGAAACACACGATGCTTATATCTATCAATACAATATCGCTACAAAAGAATTAAAAGTGGTATTGGAACTAGATCACCGTCGTACTCAGACTGATGCTGCCAAATACAACGTAGGGAAACTATCTAAATTTGGAGATTGGGAATACGGTGCTATGATCGATGTATCAGATCAGTTGGGTATTCCGGATACTTTCATGTTGAGCATCCAGCCTCATACCTGGACTGGTGAAAAATACAAAGGAGTTGACGGAGGAACAAATCGCCCGAACGAGCAACAAGCAAGTCAAATTGTAGTGATTAAAGGTTTAGCGAGATAAATTTTAAAGCATTATAAAAACAGTCATCCACTATCTCAATTTGAGGTAGTGGTTTCTGTTTTTCTGAATATTTCCCTTTTAATTTTTAAAACACATGAAAAAAATATACGGTTTGTTTTTCCTGCTGGCATTGGTAGCCTGTCAGAAAAAAGACAAACATCAGGAAGTAAATGAACTGTTTCAGTCTGATATTACTTTACTGATTGAGAAGGTTGCCAAGTTGAAATATTCCGTACAGTCGGATTCTACTGCAGTACAAATTCAGAGACAATTTCTTGAAGCACATCAGAGTTACAAAAGTGTCGAAATGATAAGTGAGTATTATTCGCCTGCGGTTTCTAAGGCAATAAACGGCCCTGCAATACCGGAGTTTGAAGAAAATGATAAAGTGACTGTTCCGCCGGAAGGATTTCAGGTTATTGAAGAATTGGTTTTCCCTAAATATGACAAAGAACATAAAAAAGAATTGCTTCAGGAGTTAGGTGTCTTGTCGGCTAATTTGACTCGTTTAGAGAAAGTTTCAAAAAACAATCAATTGACAGACGCGCATGTTTTTGATGCGATGCGATTGGAAGTATATCGAATGGTTACTTTAGGAATAACGGGATTTGATTCCCCTGTTGCACTGAACTCACTTCCTGAAGCTATGGCAGCTTTAGAAACTATCGAGAAATATTACAAAGTGTATGTCGAAGATAAAGCGGTTTCAAATTCGAATGAAGTGCTTGAAATATTGAAGAAAGGACAGCAATATTTAAAAACAAATACCAATTTTAATGCCTTTGACCGGGCGTATTTTATCAAAGAAATCGCCAATCCATTAAACAAAGGACTCTTTAAAACCAGATCAGAATTGGGTATTCCGCTGATGAAAGAACAACGAGGCTTAAAAGCAACAGCGCAGACTCTATTTGATTCAGCAGCATTTGATCCCGAGGCATTTTCAGGTTTCCCGGATTATGAAACAACGCCCGAGAAAATTGCGTTAGGAAAAAAGCTGTTCAATGATCCGGTTTTATCAGGAAACAACACCCGTTCCTGTGCTTCGTGTCATCATGCCGATAAAGCTTTTACCGACGGATTGGAAAGAGCCGTTTCATTAGACGGAAAATCGATGCTCCAGCGCAACACACCGACACTTAATCATATTGCTTTTCAGCGTGTATTTTTTGATGATTCCAGAGTCAGTTATCTCGAAGATCAGGCCATTGCTGTAATTAAAAATGAAAACGAAATGCACGGTTCGTTGGAGAAATCAGCTTTAGTGCTTCAAAAGAATCCGGACTATGTGCGAGATTTCAAAAAAGCTTTCCCAAAAGGCACTATCAATGAATTTGAGATCAAGAATGCTTTGGCTTCTTATATTCGGTCATTGAGTCAGTACGATTCAAAATTTGATGCTTATATGCAAAATAAAGAGAATTTCACGCCGGATGAAAAAGCAGGTTTTAATTTGTTTGCCGGAAAAGCTAAATGTGCGACCTGTCATTTTATTCCGTTAACCAACGGAACAGTTCCTCCTAATTTTGACCGATCGGAGAGTGAAATATTGGGTGTTCCGAATAAAAGCAAAAAGCTGGACGGAGATTTAGGAAAGTTTGTCATCACACAGGCGGCTATTCATAAACATTCTTTTAAAACGCCAACGATCCGAAACATTACACTTACCGCTCCTTACATGCACAATGGAGTTTACAACACTCTTGAAGAAGTAATCGACTTTTATAATGAAGGAGGAGGTTTAGGTTTAGGATTCGATCTTCCGAATCAAACTTTACCTGAAGACAAGTTAAACTTATCAGAGTTGGAGAAAAAACAGCTCATCGCCTTCATGAGAACTTTGACGGACAAAAAGTATCTGAAGTAATAGAATACTTTTAATTATATTCAAACCCGACAGGTTTCAAAAACCTGTCGGGTTTCTTTCGTAAAGTAGATTAGGAAGTCCGTTAGTCAAAACGTAACTACCGTTCATCAAACTAATTTTAATAGCGTTTCAGGTTTGTGCTCCTTTGTATCAAATTAATAAACACTATTATCATGAACACGTACAAATTATTATGGTTGACAGCTTTTTTTACATTAATCTCTTTTAAATTGCAGGCACAATCTCCGCTTCCTATTCATGTTGGAATAAAAGCAGGATCAAACTATTCCGAACTTCCGACTTCAAAAGGTCTAGATTCAAAGTATGCAGCAGGTTTTTTTGGAGGTGCGATGGCACGATTTGATTTCAAGCGCTTCTATATTCAAAATGAAATTCTCTACAGCGAGAAATCTTCGAAAATCGAAAAAACAGCTTCTTTACCCTCTAAAAATTTAAAATGGAGAAGCCTCGAAGTACCGTTGGTAATTGGTTACAAAATAATCGATCAATCGTTGCTCAACGTAAGAGTTTTTGGAGGAGGAGTTTATTCTTATGTGTTGGATGAAAATGTTTCCTCTGTAAGTCAGTTGAAAACTACCTATGGAAAATTTAACAAGTCCAATATAGGCTATCAGGTTGGAGCAGGAATCGAAATTTCGAAATTTACATTAGATATCACTTATCAGGGAGGGTTGAACAACGTAAGTAAGGAGTTTAGTTCGAAGCCAAATTCGTTTAACATTGGGGTTGGTTATTTCATATTTTAAACAGGCTTTTTTGGTTTGGCCTTGTCAGCAGCAAAGAATCTTTTTTGGTTCTTTGCTGTTTGTTTGAAAAATATAGGGCTATTTTTGAACAGGAAGCTTCTCATCAATTTTTTATTCTTTTAGAATGGTTGTACTAAATAAATACAGGCACCGAATATTTTTAGTTTTTTTCTGGTGCTTACTCGGAATAACGATCTGGTCGCAGATGATAGAGGCTTACGGTTTTCTATCGGCTGCTTTTCAGGCGTTTTTGATTTTACTGTGTTCGGGTCTTCTGGCACATTTTCTTAGTGATATGGTATTGCCTGTTGCATTGCGTGAAAGAAGAATGGCGCTATTTGCAGTGCAAAGTGTTATTATAGTTTTGATACTTTCATTTTGTCTGGCCGTTATTTATGCTGTCTTTTCAAATTCACATACCCGTGCACGATTGTATCCCGAAGAAGCAAACATGACCATGATTCAGTTTTTATTTGCACGATTTTTTGGCAGCATCCCCGCAGCTATTTTAATTTGCGGTACCGCTTGTGGGCTTCGTTTTTATCAGGAGCATAACGTAATCGAAAGAAACCATGCTCAGCTACAACAGGTTCATCTCGAGGCACAAATCAAGATTTTGCAGGATCAGATTAATCCACATCTCATGTTTAATGTGCTCAATCATATTCATATTTTGATGCAGAGTGACGTAAAACTGGCTTCGGATTTACTGATTCGGTTCTCGGATATTTTGAGGTATCAATTGTATGAATGTAACAAAGAATACGTACCGCTGCATCTTGAAATAAAATACCTGAAAGACTTAATTGGAGTCGAAGAAACGAGATGGGGCAATGAATTAAAAGTAAAATGCAAGTGGAGTATCGAAGATGCTCAGCTTCAGATCGCACCATTGCTTTTAGTTCCTCTAATAGAAAATGCATTCAAGCACGTTTCAAGGCTTCCGGGGCAAAAAGGATATGTGCATTTGTCGTGTAAGCAAGCTGAGAAACAATTGCATTTTAAGATCGAGAATTCTTATACAGAACAATACAAAATCCCTTCAAAGAATCAAGGACTCGGACTTGAAAATGTAAAAAAAAGACTGGCAATTCAATATCCCGACAAACACCAGTTAAACATCATTAAAACCGATTTTGATTTTACAGTAATTGTGGTTTTAGATCTGAAGTAAAAAGTTTTATTGTTTTTAGATAGTTTAATGTTATTATGTTAAGAGATTTTAGACTGAAGATTAACGATTGCAGATTTCTGACTTGGTATTGGTGAAAAGGAATATTATCTATTTTTAGACATCTGAAATTAAAAATCGTTAATCAAAAATCGACAATCATTTTTAGCTGTTTTTCTTTAACTTAAGGGCATGGCTCTGTAGTTATTGGTACATATTGAAGAAAAAAATAAAAAAAAAACTGTTTAATCTGCACAATCTGCGTGGCAAAATAAACCAGTAAAAAATATCAAAATATGAAAATGAAATGCCTTGTTATCGATGATGAACCTATTGCAAGAAACGGAATAGTAGATTTTGTTTCTAAAATTGATTTTCTTGAAGTGGCAGGTACCTGTGCCTCCGCATTAGAAGCTACTTCGTACATTCAGGAAAAAGAAGTTGATTTGTTGTTTCTGGATATTAATATGCCGTATCTCACGGGATTGGAGTTTCTGGAATCGCTGGACAATCCGCCTTTGGTTATTTTTACGACCGCTTATTCTGAGTATGCTCTTGAAGGATATCGTTTGCAGGTGGTCGATTATTTATTAAAACCCATTACGTTTCAGCGTTTCTATCAGGCAGCTTTAAAAGCGAAACAATGGCATCAGATGCTGGATACCCCAAAGCAGGATCAATTAGATCCCTATTTGTATGTGCGTCAGGAGGAAGGATTTCAGAAGATCTCCTGGCTTGATATTCTCTATATTGAAGGAATGCAGAATTATGCAAAGCTCCATTTTAAAGATAAGGTTCTCGTAATTCATCAAACAATGATCTCTTTAGAAGAAACGCTTCCAACGGAAATTTTCTTTAGAATTCATAAATCTTTCCTTGTAAATATTACCCATATTGACTCCGTTTCCGGTGGACGATTATTTGTAAAAGGACAAGAACTACCCATTTCAAGAACACGCCGCGAAGCATTACTGAAAGAGGTAGTCTATAAAAATTTATTAAGCCGATGATCTTAGAATTGCCATTTTAGGGCTACAGCTCCGTAAAATGTAGTGGTAAATCTGGGATTAGCCATGTCTTTTTCTCTGAAGATATCCTTAATTTTTCTGTTGGTACTGGAGAAGCTGCGTAAAAGTGTCGATCCTGCCGTTGGCTGCAGGGTCCAGTGTTTGCCAAGCTTAATTTCAGGCTGTATACCGGCAATAATTTGCTGATACCCCAATAGTGATGTTCTGTTATTCACTTTTGTTTCTGCTGTCATTCCGCTTAGTTCGACCACCGCTTTCAGGTCAAAATTTTCCGAGATTCGATATCCAAATTGCAGACTTTCCGGAAAGGTGATTTTAAAATGCCACGCACCTCTGGACTCCCAGTTGAAATAAATTCCCGGAAGCACCATCGGAACACCAAAACTATTGGTTAGTACAGGCCCCATACCAAATGCCATATTGGGATTGAAATGTTTGATGAAAAACACACCGCCCTGTAGCAATACATCATCTTTGTTGATCTCGACCATATCCGTGTAAACCCCCACAGAAGCCATTATCATTAACGACCAGGTTGGTGAGATAGAACGTAAATGTTTGACTCCGATTTGCGCATTCAGCATTTCATTAGGAAATCCACCCTGAAATTCTACCGGAAGAGATTGAATTTCATAATTCTTGTTTTCCATTTTGGCATAACTTCCGTTTGCAAAAAATGACCATAATTTTGGACGGTCGTATTGGTCCATTTCCAGAGAAAGAGGTATTTCAAAAGCAATTTGCGACCTTTTGAAATTACTTTCAGCGCTTGTTTTGGTACTGTCCATTGGACGGACATAATTGGAGAATGGAACGTAGTCAATTTTAAGTTCTCCTGCTATTTTGGATTGTGATTGTGCAGCAAGACTTGTTAATAAAAAAAGGAAAAGCTGCGATAGATAAAAGATTGTTTTGTTCATGATTTGATTAATTTTTCTGCGAATTACCGCGTTCTAAACCAATCACGAAAAATCATTTGACTACCGGCAGTTCTCTTTTGACCAATGGTATAAAAAACACCAAACCCGATAGATTTTGATCTCTACCGGGTTCATACCAAAAACAAAAAAATAAATTAAACTTAATCTTTATAAATCAAAACCATAGGCTAGACGTAAAGCAACCTGATTGGTTTTGAATTTATTATAATCTTCATAACGGACACTGATATCAATGTATTTGTTGGCATAACCAATTCCCGGTGCCCATAAAAAAGTAGTGTCGTCATATCCGTTTGTGACAGCAAAACCGGCACCTACTTCTCCCAAAACATAAAACTGATCTTCCCAGATAAAAGCTTTAAAACCTGCTTTCGCCGGAATGAATCCAAGATCTTTTGCGTCATTTTTCATAAACAGATTTGTAAAACCTGTTGTTAAGGTTAGCGATGTTTTTTTAGATAAATCGTACTGCAGACGAACATCTCCTCCAAGTGACCATTTATAGTCATTATCCGTCGGGATACCACCATTTAAACCAAAGCCTAATCTAAAACCCTGATTATAATTCTTAATGGTACTGTCCTGAGCGAAAGTTGTATTGGCGTATAAGAAAGCGAAAGCAGCGAGGCATAACATTTTTAAATTTCTCATGACAATCATTTTTGAATTTCTAATATTGTAAAAGTAGTTTCAGGATCTTAACATTCTGTTATATAATTTTTAGGATTTGTTATATAATATCAGGGTCTCTTAAAAAGCACTTAATATTAGCTTATGTTTTTAATCGTAACAAAGAATCCAAAGCTTCTGATTATCTTTGCCGACTAAAAAAGAATAGAAGTGAATTTTAAGCAGTATACCAAAGAGTTTTCATATAATTTAAGATTAGCATACCCTATTATATTAGGAATGGTTGGACATACCCTGATTGGAATTGTCGACAATATAATGGTAGGGAAGTTAGGAAGTACAGAATTGGCAGCAGTCTCTCTGGGAAACAGTTTGATTTTTATCGCCATGTCGTTAGGAATTGGTTTCTCTACCGCTATTACACCAATTGTAGCAGAAGGTGATGCCGAAAAAAATGATGGTAAAATTCGTTCTGCCTTTCACCATGGACTGTTTTTATGCATTTTGTTAGGACTAATACTTTTTGGAGTTATTGTTTTAGCCAAACCGTTAATGGAATTACTGGAACAGCCTGCTGATGTAATTGCTCTTGCGAAACCCTATCTGGATTGGGTAGCTTTTTCTTTGATCCCGTTAATTGTGTATCAGGGGTACAAACAATTTGCGGATGGACTTTCGCTGACTCAATATTCAATGTATGCCATGGTTATGGCCAATGTACTGCACGTTGGAATCAACTATATGCTGATCTACGGAATTTGGATTTTTCCAAAAATGGGAATTATCGGAGCAGCATTAGGGACTGTGATTTCAAGAATATTTTTAGTAATGTTCATGCACATCATGCTTTCGAGAAGAAACGATTTGAAACGGTTCTTTAAAAACTTCAGTTTCAATCAAATCAAAAAAGAGACTCTGAAAAAAATAATCAGTATCGGATTTCCTTCGGCAATGCAGATGCTTTTTGAAGTGGTTTTGTTTACTGCGTCGATCTGGCTTTGCGGAAACATTGGAAAAACCAGTCAGGCCGCCAATCAAATTGCTTTAAGTCTGGCGTCTATGACCTTTATGTTTGCTATGGGATTAAGTGTAACATCGATGATTAGAGTAAGCAATCAAAGAGGTTTGATGGACTATAAAAACTTAGTTGTGGTAGCGCGTTCGATTTTTTTATTGGCAATTATAATCGAAACATTCTTTGCGATTCTGTTTGTAGCGTTTCATGATTTCCTGCCTCATATGTTTTTGAATATGGAAAACGGAGGGCAGCTTCTGGACAACAACGAGGTAATCGGTATCGCGTCAAAATTACTTTTAATAGCAGCCGTTTTTCAAATTTCTGACGGAATTCAGGTAGTTGTTCTGGGAGCATTACGTGGATTGCAGGATGTGAAAATACCGATGTACATTACATTTGTAGCCTATTGGATTGTGGGTTTCCCGATTTCCTATTATCTGGCAGAATATACGGAACTAAAAGCACAGGGAGTTTGGATTGGACTTTTGGCAGGATTAACGACTGCTGCAATATTTCTTTATCTGAGATTTCATTACCTGACTAAAAAATTAATCAAAAATTCAGTTTCAAATACTTAAATTTGACAGCAAAAGAATCAGTTGCAGCTAAAAAGGATTTCTGAAACCGCTGCAATCTGTGAGCCAATACATAAAAATAATAAATCAATACAAATGGAATTACCTAAATTTTTACTCGGAGACAATACTGATTTTCCAGATGATATTTTCATCATTCACCTGGATTACCCAAGATTCATTATCAATTTAAAAGATGATGAGGTAGAATTCATGGAAGAAGCGGAAGATCTTGATGAAGCAGAATTAAATGCTGAAATGGAAGGTTTGATTGTTTTGGCAAACGAGTTTTACGATCGTGAAATAAACCGTTACGAAGAGTAAAGCCATCGAGAGGTATGTCTTAAGGATATGCCCCAATCTAAAAACATTTAAATCTTTCTAATGAAAAAATTAAGTTTTTTAAAACCTATCATCAACTTCATTGCAGTCGGATTGTTGATTACCACTTTAAGCCGATTGTTTTTGTTTTTTATTTTTAAAGACAGAGTAACGGAAACACCAAATTTCTGGTACATTTTTCCAATCGGACTTCGAATGGATTTGATTTTACTTTGTTATATGTCTTTCCTGCCGGCAGTTTTAATTACTTTTTTGCCTGATAAAGCATTGAAGTTTACCAATAAATTCCTTGTAATTTATAGTTTTTTATTGCTGTTTCTGATTCTGTTTGTAGAGTTGGCAACGCCCGATTTCGTAAAACAATACGACACCCGCCCCAATAAAATTTTCTTAGACTATCTGATTTATCCAAAAGAGGTAGTCGGAATGCTGCTTAAAAGCTATCTGACTTCAATCATCGTGACTTTTTTGATCTTAGGAGTAGTCTTGTATTTTGCTTTCAAAAAAGGAAAAAAATACTTCTACACGAGCAGTGCTGACTATAAATTTAAACTAATGGTTTTTCCATTATTGGCTTTTTTATTGTTTTTTGGAGCACGTTCAAGTCTTACCTCAAAACGTCCGATCAATGCCAGTAATGCTGTTTTCTCAACAGATCAGTTGACCAATACTTTGGGATTGAATTCTTTTTATACTGTTGCTTTTGCGGCATATTCTATTAAAAATGAAGGAAACACCAAGATGTACGGTAAAATGGAAGAAGCCGAGGCTATCGCCCGTGTTAAAAAATACATGATCGCAGGACCTCGTGATTTTACAGATGCCGAAATTCCGTTTCTGCATGTACAGCAGCCGGACACACTTTTGAAGAAACCTTATAATTTAGTTATTTTTCTGCAGGAGAGTTTAGGAGCAGAGTATGTTGGAATTTTAGGAGGAAAGCCTTTAACGCCTGAATTTGATAAGTTATCAAAAGAAGGTTTATTGTTTACCAACTTGTATTGCACAGGAACCCGAAGCGTACGTGGAATTGAAGCTGTAGTAACCGGATTTTTACCTTCACCTTCAGAAAGTGTTGTGAAATTAGGAAACTCCCAGCAAGGATTTTTTACACTGGCTGATGCTTTAAAACAAAAAGGATATGAAACCAGTTTTATTTACGGCGGAATGGCGAATTTCGACAATATGGCTTCCTTTTTTAATGGAAATGGATTTCAGGACATCGTAGATCAGGAAGATTTTGAATCAGACGGAAACAAATATGCTTTTAAAGGAACCTGGGGATATTCAGATGAAGATTTGGTAACCAAAGCCAATAATTATTTCAAAGCAAAAGGGGATAAGCCATTCTTTTCTTTGATGTTTTCGACTTCCAATCATGAGCCTTTCGAGTATCCTGCGGGACGTATCAAACCTTACGATGCCAAACCGGCTACGGTAAACAATGCTATGAAATATGCCGATTTCTCGATTGGTAAATTTTTCGAAATGGCTAAAAAAGAGCCTTATTTCAAGAACACCATTTTTATCGTAATCGCGGATCACAATACCAGAACCTACGGTAAAAATTTAGTACCAATTAATAAGTTTCATATTCCGGCATTAATTATGGGACCAGGAGTTAAAAAAGGAACTGTTTACAGTAAATTGGCAAGCCAGATTGATATTCCGCCAACTTTGTTGAGCTATTTGGGATTACCGTTTGAAACTCCGATGGTAGGAAGAAATCTAAACCAATTAGATCCAAAAACGCAAGGAAGATCGATTATGCAGTTTAATGATATCAATGCTTTTAGAGTCGAAAATCAGGTCGTAATTATGCAGCCTAATTTGAAACCGTTACAGTTTGAAATCAAAAACGACACCACTTTAGTTCCTGTTAAATTAAACGAAGAACTGGCAAAAGATGCTTTGGCACATGTGATTACAGCAGGAAATTTATATAAAGAAAATAAATATAAACTTAGGAATACAAAAAAATAATTTTTAGTTCATTTAAAAAAAAGCTGCTGGGTATGTAATTTCATATCCAGCAGCTTTTTTGTTTAAAAAATGATGTATTTGCTGACGGTTTAGACAGGTAGTGAATAAAAGAAATGTGATAATTCTGATTTTTTTTTGAAAAAAAAGCCAAACTATGGGGTAACAAAAAATAAATTTAATTGATCTGTACTAAACCAAAAGGCGTAACCTGAAAAGCCTGTGATAGAGTAGGGACAATTAAATTTATTTATTATGAAAAAATTACCACAAAAAAAATTAAAAAAATCTGAAGTGTTAAAAGTAATGTTAGTTTTTGTGTCTGCCGCTTTTTTTATGAGTTGCAGCAAAGAATCTATTGAAGATCAAAATGTTCAGTTATCCAACACTGAGCAGCAAAATCAACCCAATACTCAAAGAATCTACTACCACGATTCATTTATTGTACGAAATTGGGGATCACATAATGTTGACTGCAGTCAGCCAAACGGGTTCTGTCCTGATATTTATACCTTTGATTGGCACTACCTTAACCTTTTTAAGCCAGATGCTAAGGGAACACCAGTACGTGTTAGAAATGAAAAAGGAAATTTTGTTATGGAAATTCAAAAAAGTGCTTTAACCCCGGAACATAAAAAAGTATTATTACAAAATGGAGAAGTTTATGTAATACCTGAAGGTCAAATTATAGCTCCGGAATTAGTTAAAGATTTAAAATTCAATTCAGGCATTTTAGTTCCCGGTAAATACCCTATTCAAGAAAGTGAAGAAACTTATACAATTTCAATTAATGTAAAATAAAGATAGCTTTAAAAAGTTAAAGGCAATTTTTATATTCATTTAATAAGAACTGAGCGGCTGCAAAAGGTGATATTTCATTGTTTTGCACCGCTTTTTTGATTTGTACCAATTGCTGAATAATCTCAGGATGATTGTAAAAGTTTGATTTCAAATGTTCATCAATGGTTTCCATCATCCAGAATTGGTTTTGTTCTTTTCGTCTTTCCTGAAAGAAACCAGTTGTAGAGGTTGTTTCCGTATAATCTGAAATAGTATTCCAGATTTCTGAGATGCCTTCTTTGGTAATAGCACTGCAGGTAGTAACTTTTGGCTGCCAGTTTGATTTTTTGGGAGGGAATAAATGCAGAGCTCTGTTGAATTCCAGTTTGGCCTGATTGGCTTTTTTGATGTTATCGCCGTCCGCTTTGTTGATTACTATAGCATCTGCCATTTCCATGATTCCGCGTTTGATACCCTGAAGCTCGTCGCCCGCACCTGAAATTTTCAGTAGTAAGAAAAAGTCAACCATACTGTGAACAGCGGTTTCACTTTGTCCTACGCCAACTGTTTCTATAACAATCGTGTCAAAACCTGCGGCTTCGCATAAAATAATTGATTCTCGTGTTTTACGTGCTACACCACCCAAAGTATCTCCCGATGCGCTAGGTCTGATAAAAGCATTTTCGTCTTTTACCAATTCTTCCATGCGGGTTTTATCACCTAAAATACTACCATGTGAAATAGAACTGCTGGGATCAACTGCCAGAACTGCAACTTTTTTACCCAATTGAGTCAGGTAACTGCCAAAACTTTCAATAAAAGTACTTTTTCCAACACCGGGAACTCCCGTGATTCCAATTCGGATCGATTGATTGGCATGTGGCAGACAACCTTGTATAACCTCGTTTGCTTTTGCGGTATGTTCCGGATTGGTACTTTCAACCAGTGTGATAGCACGACTCAGAGCCGTAATGTTTCCGGATAGTATGCCATCAATTAACTCCGTTGAAGAAGGTTGTTGTCTTCTGTTTTTTTTAATTTGCTGAATAGCAGAAACATTGGTGATTTCTGGAGGAGAAATTCCGGCTTTTTCGTGTAAACTGCTTGATCGTTTTTTTGAACCTGACAAAGTATACTTTTTGGTAGTGTAAAAGTACAGAAAACAAAAACAGTTTCAAAAAGGATTTTCTTTTGTGGAGGTACAAAGGTACAAAGGGGCAGAGGTACAAAGAAGCAAAGTAATAAAACCTTTGCCACTCTGCACCTTTGCCTCTTAAGATTAATATGCCGCCGTAAACCTCACCTGATGATGTTTTGGAGTTTCAGCTTCATCAGCGATAACTACTGCTAAATCTTCTACTGAAAGGATACTTCTCTGCTCTTCATTAAAAACCGGATTTTCTAAACCTAAACGGTATTTTCCGGTTCTTCCGGTGGTGATTCCTTGGTGCATTTCAAAAGCAGGACTAAAGAAAGCCCAATCGAGTTCTTTTTCTTCTTTTAAAATATTCAGATAATCTCTTGCTGCTGTGGCTCCTGCATGGTATTCTTTTGGGAAATCAGGTGTGTCAACCGCTTGCAGTCCCGGAGCTACAAACAAACTTCCTGCTCCTCCAATAGTAATAAAACGTTTTACTCCCGATTTTTTCACCGCTTCCTGAATGGCTTTTGATCCGGCAATAAAATCATCATAGATATTTGGATTGGTCCATCCCGGATTGTAAGCATTGATAACGATGTCATTTCCTTTCAAAATTTCAGACAAAGCTTCTTCATTAAAAATGTCTGCACTTTTCCACGTTGCAGTAGAAGTATTCTTTGGGTTTCTGGCAATAGCCGTAAGGTCATGATTTCTGTTAGCCAGTTCATTTAAGATTGCGGTACCTACAAATCCGGTTGCTCCAATAATTGCGATTTTCATAATATATTAATTTATTTAGTAATAAAAAATGTTACAGTTTTGTGTAAAAAAATAGTTTTAGAATTGATTAGAAAAATCTTCCAATGAGACTCCATCTAATTGTAAACTAACTTTTTGATTCATTTCAGCATACAAAGAGCTCAAATTTTGATTGATCTTTTTTCCAACCGGACAATCCGGATTAGGCTGATTTTTGGCATAACCCAGATTGATCGTTTCAAAAGTCATTTCAAATATTTCTTTCAATGTAATTTTCGAGGGATCAACCGCCAGTCTTGTACCGCCGTTTTTACCTTCTTTACTTTCAACAACATGATGTGCTTTTAAATTGGCAATTTCTTTTCGCACCAAAACCGGATTCAGATTGATACTTCCTGCAATAAATTCCGACGACAAAAAATCGTTCGGGAATTTAGTGAGCAAAGTTAAAATGTGAATCGTTATGGCAAACTTACCTGAAATCATACTGTAATAAAATATGTTACAAATGTATGTTGATTTTTGAAATAAAAAAAAGTTTTAACTAAAAATTAATTCTATTTTGAATCTATCCTGCAAAAAAGTTCAGGTTAAAGTGATACAAAATACAGGTTTTAGTAAACTGTAATGCCTTTATTACCCGATTGTTTTTTGATGGAAGAGAAGTATACCCAGCTGATAAACAAAAGCTGCAGCGGTACTCTGAACCATAAGTAAGAAATCCCTTTTCCGCTATAATTGGCCGTTTGTAAATTGATACTGTGTACGGCTGCATAGATATTGGCAGGAAGTAAAACGATAAAAAATACAATCAGCAGTTTAGCGGTAAGCACTCTTGTTTTTGGAATCAATAAGCCCACTGCTGCCATAATTTCTATAATTCCTGTTGCATAAACTACCATCGTAGGCCAGGGCAAAAAAGAGATCATCATCGCCATTCCTTTGGTAAATACAAAATGACTCACGGCTGTAAATACAAGCATGACAGCCATAGCAATTCTGGCTGACTGAAAGATTTCAATTTTTTTTGAGATTAGTTTTATAAAAAGCAACGTAATCGCAAAAACACTTATTAATACAATTAAAGTTTCCATATCTTTTTTTAACAAAGTTGCACAGTAAAGAGATTGAAAACAATGAACCCAAGTTAATAAATACGTTTTCTGATTCTGCTCAAAGCTTGCGGAGTGATACCAATATAAGAGGCAAGATATTTTTGAGGAATCCGTTGTATAAGTTGAGGCTGTTCTGTAAACAGATTCAGATAACGCTGTTCGGCAGATTCGTTCAGCAATGAAAGCTCTCTTTTGGTTTTTTTAAGAAATAATCCTTCACTGGCAAAGCGTCCGATGGTATTGCCAATCTTAGTTTCGGCATAAATGTCCTGAAGATCTTCGTAAGATATGCGCCAAAGAACAGTTTCTGCGAGGGTTTCAATCGTATAAGTGACCGGTAGTCTTGTGATAAACGAATCGTAACCACTGGTGAATTCACCATCGAATACAAACGTAAAAGTACGGTCGTGATCCTCACCGGGAATGTAATATCTTACCAATCCCTTTTCGACAAATGAAAGATAATTTTCGATGGTACCCGCTTTCAGTATTGGATTTTTCTTTGGAAATTCTTCCCGAATGAGCTTAGATGAAAAAATATTCCATTCGGCATCTGAAAGTTTTACCATTCGTTCAAAATTGTCTCTTATCGATTGCATTTGTTTTTGTAATTAGATCTTAAAAGTAGCAAAAAAAAATGAGAGATGTGGCCTGAATTGTGTGACGCATCCCATAATAAATGTCTATTTTTGTGACTACTAAATGATATGAATAACTTTATACAAATATTTCTATTTCTTGCACTAGGTTTGATTTTGCAGCACATAAGGCAATTTCCAACTCACATTTATAAGGTTTTAAATAAGGTCGTTCTTTATGTCTGCCTGCCCGCAATTACCTTGTATCATATTCCCAAAATAAAATGGAGCAACGAATTACTCTTTCCCATACTATCGGGCTGGATTGGTTTTTTACTGGCGCTTGTCTTTTTTCATTTTCTGGGAAGAAGATTAGGCTGGTCAAACAAACTGATTGGCTGTTTGATTTTAACAGCGGGACTATGCAATTCCTCTTTTTTAGGTTTCCCTATAATTGAAGCTCTGTTTGGTAAAAAGGGCTTAGAAACGGCTATTCTTGTAGACCAGCCCGGCACGTTTGTGGTGGTTTCTACCCTTGGAGTCTTTGTAGCAGCTTTTTACTCTAAAGGAAGTGCAGATGCTCTAAGTATTTTGAAAAAGGTCATTTTATTCCCTCCGTTTATTACTTTTTTAGTAGCCTGTTTGCTGAATGTACTCCAATACGATTTAGAAACGAATGTTCAGTCTGTTTTACTCAAAGTGGGTAGCTTGGTAACACCTTTGGCCTTACTTTCGGTTGGATTACAGCTTACTTTTGATCGAAAAAGCCAGCATTGGCAATTTCTGCGTCTCGGACTTTTCTTTCGGCTTGTAGTAGTTCCGTTTGTCATTTTGTTTTTATACGTTTTTATCTTAAAGCAGCATTCCGAAGCCATTAAAATAACCATTATGGAAATGGCTATGGCCCCCATGATTACAGGTGCGATCTTGGCTTCGACTTACGGTTTGAAACCGAGACTGAGCAGTATGATGATTGGTTTCGGAATCCCGATTTCATTTATTACCCTTAGTATTTGGTACTGGATTCTGAGTTTAATTTAGTTTTAAATACTAATTAGATAGAGAATGTAGAACTTTAACTTTTTTTTAGAAAATCGGTGTTTTCTTTGTGGTTTTTTTGACTAATTTTAGAGAAACTAAAAAATATATTATTATGTCAACATTAAGATTAGGAGATATTGCTCCGGATTTTCATGCAGAAACCACTGAAGGACCAGTTAAATTTCATGAATGGCTGGGGGATTCCTGGGGTGTTTTATTCTCGCATCCTTCAGATTTTACTCCGGTTTGCACTACCGAGTTGGGAACAGTTGCCAATTATCTTCCGGAATTTACCAAAAGAAATACAAAAGTTATCGCGTTAAGTGTAGATGGTTTAGACTCGCATTTAGAATGGATCAAGGATATTAACGAAACTCAGAATACAACAGTCAATTTTCCGATCATTGCGGACGAGGATAAAAGAATTGCAACTTTATACGATATGCTGCATCCAAATGCAAGTGATAAATTCACGGTGCGCTCTGTGTTTGTAGTAGGTGCTGATAAAAAGATAAAACTCACTTTGACTTACCCGGCTTCAACCGGAAGAAATTTTGACGAGTTACTGCGTGTTATTGACAGTTTGCAATTAACAGCCAATTATAGTGTGGCCACTCCCGCTAACTGGAAAGACGGAGAAGATGTGGTGATCACACCGGCTGTTCCGGATAGTGATATCCCTGCGAAGTTTCCAAAAGGGTATACACCCATAAAACCTTATTTGCGTATTACTCCGCAGCCTAATAAGTAAGCGGCTAAGAGGCTAAGTTTCTTAGGTACTGAGTTTTTAATCATTAAGTTTTATTAAAGATTCCGAGTTTTTAAGAGTTTTTTCTTAAGGGTTCGGAATCTTTATTTTTGTAAGATTGGGAAGTAGAATAATAATTTTGGGATTATACTGTTTAGAGTAGACACAAAAAGTGATTAATTGTCCGCTTATGAAACGAAAGTTACCAGCTATTGAATTGCTTTTCGCCATAAAAGATTTGTATTGTAAGTTCGCTGTATGAATGCTAAATCTTTATGGTATTCAAAAAAATGTAATTAAACCCCAAACCAATATGATTTCTAAAACAAACCTCAAAACGATCAGTTCGCTCGTAATTATGCTATTTCTTTTCAATAGTTGTGATAAAGGAGATAGTCCGGTTGATTCTGAATCAAAGACACCTGAGACTACAAATCCCGGGACACAGACACCTCCACCAGCTGTTACCACAAACCTGAGTATAGAATCCTCCAATACGTTTGGAATTTTAAAATTATCACAAGACGATTTTAATTATTGGAACAGTCATACGGTAAGTGAAACAGCAACTGTCGAAAAACTTAAAACGCTTTGTAAAACTGAAATTTATCCGGTTTTGAAGGATGATTTTGATTTCATAGTGATCGTATTGAATAATGCAACAAGTACTCCTCCTACAGGAATGCCTTATGGTATTTATCAAAGTGTAAAAAATGATACGCAGGGTATCGGGCTTAATTTATCTGATAATACAAAAGATTATGGTTCTTCGGGTAAACTGCAAGGAGTTTATTTTCTTTATCTAAACAATATTCAGGGTGGGCCCATTTTACATGAGATGTTTCACCGATGGGCCAATTATGCTGTTCCGCAAGATTATGTATACCATTGGGATAAAGTAAAAGGAATACTTAGCGGAGTATCCAATAACATTGCCGATATTGAATTGTATCTAGCGGGAGCAATTCCTGCTTCAGAGATTAAAGATGCTGAGAGTCTGGCTATTTATAATGATCCCCGTTTTACCAATAAAACAAGAATTCCGAACAGTACTAATTCACAAAAAAGTTTTAAATCACTTTTGGTAGTCATGAATCCAACAACTCTGACAGATGCCGAAATAAAATCATACAAAGATCAAATTGCTAATGTCACCCGTACACCTGCACAAGGAGTCACTACAGGCTATCAGAATTTGTATAATAAAAGCAGAGGATTGCTAACGTTAACCATCGGTAATTTGGATAAATCCAAAAGATAAAATTGAATTATGATTAAAAAATACAATACGAATTGTAAAGGCAATGTTATAAAAAAACAAACCTTATTAATGAAGTATACGCCACTTGTCTTTTTACCTGTTTTATTTTGTTTTTCTTCTGTGCTGTTTTCTTGTAGTCATGATGATTTGGAAAAGAAGAAGGATCCCACGACAGAAAATCCTAAACCTGATGAAGGACCTCAGAATCCGGATACTCCAGGTACCCCGGGGAATAATGCAGGTGTTAAAGATCTTATAAGCAAACAGCAATTTCTGGAGTTGTTTCCTTATCGTTATGGAGCAGAGCAGAGCAATAACTGGATAGTGAACCCTTCAAAAGATTTTTATACCTACGATGCACTGATGAAAGCAGTTGATCTTATGGCAGACCTAAAGGTTGTTATCGAAAGAAAAGGATGGTTTCAGAAAATAACCCGTACTAAAAAATCGACTAACGAGACCAAAGTGATTAGAGAAGATGCTGATTTCAGTGCTTCCTGGAACAACAATGTAGTTGTTAGACAAGAAGTTGATTATGCAGATTTTATAAGCATTGGTTCTTTGGAAGTACGAAAAAGAGAACTGGCCGCTTTTCTTGCTAATATATCTCATGAAACTACGGGTGGCTGGTCAACGGCACCGGGAGGAGCCTATTCATGGGGCTTACACTTTCGTGAAGAGGTAGGATATGACGAAAATAGTACAACTGGTTACAGAGAGGAGAATAATGTGGATTATCCCCCAGTAGCAAAGAAATCCTACCACGGTAGGGGGCCTATACAGTTGAGTTGGAATTATAATTATGGACAGATCAGTGAATTTTTATATGCAGATAAAAACGTACTGCTTAAAAATCCTGAAAATGTAGTCAAAGATGCGGCTTTGGCGTTCCAGACTGCCATATGGTTTTGGATGACACCACAGGCTCCTAAACCTTCGTGTCATGCTGTAATGGCTGGTCTGTGGCTGCCTACCCAGCAGGATATTAATGAGGGACGTAAACCTGGTTTTGGAGCGACGATTAATATTATCAATGGTGCTTTAGAATGTAATAAAGCAGATAATGATAAAACACAATCAAGAAGAGGTTTTTATCAAAGATATTTAACTGTTCTCAACACCAGTGACCCTAATTGCGAATGTCAATGCGATAAAATGCAACCGTTTAAATAAAGTATTACTAAATAAAAAGCTCCATACAATTTTTTGTATGGAGCTTTTTATTTTCTTAGCATCTTAGTGCATTAGTATCTCAGCACCTTACTAACTTTTGACCAATTCGGCCATTTTCTTTTTATCTCCTACAACCCAAAGGATATCATTTTTTTCTAAGATTAAGCTTGATTCCGGATTCAGAACCCTATTTCCATTTCGCTCAATTCCAACCACCATGCCATTGGTTTTTGATCGGAACTGACTAATACTTTTTTGCACAAAATCTTCCTGAGAAACTTCGAATTGACGTAAAACAATATCCGTTTCTTCTACTTTTGCCGGAGCCTCGATTTCATTTTGATTGAGGTATTTATTAAATTCAGTCACCTGAGCATCGGTACCAATAACACAAATTTCATCACCCGGGAACAGACGTTCATTTTTAGTTGGAATTGGAATCGTAATATCTCCTCTTTTGATGTAAGCAATATTAATTCCCATTGATTCACGAATGCGCAGTTCTTCTAAAGTTTTGCCCACTAAATTAGATTCTGTTCCAATATCAAAAAAAGACATGTGACCGTCCCACGGCATTAAATTAGCGTAACGCCTGTCGATTTTTTTGTTTTCACGATCATTTAAATTTTTAAGAAAGTGACTTTCAATTTTATGGTATTGCTCGTTTAGTTTTTTAGGGAATATCTGATAGACCACGATGGCAATAACCAAAGCAATAAAGGCAACTAAAGGAGAGAAGAAGATGTTTAGTAAAAATCCGATTAAGAACAATCCGAGACTCATTCTAATCAGAATCAGCATCAATATTGCACCACGGTATTTACGTTCTTCCCATAAAGAATCTACTTCTTCTACTGCAACTCTGCGAAGAGAGAGTGCCCATAAGAACGGCGCAATAATTACCAGAGTGATTAGTGCCGCCAATGTATTTCCAAATCTTGTTTCAGCAACTAAAGGCGCAACAAATTTTACAGATAATAAAATAATAGCGGTAATAATAATAGTATGCAGAACGACTTGTATGATATAAGCATTAAGTACTTTTTGCCAAACACTTACTGATTTTATAGCCTGTGCATTGACACTGTAACGATTGATGTTTTTAACCCATCTTTTAGGAAGTTTTCGTTCCAGAAAATCAGAAAATGGTACGGCATATTTTACCATGAAGGGTGTTGTAAAAGTTGTAATGGCCGAAACGGCAACAACTACGGGATATAAAAAGGAGCTGGTTACATTGAGTGTCATTCCCAGTGTAGCAATGATAAAAGAGAATTCCCCGATTTGAGATAAACTCATCCCTGTTTGTACAGATTGTTTTAAAGGTTGTCCGGCCAGTAATGCACCAATAGTCGAACTGACAGACTGGCCAATGATTGTCACAAAAGTTAAAATAGCGACCGGCAGTGCATGTGTGTATAACATTTTAGGGTCGATAAGCATTCCCACTGATACAAAGAAAATAGCTCCAAATAAATCTTTTACAGGTTTTATAAGATGTTCGATGTGTTCAGCCTGAGTAGTTTCGGCAATGATAGATCCCATGATAAAAGCACCTAAAGCAGGTGAGAAACCAACATTTGCGGCAAAACTTACCATTGTTAAACAAAGGGCAAGCGAAATAATCAGCAACATTTCGTCTGTTAATAAATGCTTGGCTTTTTTAAGTAAGGTTGGGATAAAAAAGATTCCGCCCAGAAACCAGACTGTCAGGAAGAAAATCAGTTTTAGCACAGACATCATCAGTTCGCTTCCTGAAAATTGCTGACTTACTGCAATGGTAGAAAGTAACACCATCATCAAAATAGCCACAAGGTCCTGCACAATTAAAGACCCAATTACAATTCCGGCGAATTTTTGAGCTTTTACACCCAGTTCGTCAAAGGTTTTAAGGATAATAGTCGTCGAAGAAATAGAGAGGATGACACCTAAGAAGATACTGTCCATTTGTTCCCAGCCCATCCAGCGACCGACCATGTAACCCATGACGACCATGGTTATAATTTGAGTAATAGCTGTTATAGAAGCGGTTCCTCCAACTTTCATCAGCTTTTTAAAACTAAATTCAAGACCCAGGCTAAATAGTAGAACGATTACACCAATTTCTGCCCAGACTTCAACACTTTTCATTTCGGTAATGGTAGGAAAGAAATCAAAGTGATTCCCGGCCAGAAAACCGGCAATTAGATATCCTAAAACCAGAGGCTGCTTGATTAATCTAAATAACAGAACAGCAATCCCTGCAGTCAGAAGGATGAGACCTAAGTCGCTAATTAGAGGTTGTAAGTGGTGGGTAGATGCGGTGGCGGCGTTTAATGCGATCATAGAGTAGTGTTTTTTGTTAAGAAAATCATCCGGCTTTTTGTTTCAGTGTTTTGCTAAAAAAGATACGGCGTTTGGAAATAACAGTTTTTCATGGCAAATAAATTCACTGAACTCCTTTGAAAAATAAAAGTGGAGTGAATCAGCAGGACTAATTTTTTTAATACAATTTGTAAATAAAAAAAGCTATCGATAAAGATAGCTTTTTTTGAGAAAATATTCTAGGTTTTCTTTAAATACCCACATAATTACTAGGGGTAATGGCTAATAATTCAGCTCTGACAGCATCAGTAACCTCTAAAGTTGCAATAAAATTATGAATAGCGTTTTTGTCAATTGCTTCATTTGTTCTGGTCAAACCTTTCAAAGCTTCATACGGATTTGGATAAGCCTCACGACGAAGGATTGTTTGGATTGCTTCGGCTACAACAGCCCAGTTTTTCTCTAAATCTTCAGCAAATTTAGCTTCATTCAGCAATAGTTTGTTTAAACCTTTTAAAGAAGCTTCAAAAGCAATAATGGTGTGTCCCATTGGAACTCCGATGTTACGTAAAACAGTACTGTCTGTTAAATCACGCTGTAATCTTGAAACCGGTAATTTAGCGGCTAAATGTTCAAAAATAGCATTGGCGATTCCTAAGTTTCCTTCTGAATTTTCGAAATCAATAGGGTTTACTTTATGTGGCATAGCAGAGGAACCAATTTCTCCCGCTTTGATTTTTTGTTTGAAATAATCCATCGAAACGTACGTCCAGATATCACGATCTAAATCGATGATGATCGTATTGATTCTTTTTAAAGCATCAAAAAATGCAGCAAAATGATCATAATGTTCGATTTGAGTGGTAGGGAAGGAATGGTGTAAGCCAAGATCCGTTTCTACAAATTTATTACCAAACTGTTTCCAGTCGATTTGTGGGTAAGCTACGTGATGTGCGTTGTAATTTCCGGTTGCACCGCCAAATTTAGCAGCAAACGGAATATTAAATAACAAACGCATCTGCTCTTCTAAACGTTCTACAAAAACTAAAATTTCTTTTCCTAAACGAGTAGGCGAAGCTGGCTGTCCGTGCGTGCGTGCCAACATTGGAATAGCTGCCCATTCTACGCTTAGTTCTTTCAATTTAGAAATTAAAGCAATTAACGAAGGCATATAAACCTGTTCAAACGCTTCTTTTGTTGAAAGCGGAATAGCAGTGTTGTTAATATCCTGAGAAGTTAATCCGAAGTGAATGAATTCTTTGTATTGAGATAAACCCAGTTTTTCGAAAGCATCTTTGATAAAGTATTCTACGGCTTTTACGTCGTGATTGGTTACTTTTTCGGTTTCCTTAATCCAAAGAGCATCTTCAGTAGAGAAATTTTTATAGATGTTTCTTAAACTTTCAAATAGATCAGGATTTACGTCTGAAAGCTGTGGCAAAGGGACTTCGCATAAAGCGATGAAATATTCAATTTCAACCAGTACGCGGTATTTGATTAAAGCTTCTTCAGAGAAAAATGGTGCTAATGAAAGGGTTTTATTTCTATACCTTCCGTCAATTGGAGATATAGCATTCAATTCGTTTAAAGTAGTCATTGTTATGTTGTTTGTTCGAAAGGCACAAATATAAACAGAATTTGTGGATAAAAAAGAGTTAAAAGTTAGATGTTGGATGTGAGAAGTAAGATGCGATAAGTAAGATGTAAGAAGTTTGCTGGTTACATTTTGCGTTTTACTTCTAACATCTTACTTCTCACATCTAAATCTCACACTATTGATTAATCACTAAGAACTTAAAAACTAAGACCAGATTCTAAACGATTCCTTAAAGCTGCCACACCTTTTGAGGCTACTTCGGCAATTACTTCTACTTTATTACGGAGGTTTGGAATGCTGATTGGATTTGGATCAATATAGAAAACAGGGGTGACAGAGGGCGTGTATGAAATTAATCCTGCTGCGGGATATACCTGTAACGATGTTCCGATAACGGCAAAATAATCGGCTGTTTCGGTAATGTCGATGGCTTCTTCAAGAGCAGGAACCTCTTCGCCAAACCATACAATATGAGGACGCAGCTGATGTCCGTTTTGGTCCAGATCGCCTGTGTATAAATCTTCTGTCCAGTCTAAAATTAAATTGCGATTTTGAGTGCTTCGTACCTTTAGTAATTCTCCATGCAAATGCAGGACTTTGGTGCTTCCGGCGCGTTCGTGCAGATTGTCTACATTCTGAGTGATGATGTGCACATCAAAATCACGCTCTAATTCAGCCAGAATAGTATGTCCTGCATTGGGTTCTACTTCCTTAAGCTGTTGGCGTCTTTTGTTGTAAAAGTCCAGAACCAATTCCTGATTTTTTCTCCAGCCTTCAGGAGAGGCAACTTCCATCACGTCATGACCTTCCCATAAACCATCACTGTCGCGAAAAGTTTTGATGCCGCTTTCAGCACTGATTCCGGCTCCGGTTAAAACCACTAATTTCTTTTTCATTGTATTGTAATTAAAGGATAAAAATAGTGATTTCCTCATTTAGTTTCAGAAAAGCTATATTGCCTTTACCATTTTTTTTAATAGTTTAGATGACGGATAAAAGCGTATTTATACTTATTGTTTCAGTCTTGCAAATTATCTAGTTTTAGCGGGCAATAAAAAAAGAGTTTTTCAATGATTTTAATTCAATTTACAGGATTATCGGGTTCGGGTAAAACAACATTAGCTGAAAATGTTCGACATCTTTTAGTAGAAAAAAAGTATAAAGTCGAAATCATTGATGGTGATGTCTATCGGAAAACCATCTGTAAAGATTTGGGATTCTCCAAAGAAGACCGTTGTGAAAATGTCAGACGTCTTTTTAATGTCGGACGAAATTTTGTTATAGCGGACACGATCGTTCTGATGTCAGTTATAAATCCATACGAAAACCTGAGAAACGAATTGCGCAATCATGAATTTGTCAGAACCGTATATTTAGATTGTTCGATCGATAATTTAATTGAAAGAGATCCTAAAGGCTTGTATAAAAAGGCATTGTTATCGGACAATGATCCTGATAAGATAAAGAATTTTACGGGAATAAGCGATGTTTTTGAAACACCTTTAAAAGCAGATTTGGTGCTGAAAACCGATAGCGAAACCGTTCCTGTTTCAACTCATAAACTGTATGATTTTATTTTAAACAGTTTACCTGATTTGGCTTAGCCTTTAAAAATCAGATTTCCGATTTGGATTTATTTTACTTATTTCTTTGATGATAAAGCGTTTGTATTTTTTATATTTACAAACCCCAAAGAATACTGTCTAATTTAATTTTTTAAATGCCTATGAACCCTTCTTCCAGTAAACTTCCTGTTTCTTTTTCGATAGATAAACTGCAAAAAGATCTTGCAATATGTGAAAATGATTTGTGGACACCTCACTTTAACACAGGTGACTATAGCGGTAATTGGACAAGCGTGTCTTTAAGGTCACAGTCCGGTTTGGCAAACGATATTACTTCATTTGCCAATAAAGGTTACAAGAATACAGAATTGCTGGACAAATGTCATTATTTTAAAGAGGTGATGGATTGGTTTCAATGTGAAAAGGAAGCTGTGCGATTACTTCGATTAGGACCTAACAGCGAAATAAAAGAACATACCGATAACGATACTTCGTATGAAGAAGGTTTTTTTAGAATTCACGTTCCCATAATCACAAATCCTGAGGTACTTTTTTATGTAGACCAAAAATTGGTTCCGATGAAAACAGGGGAGTGCTGGTATGCTAATTTTCAGCTGTTGCATAGCGTAGAAAATAAAAGTTCTGAGGCACGTATCCATCTTACGCTTGATTGTGTGAGAAATGAGTGGTCTGATCAATTGTTTGCTGAAATGGGTTTTGATATTCATTATGCTCCAAAAAAAGAACCCTATTCTGATGAGGTAAAACAGCAGATTATCGCGGAACTCTCCAGAAACCCATCAGCAGCTGGAGCTCAGATTATTGCCGATTTACAATCATAATAAGTATTGAAGAATGGAAAACACTACTCATCCTTTACTCAATTGGATTCCTTATAAGTTAATCGAAAAAGAGAACGAAGTCTATATCGAATGGCTTTATCTGGACGACAAAAAGTATATCGATCCTTTTTTTGACGAAACCATTTCGAAATGTAAGAGTCATGCTTATAATTCAACATCATTTAAAATTGTTAGTACGGTAGAAAATTTAGTAGACTGGTCAGACGAATTAGTTTCGGCAGATTTAAAATCATTGGTATTTCACGTGTCCCGATGCGGTTCTACAATGCTGAGTCAGTCACTGGCAACTTCGAATGAGAATATTATGGTTTCGGAGGCCCCTCTTATCGATGAAATTTTAAGAAGTCATAATTTTGGGACAGATAAAAAAAGCGAACTTTTACGATCGGCTTTGAAATTCTTAGGTCAAAAAAGATTTCCGGAACAAAAGAATTTAATTGTAAAACTGGATGCCTGGCATATTTTTAAAGCCGGATTTCTGAGATCATTATTTCCCGAACTGCCTTTTGCTTTGTTATTTAGGAATCCGGGTGAAGTTTTAAAATCACATCAAAAAATGATGGGGATGCATATGGTTCCCAATTTATTGCCGCCTGATGTTTTTGGAATCTCTGCTACAGAAATAGGCGAGATCAGTTTTCAGCAATACGGAGCCTTGGTTTTAGGGAAGTATTTTCAGGGTTTTCTGGATTTTTATGAAACAGATCAAAATGTCGTAAAACTCAATTATAACGATGGTATGAAAAGCGTCATCGAAAAGTTTATATCCTTTATTAATATTGATTACAGTGCCAGTGAACTAGAAAAAATGTACGAACGACTCAACCGACACTCTAAAAATGAAAATGCCATTTTTAAAGGCGATTCGTTCAAAGAAGAAGTTCTGGAGATCGATTTGACATTGGTAAACAGTTTGCATGAAAAGCTGGAGAATATTCTTCTGGAGGATATAACAAATTGAAAATAGTTCTTAATTTTTCTTTCTGTTTTATTTAAAATGTATTTTTGTGGCAAATTAAGATTGAAATGATTGATTTAGATTACCTCGCTTTCCTTGAAAATATATTAACAGACAACCGCAAAGAACGATTTTTAGAGGTTCTGGCCAATCGTACCAAACATTTTACAGTTGCTGTAGAAGATGTTTTTCAGATGCACAATACAAGTGCCGTAATGCGCAGTTGTGAGGTTTTCGGGATTCAGGAACTTAACATTATTGAACAGCGTTTCGGAAAAAGAATCGATAAAGAAATCGCTTTGGGTGCACAAAAATGGGTTGATATCAATCGTTTTGATACCGTAGACGGCTGTGTAACTTCTTTGCGAAACCAAGGGTATCAAATTATTGCGACAACTCCGCATGAGAACGATTGTTTAATTCAGGATTTCGATATCACAAAACCAAGTGCCTTATTCTTTGGAACTGAAAAAGACGGATTATCTCCTGAAATTATGGAAAAAGCAGATGGTTTTCTTAAAATTCCAATGGTTGGTTTTACAGAAAGTTTAAACATCTCCGTTTCGGCAGCGATCATCATTCAAAATCTGACCAACCGATTGCGAAATTCAGATATCAAATGGCAGTTGTCAGATGAGGAAATCATGGAGAAACGTTTACTTTGGGCAAAAAATTCCATCAAAGATATTAAGCGTATCGAAGCCAGATATTATGAGGATAATCCCCGATAGAAAATAGTTAGCCACAAATTTCTAAAAAGTATTCATGAATTCGCGGTCAAAAACCTTTGTCCCTCTGAGCCTTTATTTCTTTGAACCTTTTGAAGATAATCCTGATGAGAAAAAAATAGCCACGAATTCACGAATTTTCTAAAAAGTATTCATGAATTCGCGGCCAAAAAAATTTGTCCCTCTGAACCTTTGCAACTTTGTGCCTCTACAAATTTATAAATGATCAAAAAACATTCATGAATTCGTAGCTAAAAACCTTTGCAGCTTAGAATCTTAGAGACTCAGAACCTTAGCGCCTTTATAAAGTATAATTCAAATTAATACTCCATCTGTAATTGGCCTCCATATTCCCATTGGAAAGGTTTTGAGTAATTGGCAGCATTGCATTTACACCAATCGAAAACTTATCTTTCCCGGCCTCCAGACCAAATTTTCCAAACAAAATGTCGCCGGCTGTATTCGGTAAATTCAGATTATGCTGTTTGTTGGTTTGGTAAAGTTCACCTGCCAGTCCTGCTTGAGGAACAATCTGAATTGATTTAGTATTAAACAAGTAAAAGAAAGTGGCAGCATAATTAAACTGGTCCCCGTATTGATAATTTTTGTTGTTTTGGGTTTTAAAGATATAATTTAAAGTAGTGTTTAATCCCAGATTTTTGCGTTTTACTACATATTCAGTGGCCAATGGAAAATCCCAGCTCCCGGTTCCCAATTGAAAACTCTGGTTGACACTTCCGGCGTTATTGGCTTCAGTAAATTTTCCGGTCGGAATTTTAACACCACCACCCAAGCTTACTTTATGCGTAAAAACAGTGCTGTCTTTTTGAGTTTCAAAAACCGTGTACAAAGCCATTACTGTAATATCACCCAAACCGGCAATACTTTCCGTTCCGGCAGTTAATTGTCTTTCATGAAAATGATACGGAATCAATGCCGAAATCTGTACTTTCTCCGTAATCGGTATACGTGCCCATGCCTGAATAGTGTTGAAATTTTCGTCAATCCATGGAGAGTTTGCAAAGATTCCGTCACGGCTGGTATAACTTTGTTTGAAATATCTCAAACCCACAAAATTATTGTTCAGCATCGAGCTAAATCCCATGCTTCCGCCACTTGCCGAACAGCCGCAGGCATCACAATCAAAATCTTCCATCAACGCCATACGTTGGAAAGTGAAGGCGGAAATACTATCTTTTGAAGTAAAACTAAAAGCTGATAAACCAGCTAGAAGGGTGAACATTACTATTATCTTTTTCATCTTAATTATTTTTAGAAGCTAATCCCGCTTTCGGCTTTATCTTTTTAGGTGAAGAAAAATCACCCAAAAAGGATACCGCCTCTATCGGGGCTAGGACTTCGGTTTTCATTATGTTTTTTGTCGTAGCTTATACATCTCTGAAAGGCAATAAGCTGCGTCCGTATTTTTAAAATTCTGCGAAACGTTTATCGGTTAAATATTCTGTATCGGTTAACGTTTTCAGGAAAGCTATGATTTGCTTTTTGTCGGTTTCGGAAAGTGTGATTCCAAATTTCCCGTTTTGTTTTAATATCGGATCCAGCGTTGGCGAAGATTCTATACCTCTTACATAGTGATCCAGAACGCCTTCCAGAGTTCCGAATCGGCCGTCGTGCATATAAGGTCCGGAAACTTCTACATTTCGTAAACTGGGTACTTTAAATTTGTAATAATCACTTGCCAGTTCGGTGACTTTATATCTCCCGACATCATTTACCGCTGGGTTCACAGCCAGGCCATTGTTTCGAAACGAATTGTCGGTTTGTAAATCAGTTGCATGGCAGGAAGCACATTTCGATTTGAATAAATCATATCCTGCCAATTCGTCTGTAGTTAAAGTTCCGCCGGCTTCCTTACGTCTGTATTTGTCAAATTTTGAATTAGAAGAAGTAACCATAACCATAAACTGCGAAAGCGCTTTCAGCATGTTTTCGGTTGAGATTTCTTTGTCAGCAAAAGCCTGTCCAAATAACTTTTGGTATTCCTTGTCGGCTTTCATCATTTTCAGAATAGCATTCAGATTCCCATTCATTTCTATAATACTCGTTAACGGAATTATAGGCTGCAGGTCTAAATGATCTGCGGAACCGTCGTACATAAACACAGACTGGTAAGCCAGATTTTGAATTGGTGGTGTATTTCGTGTTCCCTGAGCATCATTCACACCATGACTAACCGTGTGTCCGTGATGTGTAAAGGCATTGGCCTGTATGTGACAAAAGCCGCAGGAAACAACTCCGTCTGACGCTAAACGTCCGTCATAGAAAAGTTTTTTGCCCAGTTCGAACCCTTTTACTGTTGGAGGATTCTGAGCAATATTGTACGCTAAAGCGGGGAAATTAGAAGGGACTTTAAATTCTAAAGGAATATTTACATATTCTTCCTCCTCATTCGAGCAGCTCCATAGTAACGGGATTAATAGCCAAAGAAAGTATTTTATTTTCAGCATGATATTTTGAGTGTAAAAAGAGTAAAGAGTATTTTTTAGTACGACCTGCACTAGTCAGCACAAAGTAGAATCAATTATATTTTTACCGGGATTACTCTTTGATTTGCAGAAGTATCAATGTGTTTTGCATTACCAATATGCTCTTGTGTCCATTTTAGCGGACACAAAAGATACGGTATAGCGAATTATTTAGGGTTTGCCTAAAAATTTGTACTTCTAAAAAAATAAATTAATCGTTGTGTACGTGGTCAACTCTAAACATGGTCGAAATGTTCTGAGTGATTAATGGCAGTTTTGCACCACCCATAATCATGGCCCCCATACCACCCATGTTGTTATCGGAAAGTTTGATTTTGTTCTGACCGTCAATTATTTTTGAAAGATCTGTAATAATATGAACAGCCGGAGTAATGTTAGAACGAACCAAAGCTTTTGTTGGAAAATCTACCGTTACCTCAGTATAGTTATAGTCAGTTCCGGTTTTTCCGGTATGAATCATAAAAGGGGTAGCTTTTGTAACCGTTTCAGAGGTAAAAGTACCTTCGAAAGCAAGAAATTTATATCCTGCAGCCCATGACCACATCATGCCTGCTGCGTCTGCCTGTGCAAGAAAATCTCCCTGACCTGCAGCGCCCAGTTTCCATTGCGCTTCGTCAACTCCGATTCCGAATTTTACTTTCACATAATCACCTGCAGGAACATCCGTCAGTTTAAATTGTTGACCGGCAGCAGTAGATTCGTCAGCAATAAAATAGCTTTTGCTTTTTGGATAGGTAAAAGTCGTTCCGTCAGCTTTTGTGAAAACAACATTGCTCACGATATACTTTACAAGACTGATCTTTAGTACTTCGTTGTTTGAAGTTATATTGCCCTGTGTGTTTAAAATAAGATCGTTTGCACCATATGCATTGTCGAATTTTAAGGTGATGTTTCCGTTTCCTGAAACAGTTTCGTTATTGTCATCGTTTGAACAGGAAAATAAAGATATAGATAATGCTACAATAGCAAGGGCTTTGTATAAAGTATTTTTCATTTTAAGAATTTTATATAATTGTAATTTTAAATTTTTAGATGTGCGCAAGCACATGTTCATTGTCTTTTAGGTACAATGAAAAATCATTTCAATTGATATTGAAACGGGATTTAAAAAATTATATAAAATAGGAGGGAGGGTGAAAAGTAGCGATAGAAACCGAAATAGGTTTTTCGTCTAAAGAAGCATAAATTTTTGCTTTAGATTCTATTGGTGCTACTAATTTAAAATCGGCTGTGGTTGTATTTTGAATGTAAACGATCTCTGATTTTTCTTTCAGATTGTTTTGCATTTTTTTTTCGTTGTCGGCGTATTTTTTTAAACTTTTCTGAAGTTCGCATCGACCGTTACAGGTATTAAAAACTAATTTACGCTGCACACAAATCGTTTTTACTATCTCATCCTGATTTAATTTGAAAGAGGTATAAACAACAAAACTGCCGAATGAGGGCACTAAGAGCATACAGGAAAGAAATATGGTAAATAACTTCTTCAAGAGTAGATTTCGTTGTTTCGAATGCAAAAATACACTATAATCGTTTTTTGAACGAACAAATACTGGTTTTTTTTCAAAAAAAATAAACCCGACAGGTTTTTAAAACCTGTCGGGTTTGAGTTTTAACGATAGACGTTTTATTATTTAACGATAACCCATTCGCCTGAGGCTACTAAAGATTCCGCTTTTTTGTATTTCATAGATTCTGTTTTACCAGTTGCAACTTCCTGAACAGTTACGGTATCATTACGGTTGATTTTTGGCATATCTCTTACAATCGTTTCTGTAACCTGACGCTGTTGTGTTTCTCCAGCTTCACGGTTAATTTCTTCGCTGTTTACGATTTCGTCTTTGCTTAATTTGAAGTTTTCTTTTTGACGTACTTCTTTAGCTTCGTGAATTTCAGGAACGTTTTGAGCAGGTAAGTCACCTTTGAATAAGAATGAAATTACTTCTCTGTTAACGTTGTCTAACATTCCTCTGAACAAATTGAAAGCTTCTAATTTGTAAATAAGCAACGGATCTTTTTGCTCGTGAACGGCCAATTGAACAGATTGTTTCAATTCGTCCATTTTACGTAAGTGTTTTTTCCAGGCCTCATCAACGATAGAAAGCGTAATGTTTTTCTCGAAATCGGCAATTAACTGAGCTCCTTCGCTGTCGTATGCTTTTTTCAGATCAGTTACCACATTCAGTGTTTTGATACCGTCTGTAAACGGAACTACGATACGCTCAAAATGATTGTTTGGCTCTTCGTAAACTCCTTTAATGATTGGGAAAGCTTCTCTGGCACTTCTTTCTGTTTTTTCAGTATAGAAAGCTAAAGTCTCTTTGTATATTTTTCCTGTAATTTCGATGTCTGATAATTTCGTGAAATCAGCTTCAGAAATTGGAGAAGTGATAGAGAAATAACGGATCAGATCAAATTCGAAAGTTTTGAAATCATTAGCCGCTTTATTTTGACTTACGATTAGTTCGCAGGTATCATAAAGCATGTTGGCGATATCCAGTTTCAAACGCTCACCAAATAAAGCATGACGACGACGTTTGTATACTACTTCACGTTGAGAATTCATTACGTCATCATATTCTAATAAACGCTTACGAACACCAAAGTTGTTTTCTTCTACTTTCTTTTGTGCACGCTCAATAGATTTCGTCATCATAGAATGCTGAATTACTTCACCTTCCTGAAGTCCCATTCTGTCCATCACTTTAGCTACTCTTTCAGAACCAAATAAACGCATAAGGTTGTCTTCAAGAGAAACATAAAACTGAGAACTTCCCGGATCTCCCTGACGTCCTGCACGACCACGTAACTGTCTGTCTACACGACGAGAGTCATGACGCTCTGTACCCACGATGGCTAAACCTCCTGCTGCTTTTACTTCCGGAGATAATTTAATATCGGTACCACGACCGGCCATGTTGGTTGCAATTGTTACTACTCCTGCTTTACCTGCTTCTTCAACAATTTGAGCCTCTTGTTTGTGCATTTTAGCATTCAAAACGTTGTGTGTAACGCCTCTCATCTTCAACATACGGCTTAATAACTCTGAAATCTCTACAGATGTTGTTCCAATCAAAACAGGTCTTCCTGCATTTGATAATTGTGTTACGTCTTCAATAACCGCGTTGAATTTCTCACGTGTGGTTTTGTAGATATAATCTTCTTTGTCTTGTCTTGCAATCGGACGGTTGGTTGGAATTTCAACAACGTCTAATTTGTAAATCTGCCATAACTCGCCAGCTTCTGTAACAGCTGTTCCGGTCATACCACCTAGTTTGCTGTACATTCTGAAATAATTCTGTAATGTAACCGTTGCAAAAGTTTGTGTAGCCGCTTCGATTTTTACATTTTCTTTAGCTTCGATCGCCTGGTGTAAACCATCAGAATAACGACGGCCATCCATGATACGGCCAGTTTGCTCATCGACAATCATAATTTTGTTGTCCATGATTACGTATTCTACATCTTTTTCAAAAAGAGCGTATGCTTTCAAAAGTTGAGTAAGGGTGTGAATACGCTCGCTTTTTACTCCAAAATCCTGGAATAATCTTTCTTTAGCTTCTGCTTCACCGTCTTTGTCCAGTTTTTGCTTTTCGATAGCAGCAATTTCAGTTCCGATATCCGGAAGTACGAAAAAGTCAGGATCAGTATCTCCTGAAAGGTATTGGATACCATTATCCGTCAATTCAACCTGATTGTTTTTTTCTTCAATTACAAAATACAAAGCTTCGTCCACTTTGTGCATTTCGCGATTGTTATCCTGCATGTATTGATTTTCGGTTTTTTGAAGCAATTGTTTGATTCCTTCTTCACTCAAAAATTTAATTAATGCTTTATTTTTAGGTAAACTTCTGTAAGCTCTTAACAATAAGAATCCACCTTCTTTAGTGTTTCCTTCTTTGATTAATTTTTTAGCTTCTGCTAAGAAACCGTTTGCCAACTGACGTTGTTGCGCTACTAAGTTTTCGATTTTTGGTTTCAGCTCATTAAATTCATGACGATCTCCCTGAGGAACCGGTCCTGAAATAATAAGAGGTGTTCTGGCGTCATCAATCAATACAGAATCAACCTCATCGACAATAGCATAGTTGTGTTTTCTTTGTACTAAATCGCTTGGCGAATGTGCCATGTTATCTCTTAAATAGTCAAAACCAAATTCGTTGTTGGTTCCGTAAGTGATATCGGCGTCGTATGCTTTCTTTCTTTGTTCAGTACTTGGCTGGTGATTATCGATACAATCAACCGTTAAACCGTGGAATTCAAATAAAGGTGCTTTCCATGTACTATCACGTTTAGCAAGGTAATCATTCACCGTTACTAAGTGAACTCCGTTTCCGGTCAAAGCATTTAAGTAAAGTGGCAGGGTAGCTACTAAAGTTTTACCTTCTCCTGTTTGCATCTCGGCAACTTTACCTTCGTGCAATACCATACCACCAATTAACTGAACATCATAGTGAATCATGTCCCAGGTAATGTCTTTTCCGGCTGCATTCCATTTGTTAGCCCAGATCGATTTTTCGCCTTCTATAACAATGTATGGTTTTGTTGCCGAAAATTCGCGGTCTTTTGGAGTTGCAGTAACTTCGATATGAGAGTTTTCTTTGAAACGTCTTGCGGTTTCTTTTACTACAGAGAAAGCTTCAGGAAGAATTTCCATTAAAGTTTTTTCTGAGATTTCGTAAGCTTCTTTTTCAAGAGTGTCAATAGCATCATAAAGATCTTCTCTTTTGTCGATGTCTTCGATGTTTTCTACTTCTGCTTTAAGCGAAGCAATTTTAGCATCTTTATCAGCTCTGGCTTCTTTTATTCTTTCCTTAAAAAATACAGTTCTGGCCCTTAATTCGTCGTGAGACAAACTCATTAAGCTGGTTTCGAATGTTTTAATTTTGTTTAAGTAAGGCTGTAAAGCTTTGACATCTTTCTGTGATTTATCACCTACAAAGACTTTAATAATACTGTTTATGAAACTCATGATTTATTGTATTTCTATTTTATGTAAATGTGTATTTGAACCAAAAAAAAAGCCTCGGTGATGAGACTTTTTTCTTTGGTTTATTTTTTAATATTCATCCTCATTCCAAAGATAATCTTCGTCTGTTGGATAATCTGGCCAAATTTCTTCCATTGATTCATATATCTCGCCTTCATCTTCAATCGACTGAAGGTTTTCTACTACTTCTAACGGAGCACCAGCTCTAATAGCGTAGTCAATAAGTTCATCTTTGTTAGCAGGCCATGGCGCATCACTTAAATAAGATGCTAATTCTAATGTCCAATACATCTGTTATCTGTTTAGTTTTGTGCAAAAATAAATTTTTTACTGAAAAAGACAAGTAAAATTTAATTTATTTTAATAAAATTTAAGAACGTCGTCTTTAAATTCCAAAAGTTAAATTCCAAATACCAAAAAATGGAGATGAAATCTTGTTGCTTTTTGTTGGAATTTGGGATTTTAAGAATTGGAATTTCCAGAAAATTTATTTTCTGGGGATCCATTTTACTTCCTCCGCGTTTAGATCTGAGGACAACTTCCGTGCCAAGACAAAAAGGTAGTCAGAAAGTCGGTTTAAGTACTGAATTGCGATTTCAGGAACAGCTTCATTATGACTTAAATGTACTGCCAAACGCTCAGCGCGGCGACAAATACAACGTGCTATATGACAATGTGACACAGTGGGATGCCCTCCAGGTAAAACAAAATGAGTCATTTGTGGAAGACTTTCTTCCATTTGATCAATTTCATTTTCTAATAATTCGATATCTGTATCGATAATTCCGAGATTTTTTAAGCGAAGTTCTCCATTTTTAAGAACCTCTTTTTCTGCCGGAGTAGCCAAAATGGCACCAACGGTAAACAGACGATCCTGAATTTCGATTAAAATAGTCTTATAATGTGCATCCATTTCCTGATCGCGAATCAATCCTATATAAGAGTTTAGTTCGTCAACAGTGCCGTAACTGTCAATTCGGATATGGTCTTTGGGAACACGGTCACCGCCAAAAAGTGCGGTAGTTCCTTTGTCTCCCGTTTTTGTATATACTTTCATTTTTTTAAAGGTGCTAAGATGCTAAGGTTCTGAGGTACTAAGGTTTTTTTTGCGATTAAACAATTAATCAACTAAACGAGTTAATCTCTTTTTTGGTATCGCTTTCAATTAATCCGTCTCTTAAGCGTATTACGCGATGTGCATAGGCCGCAATGTCTTCCTCATGTGTTACCAGAATTACGGTGTTTCCCTGTGCGTGAATATCGCCAAAGAGCTTCATGATCTCAACAGAAGTTTTACTGTCTAAGTTTCCAGTTGGCTCATCGGCCAAAATAATAGAGGGTTTATTGACCAAAGCTCGTGCGATGGCAACACGCTGACGCTGTCCTCCCGATAGCTGGTTGGGCTGATGATCCATACGGTCGGCAAGATTTACCTGCTTTAAAACTTCTTCGGCTCTTTTAACGCGGTCGGCTTTTGAATAACCGGCATAAATCATAGGCAATGCAACATTGTCTAAAGCTGTAGTTCTCGGCAGCAGATTAAAAGTCTGAAATACAAAACCAATTTCTTTGTTTCGAATTTCAGCCAGCTCATCATCACGCATCTGACTGACATCTTTTCCGTTCAATACGTATTGTCCGGAAGTTGGCGTATCCAAACAACCCAGTAAATTCATTAAAGTTGATTTTCCGGATCCGGATGGGCCCATTAGAGCCACATATTCCCCTTTGTTGATTTGCAGGTCGATTCCTTTTAAAACATAAACAATTTCATTACCCAGAACGAAATCTCGTTTGATGTTGGTTATTTTAATTAATGGATTTGCCATTTCGATTTACAATTTTGGATTTAAATGTACAAAAGACTTTTCAATAAAAGTATGAGTAGTCGAGATTTGGTTTTTGTTACAAATTGTCTTTTGTTTTTTGTTCCTCTGAGAATAATCAAAAAACATATCTTTTTTTGACAGAAGAGCGTTATGTTATTTTTGATAAATTTTGCATAATTAACATTAAATCTTGTGTTTTATAGTTTTAATATGTTTTTAATGTTTAAAAGGTGATAATTGTGTAATTTTTTATAGCAGGTTTTAGGTAGATTTGTTAAGATAGTAACTAAAACAACTAAGATTATGAAAAATATATCATTATTATCCGGAATTGCGGTAATCGCATTAGGTTTTGTATCCTGTAAAGATGAAAAACAAGAACAGGCCGAAAAAACAATCGATTCTTATGTTGCCTATGTCGACTCTGTTAAAAATGTTAAGGCTGATGATTTAAAGGCTGATTGGAAAGCGGTTGAAGCCGAGTATGAAAAAAGAGCTGCGAACGCTCAACTGGCACTTGCTGATATTAAAGAAAATAATGCCGCGACAGAGAAAATAAATACGAGTAAGATCAAATATGAAGAATTTAGAAATAATATGGTGACAATTCTTGCTCCTCCGGCCCCAAGTCCAAAACAGCAATTGCGTAATGCTTTATTTGGTGAAGGAAAGATTGGAGAAGATATGAGTTTTGCCTGGGTGAATGCTAAAAATATTCATAGTGTTTACCAACAGTTTGTGCATACGGTAGAAAAAAATAAAGACAGTTACTCCCGTGAAGACTGGGACGAAATTAAATTGATGTATGAAGCACTTGACAGCCGAAAAAATACAGTAGAAAAAGAAGGCTTAACAGGCGAAGACAATCGTAAAATTGCCGGTCTGAAATTAAAATTTGCGCCAATGTATACTTTAAATAGAATGGGAGCAAAGTCTGAAGAAACGGCAGCGGCCAAGAAGTAAGTTTTAAAATTTTGAATTAGTAAAAAAATGGCAGCCGGAAATGGTTGCCATTTTTGTATCTACTATTTTGTAAATTATTAGGATTGAAATCTTTTTAAATCTTCTAAAAAAATAGGCCAGATAGTATTTTTAAACTGACTTCTGAAAAAACCAAAATGACCTATATCTTTTACGCCAAATTCTTCCGCTTTTAAATGAATTCTGCTTACTTCAGATTTTTTAAATTTGGAAGCAATCCAATCAATTGCCGATACAGTGGCATAAAAATCATTGTCGATACTATAAGATTTAATGCTGCAGTTTATTTTATCGTAATGTTCTTTTGCATTTTCGATGCAGTCAAAATGATAGTTGGGTTTCTTACACCATTTGGCCCATTCAATCGCCATTCCTTTTGGCAAATCTTCCATTCGGGTGAAGTGACTGGAAGGGAGATAATTGAAGATTTTGGTAAAAGAAGGTATAACGGCGTACCACAAAAACTGCATTTTTAATCGGTCAAATCCTTTCCAATGAATCCAGCTTCCGGATTGTGATGCGACCATTATAATGCCATCAAACAAATTATTAGAAGGGACTAAACCAATAAGCTGACCGCCAATGCTATGTGTAATGACAAATAATTTGCTGTCAGGATTTTTTTCTTTGACGTACTTGACTACGGTTTCGAAATCATTTTTTGCCCAATCAGAAGCGGTAGTTTTAAATTTAGAAAGCGGTACGGACTTTGAATCGCCAATTCCGCCATAATCAAAAGTAAAAACAGAATAATGGTTTTCGGAAAGATAGGTTGCGAAATTGTAATAATAATTTTGTTTAACACCAGTCGCCGAAGCTATAATCACACAATTGTTGCTTGGAGTTGCGGACTTAAATTCTGTTACAGCTATCGGGTATTGTAAAGGGGTGTTGATTTTTATTGCATTCATAAATGTATAATTATAGAATGTAATAAAAGTATCATTTTAAAGTCATTTGTCAAACGCGAATGACAAAATGTTCTTTTTCCTGTTCGTATCTGAAAAAGACAAATCCCCATTGAAAGGTGTCTATAGTGACTTTTACTTTTGGATGATTTTTGATTTTGTCCCAGGCTTCTTCCATTTCCGGAGACCAATGAATGTCGTCAAAGATCCAAACCGAATCATTGTTGATTGTTGGTAATAAAAGCTCAAAATAGGCTAAAGTCGCTTTTTCGGAATGATTTCCGTCGAAATAGATTAAATCGAAGTTTTCAGTCTCCGTTTTTAGTCTCCGTTGAATATCCTGAAGATAGTTTTCGAATTCTGTCACAATCGAATTGATATTCAAACAATCAAACTCCGTAAATTGATTTTGGGCAACATTTGCCGTATTCGGACAGCCTTCTAATGTAATAACTTTTGCTTTTGGATTTCCTAAAGCCAAAGCCGCAGTGGCCAAACCCAATGATGTTCCGATTTCTAAAACATTCTCAGGCTGAAAATAATTAGTGACACGAAATAATAACTCGGCTCGTTTTGGAGAAATTCCCGCTGTTGAAGCAATTTTTGAAATTTGTCTTCTGTTGGATTTAAAAACTTTCGAACCCGCTCCGAAATCCGTTACTTCAATGAAGTTTTTATTTTCTAAAAGTGATTTTCGGTACTTTTTAAGAACCTGATATTCTGGTTTTGGCTTTCTGTCGTAAAAACATTTTGTCAATAGATGGAATACAAACGGAGAATGAACAGCATGCTCGTTTTTAGAGTTCCAAAGAAATTTGAGATATGATTTTATTGAATGTACCATTTTTTTGTTTCGCAGAGATTCACAGAAATACGCAAAGATTCACCAAAAAAAAGCTTTGCGTGGCTCAGTGTTTTTTTAGTGAATCTCTGTGTAATTGTTTGAGTATTCGATTCTAAATTAAAGCCGTTAGTTGATCCTTACAAGATTATTTAGCCGACTTATTTTTACTTATTGATCTTTTGTAATTTAACATCAAAAATAAGAACAGCACCTCCCGGAATCCTTTGATTTCCTTTACTGCCATAGCCCAAATGTGAAGGAATAAGAAGAATTCCGCTTCCGCCTTCTTTGAAATAAGGAATACCTTCTGTCCAGCCTTTTATAACTTCATCTAAATAGAACGAAATTCCATCTGAATTACTTTGATCGAATACTGTTCCATTAGTAAAAGAGCCTCTGTAAGCTACAGTTACATTAGATTTTGCCGTTGGCTGAGCCCCGGTTCCCGGAACGTCAATAACATAGTATAGTCCAGTGCTGGTTTTTTGTGCTGTTAGTTTATTTTTTGCAATATAATCTGTAATCTCTTTTTCGTTTTGAGCGGTGTAATCTTTTTCTTTTTCATCTTTTGAGCAAGAAACAAAAAGGACTACAGCAAGTAGTGAAATTAAAAGGTATTTCATAGAATAATAATGTAATAGGGTGTTTATAAAGTCGCTAATATAAGGAAATACTATGCGTTTTGTTACACAGAGATTCGCAAAGAATTCACAAAGAAGAGGAAAAAAAATTTCGTGCGACTCTGTGAATTCTTTTGTGTAGCTCTGCGGAATAACTATCCTTCAATCTTAGCCGAAAGCTCAAACCAGCGTTCTTCTTTCTGATCTATTTTATTGATGATATTTTGCAGTTCATTAGCTTTTTTCTCGATATCAGTATCTGCAACTTTTCCGTCAGAGAATAATTGTTCGATTTTAGTTTTTTCGATTTCTAAATCTTTGATTTCTCTTTCCAGTTTCTGATATTCCTTTTGCTCGTTGAAACTTAGATTTCCGGTTGGATTATTTTGTTTCCAGTCTTTCTTTTCGGCTTTGTTTTCTTCTTTTTGAGCCACATCGGCACTGTCTTCGTAAGCTCTGAAATCAGAATAGTTTCCGGGGAAGTTTTCAATTTCACCTTGTCCTCTGAAGACAAATAAATGATCGACAATTTTATCCATGAAATAACGGTCGTGCGAAACTACCAGCAAGCATCCCGGATAATCCAAAAGAAAGCTTTCTAAAACGTTTAGCGTCACAATATCTAAATCGTTCGTAGGCTCATCTAAAATTAAAAAGTTAGGATTCTGAATCAGAACAGTACATAAATACAAACGTTTTAACTCTCCACCACTTAATTTGTCAACGTAATCATACTGTTTTTTGGCATCAAAAAGAAAACGCTCCAACAATTGAGAAGCCGATATAATTTTACCTTTGGCTAACGGAATATACTCTCCGTATTCTTTGATAACGTCAATAACTCTTTGTCCCGGTTTCGGATTGATTCCGCTTTGCGTGTAATAACCAATTTTGATGGTATCGCCTTTTACCACACGGCCACTGTCCGGAGGAATCGTTCCCGTAAGAAGATTTAGAAAAGTAGATTTTCCGGTTCCGTTTTTACCAATAATTCCAATTCTCTCGCCACGCTGGAAATCAAAACTTAAATTGTCCAGAATAACGCGATCTTTGAATTTTTTAGAAAGTTTGTGAAGCTCGATAATTTTGCTTCCCATACGCTCCATATTAATTTCAAGCTCTACCTTATTTTCTTTACGACGGCTTTGCGCTTTTTCTTTGATCACGTAAAAATCGTCCTGACGAGACTTTGATTTGGTTGTTCTCGCTTTTGGCTGACGGCGCATCCATTCTAATTCTTTAACGAATAAGTTTTTAGCCTTGTCAATACTGGCATTTTCAGAAGTAATTCGTTCCTCTTTTTTCTCTAAATAGTAAGAGTAATTTCCTTTGTACTGGTATAATTTTCCGTTGTCTAACTCGATGATTTCGTTACAAACACGTTCTAAAAAGAAACGGTCGTGCGTTACCATAAACAGTGTAATATTTTCTTTGGCAAAATAACTTTCCAGCCATTCGATCATTTCTAAATCAAGGTGGTTGGTTGGCTCATCCAGAATCAGTAAATCCGGACGATTGATTAAGATGATAGCCAAAGAAAGACGTTTTTTTTGTCCACCCGATAGATTTTTTACTTTTAGTTTAAAATCCTCCAGTTTTAATTTGAATAAAATCTGCTTGTATTGTGTTTCAAAATCCCATGCATTGTGCTGATCCATGGCATCAAAAGCTTTTTGGTAAGCTTCTTCGTCATTTGGATTCTCAAGCGCTTTTTCGTAAGCTTCAATTACTTTAAGCGTTTCATTATCAGAAGCAAAAATACTTTCTTCGATAGTCAATTCGCCCTGTAGGTTATTGTCCTGAGAAAGAAAAGCCATTCGGATGCCTTTTCTTAGAACTACCTGTCCTGTATCGGGTTCGTCCAAACCATTAATAATGCTCATAATGGTCGTTTTTCCGGAACCATTTTTTGCGATGAAGGCAATTTTTTGATCTTTATTGATTCCAAAAGAGATGTTTTCGAATAAGGTTTTTTCGCCAAATGATTTGGATATGTTTTCTACAGATAGGTAATTCACTTTGTATATTGTAAGTTATAAATTATGAGTTATGAGTATTTTAGAAAGCATAACTTTTTGCAAAAGTAAACTTTTATCTTACGATTTGCGAATTGTTAATCTTATTTAAGTTGAGTAAGACAAACTTAATTACTTAGATTTGTGATCAAAATTGTTTTATGTACTCGATATTCAATGCAATAATTTGCGGTGCAGCATTTTTACTGACATTTATAATATTTGTAAATCAAAATAAGATCAATATAAAAGCCAATCGCTGGTTTGGATCTTTTATCGGCTGTATTTTTTTAATCGTACTTGAAAATGTTGTTGTAGACGGCAAAGTACTCAGAGAAGATGATATTCTGAATCAATTAATAAACATCTCCAGTTTTGTTGTTGCTCCGGTATTTTATCTAAGTGTGAGCTATTATATCGAGCCCATTAGAAAATGGAAAGCAATGGATTATTTGCATTTTAGTTTCGCTTTCCTGGTCTTTATTCTTCTTATGAGTTCCTGGGTAATAGACGACAACCATAAACCCGAAGATATAAGTCCGGAAATTGTACAGAAAACCATAGCCATATTTAATTTTATTTTCAGCCTGTACGTTTTTATTTATTGTTTTCTGGCTTATCAAAAAATTGTTAAACATGAAAAAACGATTAAACTTTTAAATTCTACTTCTGAGAATCTGGATTTAAAATGGTTGAAAAATATTATTGTCGGCGTTATTTTTATCACGATTTTTTGGATTCTGGATATTGTGTTTCAAATTTCGGAGGGAAACAAAACTTTTGATATTCTAACAAGTTTGATTTATTTTTCAAGTATTCTTTACATCACGTATTACTGGCAGAAGCAAAAAGAAATTTTTCCTTATTCATTAAAAGAGAAAGAAGAAATAGAAAATATTATTGTTGAAACTTCTCTTCCGGAAAGCAAAAGAAAACAATTATTGACTCCTGAAGAATTGGAAGAACAAAAAAGCAGGTTGTTACAATTAATGAATACCGAAAAACCTTTTTTAGACTTTGATTTGAGCTTGGTAAAATTGGCTTCTTTTATGAATGTATCGACACATATTCTTTCCTATGTAATCAATAACGGATGTAATGAAAATTTCTATCAATTTGTAAACAGATATAGAATTGAAGAAGCAAAAAAACTTATGGCCAATTCTGAAATGGATCGTTTAAGTTTACTTGGAATTGGATTTTCTGTAGGTTTTAATTCAAAAACTGTTTTTAATACCACATTTAAAAAACTGACCGGACAAACTCCCTCAGAATATAAGAAACAAATAGGTTCTGCTTTATAAACCCGAACGACCAGCCTTTGTTTTTACGAGATTTTTGCTGAAAATTTTAATCTTAAAGAAATGAAATCAGCAAAAAACAGTATTGTAAAAATGAGTCTAAGTTTATTCTTTGTATTTACTTCCTGCGACAAAGACAATGACACTTTAAAGAATGACAACGGAACAGTAAAAGAAACAAAAGTCGATTTAGGGACTCATAAAGTAATGACTTATTCGATTATTCATAACACAAAATATTTGATTGTTTTTGAATCCGGACTTGGAGATGGACATTCGGTTTGGGACGAAAAAAAAATACCGGCACAATTAAACGCCAAATTAGATATTGTAAGTTATGACAGAGCCGGTTATGGGAAATCTGAAAAAGATACAAAACCAAGAAATATAAATCAATTAAGAAGTGAACTCGAAACTGTAATTAATAATTTTTCGAATGGTAGAAAAGTTATTCTTGTCGGACATTCGCTTGGTGGAATGATTATTAGAGATTATGCGGTTAAAAATCCTTCTAAAGTTGTCGGATTATTATTTATAGATCCATCACACGAATATTACAATCAGCCTTCGCAAGAGGAGGAGGATATGCTTTATAATCTTTTTAAGACCAATTTTGGAGAAAATTTTGGAGGAACACTCGAAGCCAGAGAAATAATAGAAGATTCTCAATATATGGCGACACTTCCACATTTGCCAAATATTCCTGTAATTGTAATTTCGAGCTTAAAAGTCGATGCCTCTACTTCTGAATCAGATAAACAAAAATGGTTTAAGGCGCATGAATTATTAAAAGAAGGAGTTTCTGATTTTACACACGTTTCGACTACAAAATCCGGACATTACATTATGTACGATGAGCCAAATTTGGTAATTGATAATTTTAATTTGCTTTTATCTAAAATTAAATAAAAAGATTTTGCGGGATTTGGTTTTAATACAAAATAAATTCCGCAAAAGTTTTATTGATGAATATAGGAATTCAGCAAAGAACTCAAATCAAAATAATGAAGCTGTTGAGGTACATAAAGGATTGGTTTTCGAACAAGGGATTCATTGGTTAGATAATAATGCAGACCGTCAAGAGTTGCAATTCCTTCTATTTGATGGAAGGGAAGTTTCAGCTTAATCCTTCGTTTGTTTCCTGAAAGAAAATCGGTGTTTTTGAAATCGTACAAAAGATACAAAAAGGGCTTTCCAAGTTTAGAGTACCCACAAAGAACAATTGTTTTTTTAGATTCTAAATATGTTGCTCCAGTTACTAAGCCTTTTGTATTTAAGGTATGTTTTAGCCGTGCAACGTGAGTACCTGATTGGTTAGGTAAAACATAAATATTGGTTTTAGAGGCTTTCCATTGTTTGATAAACAAATAAATACTGTCTTTGGACACGATGAATGCCTCGCAGTCAAAATTAGTGGTGTTTGGCTTTTTAGCTGAAAAATCAGTTTGGTCGGAGTATTGAAAGGAGATTTTTTCAATTGCCGGATTTCCTTCCAGGAACGATTTTTTCTCTATTTTTAAGATGTTCAGATCGGTTCTGTTACCAGAGTAGTTATTTCCAAAATCGCCAAGATACAGGAAAGAACTATCTTGTGAGATCTCTTCCCAGTCGTGATTGGTGACCTGTTTCAGAATCACTTTTTTTTGAATTTTCCCCAACGAATCCAATCCGTATATGGTGGTGTCATGATCGTCGTTGTGCGTCCAAAGTAACTTATTGAAAGCAATTAATCCCGAGGTTTCTTTGATAGAATCACTGAGGAGTTTAGAATACTGCGGTTTTAGATGGATATTTTTATAACTGCAGCTTCCGTCGTTAATTGTTGCGCTGGGGTTATAATTTTTAGAAAGTGGATCTGTACAGCCTAAAATCTGTGCATGGGCAAAAGATACAGTGAGGCAAAAACATAAAAAGGTCTTAATCATGGTCTGCAATATTAAATTTGCATGACATAAAAGTAAACTTTTAAAGATAGACTTTAAATAATGTTGGAAAATATAATTAAAAGACTATTTTGCACTACTAATTTTTAACTGATTTTTAATCAGGTTTTATTTCGTTTAAGTAAGAATAAATCCAAAGTATGGAAATTTTACAGAAACTGTCGCATTATCGTTTTTCGCGCTATTTCAAGCTTTTATTTGTTTGCGTTGATGTTGTATTGCTAAATTTAGCTACAGTACTTTCTGCGTTCACAAGGTTTGGTAGTTTAGATAAGCTTTTATTAAAAGAAGAGCGTACAGTTTCATTATTGGCAATTTTAATTTGGGTAGCCTTATTGTTTCAAAATGATTCTAATAGAAGTGTAAGAGTAGAACCCATAGAATCCATATTGGTCAGAACCGTTAAGAAATTAGTGATTCACGCGGCTTTGATTTCTATTTTTGTGGTGTATCTCAAATACAATGATATCTCAAGGCTCAGACTGCTTTCTTTTTATTTGATTTTTTTCGGATTGTTGATGATCTCCCGCTATTTGTCCATGAAACTTTTAAAATACATCAGGAGTCGCGGATATAATTTTAAAACATTTGTTATTGTCGGAGCAAACGAGTCTGGAGAAAGAATCCGTAAAATATTAGCAAAAGATTTGACTTACGGTTATAGATTTTTAGGCTTTTTTGATGAGAGGAAGAATACTTCAATTGTTGATCCTGCTGCTGTGTTAGGTGATTTTAATGCTATTCATAAATTTGTTGTCGAAAGAAAGGTCGACGAAATGTATGTGGCACTGCATATTGATCAGATTGAGATTATTAATAAACTGACACAGATTTGTGAGCAAAACATGGTGCGTATAAAGTTTATTCCGGATTTTCAATTGTACACAAAGTCCAGTAAAGTAGAAGTTACGTTTTATGAAAATACACCCGTTTTGATGTTTCGGACAGAACCTTTGGAGTTTGCCGTGAACCGACTGGTGAAAAAAGCATTTGATATTATTTTTTCACTTTCCGTAATCGTATTGGTATTTCCGTGGCTGTTTCCGATTATCATGCTGATCATTAAAATTGAATCGCCGGGACCTGTATTTTTCAAGCAGGAAAGATCGGGGCGAGATAACCGATCGTTTATGTGTTACAAGTTCAGGAGCATGCGGGTTAATGGTCTGGCCCATAAAAAACAAGCAGAAAGAGGAGATAGTCGTGTCACAAAATTCGGCTCTTTTATTCGTAAAACAAGTATTGATGAATTACCACAATTTTTCAATGTTTTTTTAGGCGACATGTCGGTGGTAGGACCAAGACCTCATATGGTAAATCTCGCTAAAGAATACAGCGATTTGATTAATAATTATTTAGTACGCCAGTATGCCAAACCGGGAATTACCGGTTGGGCACAGGTAAATGGTTACCGTGGAGAAACCAAAGAGTTAGTCGATATGGAAAACAGAGTCGAATACGACATTTGGTATATCGAAAACTGGAGCCTGATGCTGGATATTAAAATCATTATAAAAACAATCATCAATATCGTAAATGGAGAAGAAAACGCGTATTAGTATGCTCTAGAATTTAAAAAAATGATTGTTGGCAATTACTTCTTTTAAGTTGGCAATACTGTCGATTTTTATTTTCTGATCAAAAGCCCTGATGTGATTCATGTGATGCACGTCGGTTCCGGTAAAATCATACATTCCTTTTTTAAGAAGTTCTTCAGCGGTTTTACAAATGTACTCTCCATAATAACCCACTACAGCCAATAAGTTTAACTGAAACAGGCATCCGGCCTTTTTTAGTTTTTCATATTCATTGAAATCCTTTCGATAATACAAATAGCGTTCCGGATGTGCCAGAACCGGAATATATCCTGCTACCTGCAGCTCAAAAAGAGTTTTATACAGGTGGATAGGGGCATTTTGATACGAAATCTCTACCAGTACATAATTGTCTTTTAAAGTGAGAAGTTTTTCATTTTTAAAATGATTTTCAAACCAGTCATCGATAAAATATTCTGCAGCAGCCTGAAAAGGGATCTGAATGTGGTTTTCCTCCAATAAAAGTTTAGTTTCTTCCCGTTTTGCGGTAATAATTTGAGCCGAATTATTCCAGACATAATGATTGATATGCGGAGTGGTGGTAAATTGCGAAATTCCCATTTCCTGAAACGCACGGACAAGCTTTATGGTATCGGCTATGGTTTTTGCACCATCGTCAATTCCGTGTAATACATGTGAGTGAATATCAACGTAAGGATCAGAAAGCAGCTCTTTTAAAAGAGGTTTTGATTTAAAAAAGGATAACATGTTGCAAAAGTATGCAAATAAGAAGAATTTGTGATGGATTAATTTTAATGTAACTATTGCAATTGGTCATTTCATAAATATGTTATATTTGAGATTCCTAAAAATCTAACCATTTATGAAAGTAAAAGAGAATTTATACAATCAAAGGATTATTTCGATAGACGCTTTAAGAGGAATCACCATTTTTGTTATGATTTTTGTAAACGAACTGGCCAGCGTTGCGAATGTCCCTCAATGGATGAAACACATGCCGGCAGATGCTGATGCGATGACTTTTGTAGATTTGGTTTTTCCTGCTTTCTTATTTATTGTTGGAATGTCGGTTCCATTTGCATTTAATGCCCGACTGATAAAAGGAGATAGTGCAAAAACGATTTGGACACATACGTTAAAAAGAGCTTTGGCTCTCATTATTATGGGAGTCTTTATGGTTAATGCATCCGACGGTTATGATGCTGAACAAATGATAATCTCACCTGCATTTTGGGGATTTTTGGCTTTTGTCATGCCAATACCAATTTGGAATAAGTATGCCAAAGATTTTCCGGCTGGGTTAAAAAGTATACTTCAATATGGAGGAATATCGGTTCTGATAACCCTCTACTTTTTATATGTTCGGACTGATGGCAGCATAGGGATGACACCACAATGGTGGGGAATTCTGGGACTAATTGGATGGGCTTACCTTATTACAGTAATTTATTATTGGCTGGTTTCCGGGAAATTATGGGCAATGATTGTCTTTCTAATACTGTGTGTTTCCCTAAACTCGGCCAATTTGACCCAAAATTTGCATTTACCCGAATGGTTGCGTTTTATTGCCGGGCATTTAACTCATGCGACCTTGGTAACAGCAGGAATAATAATTTCACTATTGTTTTTTGATCGAAAAGTAGAAAAGAAAATCAACTGGCCTGTAATTGGGTTTATTGCATTGTTTTTCTCGTTCGGATTTTTTCTGCGTCAATACTATGGAATTTCAAAAATACAGGGAACTCCTGCCTGGACATTATTGTCAGCCGGAATTTGCACCGTTTTGTTCTATTTTCTGTTTTGGCTGATGGAAGTTAAAAAACAAACCCAATGGAGTAATTTCTTTATGCCCGCCGCTGCAAATCCGTTATTGATTTACATTTTACCGGGCGCTATTTATTATTTCTGCAAAGCGATGAATATTCATATTATTCCGGGGTATTTTCGTGAGGGAGTTCCCGGGATCATCTGGTCTTTAGTTTTTTCGACCATTATGCTGTTCGTGATGAAAATCTGTAACAAGTACAAAATTCAGCTGCATTTATAAGAAAGAAAAAGTTTCAGGTTTCAACTTAATTTTAAGTCTGAAACTTGAAACCTGAAACTTGAAACAATCCCTAGCGAACCCTTTTAAACGCAATCGGTCCCGTTCTTTTTTTGTTATCGATAAAAGTACCTTCCAGTGTATTTCCGTCTTCCGATAAGGTTAGAGTATGTGTTCCCTGAGTCGCCCATCCCTCGATAGGTAAGGTAACATCTACTGTGTAAACAATTGTATTTCCTATTCTTTTTCCGGTACCGCTTTCTACAAATTTCTGTCCTTTCCATTCAAGGTAATGCGAGAAAATAACTTTTCCGTTTTGTTCAGATACAATTGCAACGGCATTTTGTACCCCCGGATTGATGTCTTCCCAGACTCCGTTAATATCAATTGGTTTGGGCGGCTTATTATTGTTCTGGCTGTAATTAGTATTTAAAAAGAACACAGTGAGAAGTAAAAGATAGAACCTTGTTTTCATAGGGTTGATAATTAAAGAGAAACTGATTTTATTTGTAAATAGGCTCCTGAAACCGGTTGGTAATTTACAAAGTTGAATTTGCATAAATTATGAATGTTTAGAAGTTTTCCGTTTGGAAGACCGTCCTGTCTGAAATTTGTCCATTTAATTTTGACCGTTTTAAACTGATCAGGCGATGCAGGTAAATCAACTCTTGGGTGAGAACCGCCATGCATACAGCCGTTTCCTTCTTCGTTTCCTTCACGTGCCTGGAGTTTGACGAGGTGAGAAGATTTATACGTAATGGTTACAAATTTGGAAGCATCTGATAAATTTGTTGGAGGCCCGTCATTAGAATCAGAAGGCGTAATCAGAACATTCAGTTCAATTTCACCCAATGGATTGTCTTTGGCCGTAACTTTTACAATTCCTTTTTCCTGCCGAACCTGATTTATGGTTTCCTGACTCTCAACAGCAGGGCCGGCAATGTACCAGGTAGAGGTTTGTACTAAATTTATTTTCGGATCTTTAAAAAGGGTAAAGGCAGATAATAGAAAAACTATACTTGTTAGTATGAGTAAAGAAGGAACTTTAATTGGAGTTTTGATTTCCATAGAGAAGTTTTTTAACCAAAAATATGCTTTTTTGAATTGCGTTGCGGTTTTTCTTTCGCATTCAGTCAGAATGTTTCAGATTGTTTTTTACTCTGTTTTTAGTTTTTTGATTTAGAAACCTCATGCCATATTTTGATGTTCGTAAAAACGAGTGATCATTATCGTCAGGATTGGCTGAAAATTTCTAACTTTCCAAAAAATCTATTTCGTTATTTTTCATGCAATTATCGGTTATTATTCTCAATTATAATGTGCGTTACTTTCTGGAACAATGTGTTTTAAGTGTTCAGGAAGCTATTTCGTCACTTGATGCAGAAATCATTGTAGTCGATAATAATTCGTCAGATGAGAGTTGTTTGATGATGAAAAGCAAATTCCCAACTGTAAAATTGATTCAGAATGACACAAACTATGGTTTCCCAAAAGGGAACAATATTGGAGTGGCGCAGGCTCGGGGAAAATATGTCTGCATTCTAAATCCCGATACTGTTGTTGCTGAGAATACATTTGAGAAAATTTTGAATTTCGCTGACAGACAAGTCAATTTAGGAATTGTAGGATGTAAGCTTATTGATGGTACCGGAGCATTTTTGCCCGAAAGCAAGCGCGGAATTCCAACTCCCTGGGTCGCTTTTACCAAAATTTTCGGACTCTATAAAATCTTTCCAAATTGGAAATGGTTTAATCAGTATTACGCCCAGCATTTAGGAGAAGATGAAAGCGGAGAAGTTGCTGTTTTAGTGGGAGCCTTCATGTTAATGACTCGTGATTTGTATCTTGAATTAGAAGGTTTTGATGAAAAATGTTTCATGTATGCAGATGATATTGATTTGTCGTATCGGGCTTTGTTAAAAAAGAAATCCAATTACTATTTTCATGAAACGACTGTTTTGCATTATAAAGGAGAAAGTACGGTAAAAGACGAAAAATACATGAAACGTTTTCAGGAGGCAATGAATTTTTTCTATCAGAAGCATTTTAGGAAATCATGGTTTTTTGAATTTTTCATTCAAATTGGTATTTGGTTCTTTTCATTTGTAAAAATGTTTCAGGGAAAAACAAAATCAAAACCATTGCCTGATAGAGTCATTTTTTATTCTTCAAATCAAATTTTGTCTGAAAAATTACCTGAAATTCTAAAAAATAAAGTCGACTTTTTAGATTTCAAAAAAGAAAAAATGGTAAATTCGTGCCAGCTTTTTGAGGGTAAAAGAGTTGAGATTATTTTGGATAATCAGTATGTTTCATTCAAAAAATGTATCAAAATCATAGAAACTCTTAAAGATAAGACCATTACTTTTAAGATTTTCCCCAAAAATGCAAATTTTATTATTGGGAGTAATTCACGGAATGACAGGGGGCAAATCGTAAAAATCGAGTAAAAAATTATATTAAGTGTAATTTATATTCAAAATATTCAGTAATTTCGCAATCTGAAAATCAAAATCACCTTTTAGATTAACAATATGGCAAGATTTGAATTGAAACTTCCTAAAATGGGAGAAAGTGTCGCTGAAGCAACTATTACAAACTGGTTGAAAGAAGTTGGAGACAAAATTGAAGCTGATGAAGCAGTACTGGAAATTGCTACCGATAAGGTTGACAGTGAAGTGCCTAGCGAAGTATCAGGAGTTTTGATTGAGCAATTGTTCGGTAAAGACGATTTGGTTCAGGTAGGACAAACTATTGCAATCATTGAAACAGAAGGTGATGCACCGGCTGTGCAGGCAGTAGAGGCTAATGCTCCGGCAGAAGCTGCTGAAATCGAAAAAACAATCGAAGTTGCGAAAGATACTGTAGCTGCACCGCAGGATTTTTCAGGATCGGATAAATTCTTTTCTCCATTAGTAAAAAATATTGCTAAAGAAGAAGGTGTTTCTGTTGCTGAATTAGAAAGCATTGCCGGTTCAGGAAAAGACGGCCGCGTAACAAAAGAAGATATCTTAAAATATATTGAAACTCGTAAATCAGGTGTTCAGGCTCCGAAAGTAGTTGTAGAAGCTCCAAAAACCGTTCAGGCTGCAGCTCCGGTTCAAAAAAGCCAGCAAGCTGTTCCGGTATCTGTAAACGGAGGCGATGAAATCGTTGAAATGGACAGAATGCGTAAGCTGATTTCAGGTTACATGGTTGCTTCGGTACAAACTTCGGCACACGTGCAGTCGTTTATTGAAGTGGATGTAACTAATATTGTAAAATGGAGAGATAAAGTAAAAAGCGCTTTCGAAAAGAGAGAAGGCGAGAAGCTTACGTTTACTCCAATTATGATGGAAGCAGTGGCGAAAGCTTTAAAAGATTTCCCTGGAATGAATATTTCTGTTGATGGTGAGTATATCATCAAAAAGAAAAACATCAATTTAGGTATGGCAGCAGCTTTACCAAACGGAAACTTAATTGTTCCTGTAATTAAAAATGCAGATCAGCTGAATTTGGTTGGAATGGCAAAAGCGGTAAACGATTTAGGAAACCGTGCAAAAGCCGGAAAACTGAAACCGGACGATACACAAGGAGGAACTTATACGGTGACGAATGTTGGAACTTTCGGAAGTGTTTTCGGAACTCCAATTATCAATCAGCCTCAAGTTGGAATCCTGGCTTTAGGTGCTATTCGTAAAGTGCCTGCGGTTATCGAAACTCCGGAAGGAGATTTTATCGGAATCCGTCAGAAAATGTTCTTATCACATTCTTACGATCACAGAGTAGTAGATGGTGCTTTAGGTGGAAGTTTTGTAAAAAGAGTAGCTGAATATTTAGAAGCTTTTGATGTGAACAGAGATTTTTAAATGCTGTTTTAAAAATAATTTGAACCCGGGAATTTGGATAAATTCCCGGGTTTTTTGTTTTGTAAGAAAAGGTTAAGAAAAGAAACACGAGCTGGCTTTTAGAATCCATTTAAAAGTTAAAATCGCGGGATTACGGCGCTTTTTGTTTAAAAAAGTCAAGAATAGAAGAGGAATTTCGGCTTTAAAAATTACATTTGTAATCTTATAAAAATTAAAAATGGAACTCAAACTCAATAAACCAATTTGCTTTTTTGATCTTGAAACAACCGGAATTGATATCGGTAAGGATCGAATTGTAGAAATTTCGATATTCAAAGTTTTTCCAAACGGAAATAAAGAAAGTAAAACCTGGTTAGTGAATCCTACGATTCCAATTCCGCCACAAACAACTGCTGTTCATGGTATCACGGATGAAAAAGTAGCAAACGAACCTACTTTTGCAGAATTGGCACCACAGGTTTACAATATGATTAAAGACAGTGATTTGGGAGGTTTTAATTCAGATCGGTTTGATATTCCGTTATTGGCAGAAGAATTGCTGCGTGCCGGAGTCGATTTTGATATGAAAAATAAAGTTTCAGTAGATGTACAAACGATTTTTCATAAAATGGAAGAGCGTACCTTAAGTGCCGCATTGAAATTCTATTGTGGTAAAAGTTTGGAGAATGCGCATTCTGCAGAAGCCGATACAATGGCGACCTACGAAATTCTAAAAGCACAATTAGACCGTTATCCGGAATTGGAAAATGATATGAAATCATTGTCTGAATTTACAACCCGTAAAAAAATCGCCGATTTTGCCGGAATGATTGCATTTGATAAAGACAACGAAGAAATTTTTACCTTCGGGAAACACAAAGGTGCTAAAGTGGAGAAAGTTTTAGAGAGCGAGCCTGGCTATTTCAGCTGGATTCAAAATGCCGATTTTCCTCTGTATACCAAAAAAGTGCTTACGGCTATTAAATTAAGAAAGTTAAATACGAAGTAAAGGTGCTAAGTTGCTAAGGCTCTGAGATGCTAAGTTTTTTGTGCAGTTTTCTTAGAACCTTAGCGGCTTTGAATCTTAGAATCTATAGAAAAATGAAAATCATCTGTATCGGTAGAAATTATACCAATCATATTGAAGAGCTAAAAAACGAGCGTCCCGCAGAACCGGTGGTCTTTATGAAACCGGATTCGGCAGTTTTATTGAAACAGCATCCGTTTGTAATCCCTGAATTTTCTGAAGAAATTCATCACGAATTAGAAGTAATTGTTAAAATTAGCAAGGTTGGAAAATACATCGAGCCTAAATTTGCACACAAGTACTACGACGAGATTAGTGTTGGGATTGACTTTACGGCCAGAGATTTACAGGAAAAATTAAAAGCAAAAGGATTGCCGTGGGAAAAAGCAAAAGCTTTTGACGGTTCAGCGGTTATTGGAGAGTTTTTGCCAAAGACTGATTTTGTTTCGATGGAAAATCTTACTTTTGAATTAACGAAAAATTCTGAAACTGTTCAAAAAGGGAATACGAGTTTCATGCTTTGGAAAATTGACGAGCTTGTTTCCTATGTGTCTCAGTTTTTTACATTAAAAATTGGGGATATTATTTTTACAGGCACACCGGAAGGCGTTGCTGCGGTTAAACCAAACGATGTTTTAGAAGGCTTTTTAGAAGATAAAAAATTATTCAGAATACAAGTAAAGTAATGGCTTTAAAATACAACCTTTCGAAAGTATATGCGCTTTCAGACAATGATCCGGAATTTGTAAATGAAATTCTTAAATTATTTGTTACGGAAGTTCCTGAAGATTTAAAACAAATCAAAGAAGGAATTAAAAAGAAGGATCATAAGTATGCCTATTCATACGCGCACAAAATAAAACCTACATTGGACTTAATGGGGTTGAATGTCGCTTTTGAGGAAATTCTTCAGGTAGAAGCCTGGACCAAAGCCGAAGGCAAGAAAAAAGAAATTATCGAAACTTTTAAGAGTATTAGATTGCAGGTAAAAGAGGCGATCAAAGAAATTAAAAAAGACTTTGATTTGTAAGTCTTTGGTTTGATTCTTTTTTTGCAAAAGCGAGCCAAGTCTGGCATTCGTCTAAAATCACTGCAACAACAATTCATTTTATAATATCGGACTTACGATAAGTAAAAATAATTCACAGCTATGAAAGCAAGCATTATTACTATTGGAGATGAAATTTTAATAGGCCAGATTGTAGATACAAATTCAGGTTTTATTGCAAAATCGCTGGATCATATTGGTGTCGAAGTTCATGAAATGATTTCGATAAGCGACGATAAAAAACATATTTTAGACACATTTGCCCAGTTGCAGAACAAAGTTGATCTTGTAATTGTGACCGGTGGTTTAGGGCCTACAAAAGACGATGTCACAAGGAAAACATTTTGCGAGTACTTTGAGGATGAACTGGTCGTGGATGCTAAAGTTTTGGCTCATGTGACGGAGTTGATTGAAGGTTTTTACAAACGCCCAATTTCACAGTTGAATAAAGATCAGGCTCTGGTTCCGTCTAAATGTACCGTTTTGCACAACAAAGTGGGGACGGCTCCGGGCATGTGGATGAAGAAAGAGGATACCGTATTTGTTTCGCTTCCGGGAGTTCCGTATGAAATGAAATATTTGGTTGAAGAAGAAATAATTCCTAAAATAATTCGCGAGTACAAACGTCCATATATCCTTCATAAGACAATTTTGACTTATGGTCAGGGCGAGAGTCTAGTTGCAGAACGTATCGAAGACTGGGAGAATAATCTGCCGGAATTTATTAAGTTGGCGTATTTGCCAAATCCTGGGCGAGTGCGTTTGCGTTTATCGGCCAGAGGAACCAATAAAGAACTGCTTGAAGCGGCAATTGAAGAAAATGTAAAATCTTTAGATGCTATAATTCATGATATTATAGTGGGTTATGAGGATAATGAAACTATTGAAACGGTAGTTGGAAAAATCCTAACCAAACAAAATAAAACGATCTCAACAGCCGAAAGTTTTACCGGAGGAAAAATTGCTTCCGTCTTGTCTGCAATTCCCGGAGCGTCTACTTATTTTAAAGGCAGTGTGGTTTCCTATGCGACAGAGGCGAAGGTGAATGTTCTTGGGGTTTCACAAGATTTGGTTGACAAGTTTTCGGTGGTAAGTGCTGAGGTTGCGTCGGCTATGGCTTTGAATGTGAAGGAGATATTAAAAACAGATTATGCAATTGCAACAACTGGGAACGCCGGACCAATAAAAGGAGACTCTGAAGCAGAAATTGGAGCGGTTTTTATCGCTTTGGCCACTCCGGATGGTATAATCGTAGAAGAATTCAACTTTGGTCAACCACGTGAAAAAGTGATAGATAGAGCAGTGAATAAGAGTTTAGAGATTTTAAAGAAAGAAATTTTAAAAATTGTGCAATAATTTTTTGCTACAATGGTTTATTTTTCTTTTCTTTGCACCCTGATTTTGAATAACGATAAAAGTAAAGTATAATGTCAAGAGTTTGTGACCTTACAGGTAAAAGAGCGATGGTAGGAAATAACGTTTCTCACGCTATGAACAAAACTAAGAGAAAGTTTTCTGTAAACTTAGTTAAAAAGCGTTTTTATCTTCCAGAAGAAGATAGATGGATTACTCTTAGAGTAGCAGCATCTACGATAAAAACAATTAATAAAAATGGAATCACTGCTGTTTTGAAAAAAGCACAGTCAGAAGGATTTATCAAATAATCTTTTCCTAAATAAATATATAGCAAGATGGCAAAGAAAGGTAATAGAATCCAGGTGATTTTAGAATGTACTGAGCACAAGACTACTGGTGTTGCAGGTACTTCAAGATACATAACAACTAAGAACAAAAAAAATACTCCGGACAGATTAGAGATTAAAAAATTTAATCCAATCTTGAAGCGTGTAACTGTTCATAAAGAAATTAAGTAATTAATTAGAGATTTTTATTTAACGTAAAAATTTCAAATAACATTTGAATCATGGCAAAGAAAACCGTAGCATCGTTACAAACATCTTCTAAGAGATTATCAAAAGCCATCAAAATGGTAAAATCTCCTAAAACTGGTGCATATACATTCGTAGAATCTATTATGGCTCCTGAAGAAGTTGATGAGTTCTTGAAAAAGAAATAATAACAATCACAGTATATAGAAAAGCTACTTTCATTCGGAAGTAGCTTTTTTATTTTTTATATTTGTCTAAAATTTAAAGAAACATGACTAATTTTAGGTTTCTTTAAAGATTAAAGATTATTTGAGTTTTATTCTCCCATAATCTAAAAAACTAACAACCTATAAAAAATGAGTTTTTTTAAAAAATTATTCTCTACTGAGAAGAAGGAGACTTTAGACAAAGGTCTTGAAAAATCAAAAACTAGTTTTTTCTCAAAGTTAAGCAAAGCTGTCGCGGGAAAATCTAAAGTCGACGATGATGTTCTGGATGATCTGGAAGAGATTTTAGTAGCTTCTGATGTTGGAGTAAATACAACACTGAAAGTAATCTCCAGAATTGAGAAACGTGTTGCTGCAGATAAATATTTAGGAACAGACGAACTGAATCAGATTCTTCGCGAGGAAATCGGTGCTTTATTGTCTGAAACCAATACAGGTGAAGCGACGGAATTTGAGATTCCAAAAAATAAGAAGCCATACGTCTTAATGGTTGTAGGAGTGAACGGAGTAGGTAAGACTACAACAATTGGTAAATTGGCTTATCAGTTTAAAAAATCCGGTTATAAAGTCGTTTTAGGAGCTGCCGATACTTTTCGTGCTGCTGCTATCGATCAATTGCAGGTTTGGGCAGACCGTGTAGATGTTCCAATTGTACGACAAAATATGGGCAGTGATCCTGCTTCTGTTGCTTTTGACACGCTGCAATCTGCCGTAGCACAAAATGCTGATGTGGTGATTATAGATACAGCCGGACGTTTGCACAATAAAATCAATTTGATGAATGAGCTTACAAAAGTAAAACGTGTCATGCAAAAGGTTGTAGAAGATGCTCCTCATGATGTACTTTTAGTTTTAGACGGTTCTACAGGACAAAATGCTTTTGAACAAGCCAAGCAATTTACAGCGGCTACTGAAGTAACTTCTCTTGCTGTTACTAAACTGGACGGAACAGCAAAAGGAGGTGTGGTAATTGGTATTTCAGATCAGTTTCAGATTCCTGTAAAATACATTGGTGTTGGAGAAGGAATTGAAGACCTTCAGGTCTTTAATAAGTATGAATTTGTAGATAGTTTTTTTAAATAATTTATAATGGGTTTTGAATCTTTAAAAAATATATCAGCGATAGCTTTTTATTTTGCCAGTGTGATATGTTTTGTTTTAGCAAATGTGTTGAAAGATAGTAATCTCTCCGTTTATTATGCTTTGCTGGTAGTGGGTATCGTTTTGTTCTTTTTAGGAGTTTTTAAAAGAATACGCACTAATCGTTAATGGTATCTGACAGATAGTATTTCAAAAAAATATAACAAGCTTTAAATAGTAATGTTTTAGAAAGCATTTCTATTTAAAGCTTTTTTGTTATTGATACAAAGCGTTGATCTTCTCCCATAACGTTTTATCAAAATCTGATAGCGCCAGATTAACGCTGTCTGCAGCATCTCCCATTCTGATAACTACCATCTTTTTACTTGGAATGACATATATTTTCTGGTCATTTTTACCTAATGCCATAAACATGTCGGTTGGTCCGCTTGGGATTATACTTCCCTGAAAAGTAAGTTGTGATTGTGGTAAGTGATAAGAATTTTTTCCGTTTAGCCACCATAAATAGCCGTATCCTAAATTGATATTCTGAGAAGTTGTGGTTGCTTCATTAAAATAGGCTTCGTTAAGTATTGTGCTGTTTTCCCATTTTCCTTTGTTCAGCATTAAAAGTCCAAAACGTGCCATGCTTCTGGAGGTGCTGGTGTAAACGCTATTTGCACCAATCTGTATCCAATTTCCATTCATCCCGATTTTGTCTCTTAGTTTAGTGTTGAAATAATTGTCCCAGCTTTGCCCGCTTGTTTTTGCGACAACATCTTGTAGTTTTACGTACACATTATGATAGGCCCATCTTGTTCCTGCATCGGCTTTATAGATGAGATTGGCAGGATTCACATCGTCTGTACTGTCGTCCAGTCCGGAGGTCATAGTTAATAAATGTTTGCAGGTAATTAAATTTTCTTTGGCTAAGGCTTCACTTGTCCATCCTTCTCCCAAATACTGAGAAACTTTAGTGTTGATATTGAGTAAATTTTCTTGTTGAGCAATTCCTGTAACAGTAGAGGTTAACGTTTTACCGGCGCTGGCCCAATACCAATTAGTAGTTGGGGAGTGCCCGTTAAAATAGTTTTCTAAGACAATTCGACCGTTGATCAGTATGATGAACGACTTGGAATGTTTTAGTTCCAGATAATCTAAAAGCGGCTGAACAGCGGCCTGATTCCATTTAAGATCAGCAATCGACTTTGTTTCCCAGTTTGTTCCGGTTAATGGAGGGAAATACATGTTCTCTTCGGGAACTGTAATTGGTTCTGATTCGGATGAATCTTTGCTGCAAGCTGTTAAAAGAATTGCAGTAAGTAGTATGTAAAAAGCTTTGGTCATGGTTTTTTTATTTTGGTTTAGGGTTGGACTCGAAAGTTATAAAATAGTTTAAATGGTTTTGCGATTTTTTGTTTCTTATGAGCTTTTTAAGTTTAACTTTGCAGGTTCACATTTCTTTTGAAAAAGAAATTTTAGTCTATAGGAAAGCGGTGTTTTTTCGAAGTAATATTTACGGTGAAAATGAAAGAACATGGCCGATAATTGTTTTTTGGACAAGATTTTTTCAGAGGAAAAGAGAAGAATAGAATTTTAAAAATTATAGTATGAAAAACACTTTTATGATTTTGGTTTTATCGCTTTTGTTGGTAAGCTGTAAACAAGAAATTAAACCTGCTGATATTGCAAAACTGAATGGATACTGGGAAATTGAGAAAGTAGTTTTTGATAAGGGGGAGGACAAGGATTATGGAATGAACGAAAATTTCGATTATTTCAATATCAAAGGAACTAAAGGAACACGAACGAAGGTGATGGCGCAGCTGGATGGAACTTTTTTAACAACAGATACTTTTGAGGATGTATCCGTTCGATTTAAAGGCGATCAGGTTTTCCTGGATTATAAAACAGATTATGCCAAGTGGAGCGAAGAGCTAATTTCTGTTTCCGATGAGACTTTTGTAGTAAAGAATGACCAGAATAAAGAATATCATTATAAAAAAACCGGACCTGTAAATTTATTAAATGATGGCAAAAAGACTAAATAACGAAAGTACGATTGGAGCTGTTTTGCAACAGATCATTCAGGGGAATAAATTACAGCCCGGAATGGATCAAATCGATGTAAAAGAAGCCTGGAGGCAGTTAATGGGGAATGGTGTGAATACGTATACCAAAAATGTTGTTCTGAAAGGAAGTACATTGTATGTCGAGCTGGGATCGGCAGTGTTACGTGAGGAATTAAGTCATGGTAAAAGTAAAATTGTGAAAATGATTAATGAGGAGTTAGGTCGTGAGGTGATTAAAGAAGTTGTTTTGAGATAAAAGTTGTCAAAAAGTAAATGTTGTCATGCCGCAAATAAAATCGAGATTTAAAATTTTAGTACTCTTTTTGGTTTCTTATTTGACTTTGTTGCCTATTTTGGTTGTTTATCTTTCTTATGTTTCTCCGGTTGCAGGTATGGTTTTGCCAGTTTTATTCCTGCTGTTTATTGCTTTTTTCTGGTTGACCATATTTAGAACAAGAGCGTTTAAAGTAATTTTTACCGAATCTGGTCTTGAGGCTAGAAGTTATTTTGGGATTGGAAAGGGAAAAGTATATGGGTGGAGTGAACTGGATGGTTTTGTAACCGTTTTTGAATCTGGAAAACTTGGAATTTCAGAGTCTGTTTTTATTCTCGAAAAAGGAAAAAGAGTCGCGAGTATTTCGAGCTTTTATCATAGTAATTTCGATAAGCTAAAAATAAGTTTAAATGAGAATTTAGCTGATCTGGGGCTTGCAAAGAATACTTTTAAAGAGGCGAATCGGGAATTGTTTAAATAATATATCAAAAAAAAACCATTTCAATTGAAATGGTTTTTTTATATGCGGCATCTTCAAAGATCTAAGAAGTTTAAAATCTAATGATCTAAGAAATCTAATGATCTTAATATTAGAATTGCTCTCTTCCTGCAAAGTGGAATGCGCTTTCGATAGCTGCATTTTCGTCACTGTCAGAACCGTGTACTGCGTTTTCTCCGATTGAAGTCGCGTATGCTTTACGGATAGTTCCTTCAGCAGCTTCAGCTGGATTTGTAGCTCCAATTAAAGTTCTGAAATCTTCTACTGCATTGTCTTTTTCTAAAATTGCAGCAACAATTGGTCCGCGAGACATGAATTCAACTAATTCTCCGTAGAAAGGTCTTTCTGCGTGAACAGCGTAGAATGCCTGAGCATCAGCTACAGTAAGTTGAGTTAATTTTAATGAAACGATTTTGAAACCTCCATTAGTAATCATTGCTAAGATATTTCCGATGTGTCCGTTTTGAACTGCATCCGGCTTAATCATTGTAAAAGTTCTATTTGTTGCCATTTTATTGCTTATTTTTAATTTCGTGCAAAAGTATACTTTTTTTATGAATTGATTTTAATAAATTCATAATTAAAACTCTGGGAAATGATGTTTTGGTAAAGAAAAATGAAAAATAGTACATTATGTGATGTTGTCAATTTGTTTTAGAATGAGGAAGAAAAAAAGAGACGCGTTTTGCGTCTCTTGTAATCGAAATGAATATAGCTTATTTTAAACTTTAAAAATCAGTTTGTTTTTGTAGAAAATCCATAATATAAAAGTCCAGATTCCAACATAAATTAATGCTCCTGCTAACGAGGCTGTCATTGGATTGCTAAAGAAAGGAGCAATACCGAATTGGTACAGATAAGTTAAAAGATTGATCTGTTCTTCCGGATGATGTGGGTTCTTAAACTGAACCATCACCAAAGCCTGAGGGATGATCTGAGAGAAGAAAAATACAATCATTGGATTGACACCCCAGATTAAAAACAATTTTATACCCTTTTTGTATGCTGCAATATCAATCATGTAGTATAGGAATGCCAAACAAGCAGTTGCCAATCCAGTAGTGTATAAAACATAACTGCTGGTCCAAAGCGATTTGTTGATAGGGAAGAAAGCGTTCCAGATTAATCCTCCAATGATTAATGCAACACCTGCGGCTATCATTTTTACTGCTTTCTGTTTTGGTGTAATTCCACGCTGTAAAATCTGACCAATCAATAAACCAATGATTCCGTTCACGATTGACGGTATGGTGCTTAGAACTCCTTCAGGATCCCAAGTTATGGTTCCGCGATACATATGTCCTTCAAGTAAAACGCCATCGAGCCAGGAGGCTAAGTTGGTTTCTTTCTCTAAATTAGGCGCTCCGATTCCGGGAACGGGGATCAAAGTCATTATAGCCCAATAGCTCAGTAATAAAGTAATACCGGTTATGATTTGTGTTTTTTGAGTTGTTTTTAGGTACAATAAAGAAACGACAAAGTATACAATCGCAATTCGTTGTAAAACACCCGGTAATCGAACATCGTGATAGGCTTCGATTCCGCTATAAGCCAGAAACAGATAAATAAAAAGGATCGAAAACGCCAGTATGTTTTTGATTTTCGAACTGAAATTACCCATCAATGCATAGCCAACAGCCACAGTAATAATCAGTCGGCCGATAAGAAGCGGGATTCCTTCAAGACCGAAAAGCTGTATTTTTCCAAAATAATTAAAGAAAATTCCAAGTCCGAGCATGCGTAGTGAACGAACCATGATTTTGTTGAAGGTAGTGTTGTCCCAGGTTTTGGTTGGCATTGCCAGGGGGACTGCAACACCCATGATGAAAATAAAAAACGGAAACACTAAGTCGGTTGGCGTACAGCCATGCCATTCGGAGTGTAGTAACGGGGCGTAGACATTTCCCCAATCTCCGGGGTTGTTTACAATAGTCATTAATAAAATAGTCAATCCTCTAAAGACATCTAATGATATCAGGCGCTCTCTGGTCATAATTTTGGTAAATAGGTTAATTTTTTTTAAAGGTTACTATTTGGTTTGAGAGGCAATAATTTCAGAAGAGGCGGTTATTTATTCTGATGACTATTACTTTTTTATTTTTATATCGTGATAATATTAAAATTCGTTTCTAAAGGTTTTAAATTTTGTATTAAAAGCGGAATCAGCTCTTCTCCTTTTTCCAGATAAAATTCAGAAAAATTGGTTTGACGCTCCTGTAAACTCTGATTTGGAAACAATTCACATTGTAAATCAACAACGCGTTGTATTTCTGAATCCAGTTTTCGTTTTTGTGCTTTTAATAATCTTTTCTCAAGATTATCTAAACCTTTTTTCTGTTTTACTTCCTGAGCTTTTACAGCTCCCGTAAAGGATTTATCAGTTTGCTGTGCTAATTCGTAAAGATATTCAAATTGTTTGACCAACATCTCTTTTTGTGGCGTTAAATCAATCGGAAAACCAGATAATTTATGTGTGATTGCATTCACTAAATCTGCAGGTTTAGTAAATAAATCTTTCCAGTAAAGTCCAAGTTTATCTGCTTTTTTAGCTTGTTTCTCTGTGCTTAAAAGTACAGAATTACGAACTAGTAACATTGGGAAAGTAATGTTCACAGTATCAAAAAAGGATTTTAATTCCAGCCAGTAAGCAATTTCTCCTCCTCCGCCAATGTAGCATAAATTCGGAAGAATAATCTCCTGATACAAAGGACGCATGATTACATTCGGACTGAATTTTTCGGGATTGCTTCCGAGCAGATTGAAAATCTCTTCTTTCGAAAATGAGATTTTAGTATGGTTGACAACGTATCGGTCTTTTTCTAAAATAATACGTTCGCGCAGTTTATCCTCAATATAAAACAAATTGATTTCGCGAGGATTTACCTGAATGGTGTAATCATTAAATTTTGAAATTGTTTCCTGAACCGCTTTGAAAGAGGTTTGCTGTTCCAGTTCTTCTTTGATATACGGAATGAAAGCGCGCTTCAAATCTGCTGAATCTGCATCTATAATCACTAAACCGTATGATTCGAACAAACTGTTTGCGAGAAAGCGTGTGGCATCGGCAAGATTTTCATGTTTCAGATAGGCTTCTTCAAAGAGTTTTTTTAAGAAGCGGGCATTTGTACTTGAACCCAAATCTTTGGAGTAGATTTCAAAAAAATCTTCTAAACCTTCTGTAGAAAGTCTTCCAACCGGACCAGTGCTTTCTTTGTTCCAGCGGAATTTCTTTCCTTTAAAATTAAAATAATTAATCTCTTCAAAATCGTGATCTTCAGTAGCCATCCAATAAACAGGAACAAAATTATGAGCAGGATACTTTGATTTCAGTTCTGTAGTGAGATTAATGGTCGAAATGATTTTATATAAAAAGTACAAAGGACCGCTAAAAAGGTTTAGCTGGTGTCCGGTTGTAATCGTAAAAGTATTTGGAAGAGCTAAAAGCTCAATATTTTGTTTGGTCGAATCTGAAATTTTGATGTTTTCGTATTGCTTTTTTAAAGACTCAACAAGAGGAATACGGTTGGAATGGTCAAAATTAGCCTGCTTGTCATGAATTTGTTTCTCAAAGTTTTCAAGCGTAGGAAAGTGATTGTACAGTGATTGTAATTCGGGTTTCTGATCTAAATAATCTTGTATCAATTTAGTGAAATATCCTGAGTTTTGGTAGCTGATACAGTCGGTAGGCATAGTTTTAGGTTTATTTTTGATAGCTGTAAATTTAATCAAAATATGTACTTAAATCCTTTTTTAACGAATGCTTAAGATTTGATTTTTATGTTTTGAATCAAGTTGTTGTAAATCAATGTTTTGGTTTTAGTGTCTCTTTTTTAATTGTAAGAAATGTTTTGTGAATGATTTAAAAATCTGATTTGTTATTTTTGTTAAAATTTTGAGAGTAATTTAAAAGTATTGATTGTATGTTCGGGTTATTAATAATGAAATTCTATTTTTGCAAACGAATATTTGTTTTGTAAAAGAAGCTGATTTATTTTTTGCAATAGTTCATAAAAGAAAACAATAGTAAAGTCGAATGAAAAATAACCCGAAACAGAAGAACTCCTTAAAACATGTTCTCTTTGGTTCCTTGATTGGGACCACCATAGAATTTTTTGATTTCTATATTTATGCCAATGCTGCCGTATTGGTTTTTCCGCAACTATTTTTCCCCGGTTCAGATCCCACTATGGCAACTCTGGAATCTTTGGCTACCTTTTCAATTGCTTTTTTATCGCGCCCTTTGGGATCAGCTTTTTTTGGACATTATGGAGATAAAATCGGGCGTAAATTTACCTTGGTGGCAGCATTATTAACAATGGGGATTTCGACAGTTACGATCGGATTTTTACCCGGGTATGCCAGTATTGGGGTTGCTGCTCCTTTATTGTTAATGCTTTGTCGATTTGGGCAAGGTGTAGGTTTAGGAGGCGAATGGGGTGGTGCTGTTTTATTGGCAATCGAAAATGCACCTCCGGATAAACGTGCCTGGTATGGAATGTTTCCACAATTGGGCGCTCCTATTGGATTGCTGCTTTCGGGAGGAACTTTTTTAATTTTGACAGACACCATGACCAACGAAAATTTTATGGATTATGGCTGGAGAATTCCATTCATCGCAAGTTCACTTTTGGTTGTTGTGGGGTTTTATATCCGAACAAAAATTACTGAAACGCCTTCATTTGAAAGTGCTAAAAAAGAAAAAGAAGAGGTTAAAGTTCCTTTTTTAACTTTGATTAAGTCGTATCGAAATCAATTGATTTTTGGAACATTGGCAGCTGTTACCACTTTTTTAGTTTTTTATCTGATGACTGTTTTTACTTTAAGCTGGATCACTTCAGATTTAGGGATTACCAAAAGAGATGCGTTATTGGTTCAACTGTTCTCTGTTTTGTTTTTTGCCCTTTTTATTCCGGTTTCGGCAGTTGTTGCCGATAAGATCGGACGACGTAAAATGTTAGTTATTGCGACAACAGCCATAGCGCTTTTCGGATTTTTGTTTTCTTCTTTTTTAAGCAAAGGAAATATCATTCTAATTACCACTTTTGCCTGTACCGGAATGGCTCTGATGGGATTCACTTATGGACCTTTAGGAACTTTTCTCTCGGAATTATTTCCAACAAATGTTCGTTATTCCGGAGCATCTTTGACTTTTAATATGGCGGGAATCCTTGGTGCGGCATTTGCCCCCATGATCGCCATTTGGCTGGCCAGTACTTACGGTTTAAGTTATGTAGGTTTTTATTTGACAGGTGCCGCTCTAATTTCGTTGGTTTCCTTTTTGGTGATTAGTAAAGACGAACATAAGTTTTAGAGTTCTTACTATTATTTTCAAAAGAATTTATACAAAGTCCATAGGGGTTTACAATTAAGTCCTGTGGACTTTGCATTTTTTATCGTTTCAAAGTAAAATGACCTCTATATTCCTTACCGTTGGAACGTGTAGCGGTAAACCAGTAATCTGAAGTAGGTTCATTTTTCCCGAGGTACGTTCCATCCCAAAATGCATCCTTGGTTATTTCTTTGATGAATTTACCGTAACGGTCAAATATTTGAATCACTGTGTTAGGAGCGAGATACCCAAAATCTATTGTCCAGGTATCATTATAGCCATCATTATTCGGAGTGAAAAATTTAGGAAAAGGAAGTTCTTCGATCAAGTGGATACAATTTTGATTTGTAGCCTCAAGAATATTTATAGCAATTGAAATTCTGTCGCTTTCACAGTTTGCAATGGTTTGAGAGGCATAATAGGTACTGCCGTTTTTAAGCGGAGTTGATTCCAATAGTGTTGCCGTAGAAGAATTACTTTCAAACCATTTTATATTTTGCCCAATAATGTTGATGTTTTTTATGGAGGCATTCTGCTGGAAACAGAAGGTTTGTCGTGAATCGGCTATTGGTTTTTGGGTGTCCTGTATTTTTACAGTGATAGCAAGTCTTTCGCTTTCACAGTTGTCTAGTGTTTGTGTTACGTAATAAGTTTGGTTTTCTAATAATGTCGTTTCCTGTAAAATATTTCCATTTATAGGAGAATCATACCACTTCAAAGTTGTTCCTGTTATAGCTATATCTTCAATTGTTGAAATATCATCGATACAGAATTGTTGATTGTTATTTCCGGCTGGCAATGGAGTATTATGAATTTTTACTAAAATTGGAGTTCTGTCACTCTCACAGCCAATAGTTTGTGAGGCGTAGTAGGTTTTGTTGTTTTCCAATAAAGTTGAATTGGGTAAGGCAGTAGGAGAGAAACCGGTATCATACCATTTTATATTTTGCCCGGTTATTTGAAGATCATTAAGCGTTTTATTCTCCTTTTTACAAAATGATTGTTGATCAATAGCTGTTGGAGCTGTTGGGGTATCTACGAGGGAAACCGTAATTCCTAATCGCGGTCCTTCACAATTATTTACGGTTTGAGAGGCATAATAAGTTTTACCATTAACAAGATTTGTAGTTTCTACTAATGATGAACCATTATGTAACGAATCGTACCATTTTACATTATTTCCATTTACTTGGATGTTAGCAATCGTTGGATTCTGACCTGTACAAAATTGTTGATTTGCATCCCCTGTTGGGGGCTGAGTACTTTGAATGATAACATTAGTTTTTTTTGTTCCATTACATACATCAGTTCCTGAAATTACACAAATGTATTCTCCGCCATTAGCTGTTGTTGTATTTGTAATTGTTGGATTTTGATCTGTTGATGTAAATCCATTTGGGCCAGTCCATAGATAACTGGTTCCTCCTGATGCTTTTAATTCTAATGTTTTATCAATACAAACAGGAGAATTGCTTGTTATATTTGGAATACTATTTGTGGTTGATTCTTCAAATTTCATTAGAAAATAATTATGGAATCCGATAATGTTAGATTGATAAGAACTTGCATCTGCAATACCGTTATTTTCACTTGAGATTCCGCTGACAAATATGTTATTGTTTTTGTCTAATACTATTTTTGTTGGACTATGATGTGCATCTCCTCCAATATCTGTTCCCCATATAAAATCGGCTTCTTTCGAAAATTTAGCAATGTATCGTTCAAAATGTTTATTAGATCGATATGAGCAAGCATTTGTTAATTTTGAATTAGCAAACCCAAAGTTTGTGGCACCAAAATATATTGAGTTGTTTCTGAAAACTATTGAATAAATATGATTTTCACCTAAATAACTGCCCCAAATTCTTTGTCCATTAGTATTTAATTTTGCAAAGAAACCTTTATATGAAAAAGTATTACTGCTTTCAAAACTGCCAGAAGTTGTGATGTTATTATTGCTGGCAGTTTCTCCTCCGATATAAATGTTATCTTCATCATCAACTTCCACTGCATGTATTTCGTCAATTTGTTCTCCACCGTAATATGTTGACCATATTCTTTCCCCGGTAAGAGAAAATTTGTACAAAACTCCATCCGGATGGGTAATTGGATTGTGTAATTCTTGAAACACCCCTGCTGTTGAAATATTGTTAAAACTATATGTATATCCTCCGATAATCAAGTAATTGTTTTTTACTACTATATCATTAAATATATCACGATTTTCACCTCCCACATAAGAACTCCAAATTAAATTTCCTGAAGATTCAAATTTGGTTAGAAAACCATCAATTGTATTAGAGAAAGCGGGGTCTACATTTATATGTGTTTGAAATTTGCTATTTATAGCAATACCAGTTGTGCTGGTCGTAAGACCAATCATATAAATGTTATTGTTGTGATCAACATCTATCGCAAATCCAGAATCCTGATACTCGCCACCAAAATAGGTTCCCCATAACCTAACACCTGAACTATTAAATTTTACTAAAAAAGCATCTTGATAACCTCCTAAATTAGATTTATAGGATCCTGCAGTACTTATGTTAGTTTGATCTTGAGTTGTTCCCGTTACAATTACATTGTCCTGGAAATCTATTTTTATATCAGTTATACCACAATAATTTTGTCCACCATAATAAGTTCCCCATAAACGATTTCCATTAGGATCAAATTTTTCAATTATACCGTTTAAATATACTGATGATGGTATTGTTTGATGGGCGCCTGCTGAAGCATATGATGAATTTAAAGCATTTGTGCTTCCAGATACATATGCATTTCCAAAGGAGTCAGTGCTGATGCTTGAAGGGCTAAGTACTTGGGCTGAACCAGTGTGATCCCCATAAAAAGTCCCCCAAAGTCTCGTTGGCACGGGATCAATTACAATCGTTTTTCCATTAACAGGATCAGTTGAATCAAACCCGTAAACATTCTTCTTTATTTTTCTGTAGCCAACCGCAATCTCTTTCTTACTATTTCCATCTTCAATCCAACTAGCAGGAAGTGTTTCTTCCATTTTTCCAAAACGAACATTCATCTGGATTTTATTATCGACTAAATCAGTTTCGGCGCCATTAAATTTTAACTGAATGTCGGAGATTTTACCTTTTGGATGAATTACAAAATTGTATTCGACGACTTTTTTGGGATCATTCGGAATCGTAAAAACAACATCAATATTTGGATAGATATTTTTATAAGTAATTTGTTTGTATTGATAAACGCCAGTAATTCCTTCCGGTTTATTGGGAATATTATAGTAATTATCAAAATCGGTTGATTTTTTTTCAGTAACCAATTCAACTTTTGAGTTTGAATTTACAAAGTCAATATCAATTCTGTGAAAGGTGTATTCTAAGTCAAACTCCGGATTTTCTTCATTATCCTTTTCGGGAATTAGATGCGGAAGTGTTTTGGCTGTTTTTGGAGTTTGTCGACGCGGAGTTTTCTTAACTTCGTATACGTCGTATGAAAAGCCATTTTTCTTTAGCTGAACATTTAATCCGTTAGTGTTCAGTAAGTATTTTACAGCAGTATTTGGTTTTCCTTTTTGATCAATAATCTGGCCTTTATTTTCTTTAAACCCAATTGACGGACTTGTATTTTGTGAGAATAATTGAAAAGTAAATAAGAAAAAAAATAAAAGTAAACGTTGCTTCATCTGAATAAATTGAATAGTGGCAAATGTAATTAAATATTGATAAAACAGTAGTAAAAAATCAAAACGCGGACTAATAAAATCTTTTCCTCAAAAGTCTCTAAATATCCCGTATTTTTGCAAAAAAATAAATTCCTCTTGAAAACAAAACTTTTTGTAATTACGCCACCTTTTACGCAACTGAATACCCCGTATCCGGCAACAGCGTATATAAAAGGTTTTCTGAATACCATAAATATCGAATCGGTCCAGGCTGATTTGGGTATTGATGTGATTTTGGAATTGTTTTCGAAGAAAGGATTGATTGATTTGTTTCTTTATTCTGAAAATCTTTTTAAAGATTTGTCCTCCCGGGCGGAGTCGAGGGAAGACATTTCAGATAATTCTAAACGTATTTTTGCGTTGCAGGACGAATACATCAAAACAATTGATCCGGTAATTCAGTTTTTGCAAGGGAAAAATCCAACCCTGGCATTACAGATCTGTCAGGAAGATTTTCTGCCAGAAGCTTCTCGTTTTGCGCAGTTGGAAGAACTGGACTGGGCTTTCGGAACCATGGGAACGCAGGACAAAGCCAAGCATCTTGCTACCCTATATCTCGAGGATATTTCAGATTTTATTGTGGAATGTATCGATGAGAATTTTGGTTTCAGCCGATATGCCGAACGTTTAGGGCGAAGTGCCAATTCGTTTGATGAATTGTACGAAGCTTTACAGCAGGAACCAACCTACATTGATTCTATTTTAATTTCGATTTTAAAAGAAAGAATAGAAACTGTTCAGCCTACATTTTTTCTGATATCCGTTCCTTTTCCGGGGAATTTGTACAGTGCTTTCCGATGTGCACAGTGGGTAAAACAACATTATCCGGAAATTAAAATTTCGATGGGTGGAGGTTTCCCCAATACAGAATTGCGTTCACTTTCGGATCAACGTGTTTTTGAGTTTTTTGATTTTATCACTCTCGATGACGGAGAAGTTCCAATTGAAGAACTTGTTGAAAGCTTGTCCTCCCGAGCGGAGTCGAGGGAAGAGAAGAGATACAAAAGAACTTTTCTGCTGGAAAACGGAGAAGTAATCTATAAAAACAATTCCTTAAAACACGATTATAAGCAATCCCAAGTTGGAACTCCCGATTATTCGGATCTGCCTTTGGATAAATACATCTCCGTAATTGAGATTGTGAATCCCATGCACCGAATGTGGAGTGATGGACGTTGGAACAAACTCACCATGGCACATGGCTGTTATTGGGGAAAATGTACTTTTTGTGACATCTCATTAGATTATATAAAAGTTTACGAACCGGTAGCGGCTAATTTATTGTGCGATCGAATGGAAGAGATGATGCTGCAAACCGGTCAGAATGGATTCCATTTTGTAGATGAAGCAGCTCCGCCGGCATTGATGCGTGCTTTGGCTTTAGAGATTTTACGTCGAAAATTAGCCGTAACGTGGTGGACCAATATTCGATTTGAAAAAAGTTTTTCTAAAGATTTGTGTCTATTACTTAAAGCTTCGGGCTGTATTGCAGTTTCGGGAGGTTTGGAAGTCGCCTCAGACCGATTGTTAAAATTAATTGACAAAGGTGTAACGGTAGAACAGGTGGCAAGAGTAACCCGAAATTTTACTGAGGCCGGAATCATGGTGCATGCTTATTTAATGTATGGCTATCCAACTCAGACCATTCAGGAAACGGTGGATAGTCTCGAAATGGTACGTCAGTTATTCGAGGCAGGGATTCTGCAGTCGGGATTTTGGCACCAGTTTGCGATGACAGCTCACAGTCCGGTTGGATTGTATCCGGAAAAATTTGGTGTCACAAAAACAACAGAAGCTATCGGAACTTTTGCGAATAATGATATTGATTATACCGATTCTACAGGAATCAATCACGATAAATTTAGTTTCGGATTAAAAAAATCACTTTTTAATTTCATGCACGGAATCTGTTTTGATTACGAATTGCAGGATTGGTTTGATTTTAAAATTCCGAAGACCAAAATAGACCCCGATTTTATTTTCAATGCCCTTGAAGAAGGAAATGATTTCAATACAAAACCCAATGCAAAAGTAGTCTGGTTGGGCGGGAAACCATTTGTCGAGCATTTCACAAAATCTAAAAAAGGAAGAAGCTGGGAAATGATGAGCTTTACTTTTCATGATAAAAAAGAAAGTTTCAACATTCAGACGAATAAAGAGGAAGGAGAATGGCTGGTTGGAATTTTAAGTAAAATGGCCATTTCAAATACTAAAAATTACACTTTTCAGGAAGTGAAAAATGATTTTGAAACCAATTTAGACGATTTTGAATTGTTTTGGTATTCCAAACCTGTTAATACTTTGCGTGAGTTCGGATTATTGGTTTTGTAGTTTTTCTTTGTATTAAATGAAGAACTAGTATTCGACACAGGTACCGTCATTTGGAATCGAAACTTTATCCAAAAGATTATTATCCAAAAGCGCTTGTTTTAATGCTGATCTTTTTGTCGGACAGTGGTTCAGAGCTTCCAGATGATTGGCGAATACCTTTCCGGGAGCAAGTGCGGCAAATTTCAGAATATCGTTCATTCGCATCAATAAGGGCTGACCGAAATCTAACCTTGCAGTTCCGCAGGCAACAACCGAAATGTCGGGTTTAAATTCAATCAGGACTTTTTGTACGTGTTCTGTGAAAATAGTATCAGAGCTGATATAAATCGATTTTTGGTTAGGCAATTCGATATGAAACCCCATAACGTTTCCCATAAGTTTGGCAATAAAGCCGTAGCCGTGAATGGCGGGAATTCCGGTTATTTTGCCTCCCAAAAACTCCTGAGGTTCCCAATAGTTTAATGTTTGTACGATGCTTAAACCTCTTTTTGATAAAGCACTTTGATCCTTGCTGCTGCAAATGACCGGAATACTTTTGCGTCTTAAAAAAATCTCACCTGCTTTGTCAATATGGTCAGGATGTAAGTGAGTAATAAGGCAGACGGTTACTTTACTCAAAATATCCCTGCTGTTTTTGGGTAAAGCAATAAGTGGGTTTCTTTTGGGTTTGTAACGGAAAATAGTAAAAGGTGCAATCGTTTTCTTTTTCCCCAACATCGGATCAACCAATATAACATCGGTTTCAGTTTCTATAACTAAAGTGGCGTTGCGTAAATGATGTAATTTCATATCGGAGGAAATAAGTACTAAAATACAAAAAAAGGAGGAATTTAAGGTTATAAATTACATTGTAAATCGAAAACCAATTCCGTGAAGGTTCTCAATAGAAATGCCTTTTTCATTGCTTAAAATCTTACGAAGCCGCGAAATAAAAACGTCCAGACTGCGCCCCATAAAATAATCATCGGTTCCCCAGAGAGAGGTTAGGATTTGTTCTCTTTTTAAAACGGAGTTTTTATTGTCAAGGAATAATTTTAATAATTCGGCTTCGCGTTGCGTGAGGCTGATTTTTTCATTTTCGTTGAAAAGAACAAAGTTGTTCGTGTCAAATTGATACTTGCCAATTTCATAAACCGGCTTTTCAATTAGAATGTTTTTCTGTGAACGCTTTAGGAAAATTTCAATTTTTAAAAGCAATTCCTCAATGCTAAAAGGTTTTACGAGATAATCGTCGGCACCCAAACGCAACCCTTTAATGCGGTCTTCCTTTAATGTTTTGGCCGAAAGAAAGATAATCGGAATGTCGCTGTTGCATTTTCTGATTTGAGCAGCCAGTTCAAAACCATCCATTTTAGGCATCATGATATCAAGAATACAAATGTCAAAATTCTCTTTTTTAAAGCTTTCGAGTCCCATTTGTCCGTCACGGCAATGATTCACGTCATAGTTGTTCTGTTCCAGATTGTCTTTCGTCAGGAATGCAAGGGTTTCATCGTCTTCAGTATAAAGTATTTTGAATTGTTTCATTTTTTATATGGAATTGATAAAGTTATAGTGATGCCTTTTTCGGAATTGTTTTCGGCTTTTATTTTCCAGTTGTGCAAGTTGCAAATTTCTTTTACATAATACAAACCTAGTCCAAAACCGGTTACCTCATTGCTTTTTTCGTTTTGAGCACGGTAGAATTTATCAAAAATAAAGGAAAGATTTTTAGAAGAAATCCCAATTCCGTTGTCTCTGAAAGCTAGTTTTAAAACCGAATTCTCGGCCGTTATTCCAATTAGAATAAGGCATTTTCCGGAACAATATTTAACAGCATTATCAAGTAAATTATAAACCAAATTTGAGAAATGAAAAACGTCAGTTTCTATTTTGTACTCTTTGGAAAGAGTTTCAATTTTGATATTGGCTTCCGGATATTTTAAAAGTATGTTTTGGATTACTTCTTCAATAATCGGAACCACTAAAACCGTTTCCTTCTTTAATTCCAGTGGTGCATAATCTGATTTGGCAACATTTAGAATCTTTTCAATATGACCATTCAGTTTGTTGCTTTGATTGATAATGATGTCAGTGTACGTATGCAGTTTTTTGTCTTCTTTAATAGGTGTTTGCTCGATCAGATATTTAGATGCAATCAGAATAGAAGACAAAGGTGTTTTAAACTCATGGGTCATATTGTTGATGAAATCACGCTGCAGTTCGGAGTATTTTTTTTGCTGTAAAAGGGTAAAAATCGAGTACACATAAATTAGCAAGATAAGAATCAGAGCAATCGAAAGTATGAACCAAAATCGCATCGAACTAAACAAATAGGTCGTCTCATTTGGAAAACGTATGGCAAAATAATAAACCAGGTTCTTGTGCTTTGGAAAATAAACCGGTTGTTTGATTGTCTTTTTTTCAGTTAGCGAAATATAATTACCATACACCATTTCGTCACTCTGACAATTGTACATCGCATACTCAAAATCAGTTGTGATGTTCATTTTTTTGAATTCACTTTTAAGGTAAAATTCCAAAATATCAGCTTCAAAATCATTGTCAATATTTACGATATAATAATCGTTGGCAATCTTTTGAACAGGATTTTGTGCCGGAAGTTCGTGATTGGTTCCTTCGTATAGTTTTTTGGCGACTTCAAGCAAAGCGAGATGTGCTTTTTGGCTGAGTTTTTTTTGTTCTATGGTAAAAGCTTCTTTAGTCCAAAGCAGCTGTGTTACCAGTATACTGATAATAGCCACTAAGCCTAATAAAATGATGCTATTGAGTTTGTTGAGTTTCAAGAAAACAGTTTTTTAAAGTGTAATATTAATCAAATTTATAGTGAAAAACGCCAATTAACAAGTCGTTAACAAAGATTTGAAAGCGGTTAACAGCGATTTGATCCGTTCAGAAGTACTTTTGAAATATCATTAACCAATAAAATATTTAGCTATGAAAATGATTAAAATTTCGATGTTAGCTTTGGCACTAGGTTTAATGTCTTTTTCGGCAATCGCACCGTTAAAGTCATTAAATTCTGAAACAAAAGTTGCAGCAGCAGCGGCTTCAACTGTAGTATGGAAAGCTGAAACTATAGATGTGGGTGAAATTCCTCAGGGAACTCCAAAAGCAATTGTTTACGAATTTAAAAATACCGGAAAAACTGCTGTGGTTATTACAAACGTAGTAGGATCTTGCGGTTGTACAGCAACAGATTATACTAAAGAACCAGTTTTGCCTGGTAAATCAGCAAAAGTTACCGCTACTTATAATGCAGCAAATAAAGGCGGCTTTACAAAAACAGTTACGGTAACTACAAGTGCCGAAAGTACTCCAAAAGTCCTTACACTAAAAGGCACAGTGATTTAAGAGTTTTAAATATATTAGTTATAAAGCGAGAAGCTCCGGATATGTAATGTATCCGGAGTTTTTTTTATGATGTTTATTCTATCTTTTTTTAATTACTATCTTTAAGAACAATGTTTTATAGAAAACGTAAAGAACTTCTTTATAGAATATGACAGGACTAAGGAAACCGAAATTGTTAAAATACGCTAAGTGTTTAAGAATTAAGTTGGCAATAGTCAGATTAAGCAGGTTCTCTTAAAAAAGCGATACGATGAAAAATAATATGTTTAAGTTTGTTCTCTTTCTGTCGATTATTCCCGGTTTTATGATGGCAAATGTCTCTCTACCCAATATTTTTGGTGATAATATGGTTTTACAGCGCAATGCCGAAGTTAAGATTTGGGGATGGGCCAATCCACAGGAAGAAATCAGATTAATGGTTGGCTGGAGCAATACCGAATATAAAGTTAAAGCAAACAATCTGGCGCAGTGGGAATTGAAAATAAAAACACCCGAAGCGGGAGGCCCGTATGTAATTTCTATCAAAGGATATAATGAAATTATCCTTAAAAATATTTTGATTGGTGAAGTCTGGGTCTGTTCAGGGCAATCGAATATGGAAATGTCGTCAAGCTGGGGAATTGACAATGGCGAGGAAGAAACTAAAAATGCCTCAAATCCGAATATTCGATTTTTTAACGTTCCCAAATTAACCGCTGCAACCCAACAGAACAATTTGCTTGGCAACTGGACAGAATCGACTCCCGAAACCATGAAATATTTTAGTGCTGTCGGTTATTTTTTTGCCAAGCGCTTAAGAGAAGAATTAAAAAATGTTCCAATCGGGTTAATATCTTCCAACTGGGGAGGTACTCCGGCAGAAGTCTGGATGCCCGAAGAAGTCGTTCAGAACGATCCCGTTTTGTTGGAAAATGCTAGGAAATTAAATGAGCAGGAGTATGGACCCCGACAGCCGGGGCGTGCTTACAATGCGATGATCTATCCGTTTGTCGGATATAAGATTGCTGGTACCATTTGGTATCAGGGAGAATCGAATGTGGGTTCTTTGGTATACGACAAAACATTATCGGCTCTGATTGCCTCATGGCGAAAAATCTGGAACGATGAATTTCCATTTTATTACGCACAAATTGCCCCATTTAAAACCGGAAGTAATAATTTTCATAATGTCATCGTAAGAGATTCACAAAGGAAATTACTGAAAGAGGTCTCAAATGCCGGAATGATTGTAACCAGTGATATTTCAGATGTAAAAGAAATTCACCCAAAAGATAAGAAGACAGTAGGAGTCCGTTTAGCCAATCTGGCTTTGACGAATACTTATAAGATTGCTGTCGGTTTGGTCAATGGACCGCTTTTTAGGAGTTTTAAAGTTGATAAAGAGCTAGTAACTCTTTCTTTTGACTATGCTGATGGTTTGTATTTTAAAGATAAAGTGTCAAAGCAGTTTGAAGTTGCAGGAGCAGATGATATTTTCTACACAGCTGAAGCTTCTATTAAAAACAATCAGGTTGTAGTAAGCAGTAAAAAAGTTAAAAATCCGGTCAAGGTTCGTTTTGCCTGGGGTAATACCATCCAATCCGATCTGTTTAATGAAGCGAATTTGCCTGCTTCTTGTTTTAGTACTGAATGAAAATGATGAAAAAGAAATTTGTTTTTTCTTTACCTTTAAAATTATAAAAATAGAATCTTTAAATTACAACAATGAAATATAACAGATGTGGAAAAAGCGGATTATTACTGCCTCAGATTTCTTTAGGATTGTGGCATAATTTCGGATCGGTAGATAATTTTGATACTGCAGAATGTATTGCTGTTGAAGCTTTCGATAAAGGAATTACACATTATGATCTGGCTAATAATTATGGGCCGGTTCCGGGATCTGCAGAAACTAATTTTGGAAAGATTCTTTGGCATAACTTTCAGGGAAATTTAAGAGACGAAATTATTATCTCGACCAAAGCTGGTTACACCATGTGGGATGGACCTTATGGAGATTGGGGGTCTCGAAAATATTTACTGTCAAGTCTGGATCAGAGTTTAAAAAGAATGAAAGTAGATTATGTCGATATTTTTTATTCGCATCGTCCAGATCCTGAAACTCCAATTGAGGAAACAATGATGGCTTTAGATTATGCTGTAAGAAGCGGAAAAGCTTTGTACGTGGGAATAAGTAATTATTCGGCAGAACAAACCAGAGTAGCTGTGGATGTTTTGAAGCAATTGGGGACGCCATGTTTGATCCATCAGGCAAAATATTCTATGCTTGAGCGTTGGGTAGAAAATGGTTTATTAGATGTTCTCGAAGAAAAAGGAGTGGGGTGTATTGCCTTTTCTCCCTTGGCACAAGGACTTCTAACGGATAAATATCTAAACGGAATTCCGGAAAACTCAAGAGCGCATAATCCAAACGGACATTTGAGAGAAGATGAGGTTACACAGGAACGCATACAGAAATTAGTTCAGTTGAACGAAATTGCCACAAACAGAAACCAATCTTTGGCTCAAATGGCTTTGTCGTGGCTCCAAAAAGACAAACGAATTACTTCAGTTTTGATCGGAGCAAGTTCTGTAAAGCAATTGAACAATAATATCGAATGTTTACAGAATATTGATTTCACAGAAGACGAACTAAATGCCATTGAGAAAATTTTAGTGTAGATCGATTTTTATATACTTTAAAAAAAAGCTGACTCATTTTTTGAGTCAGCTTTTTTTTGGGTATAAATTTTTAAAAAAATCAGAAGGAGCACACCTTTTTTAGAAACTGCTCCAACGGAGCGAAACGTATTTTTTATGGAACGTTTATGGTTCAGTTTTTTAGTAAAGTTTATTCAGGATAGAATGGACTTTTGTGCTTTTAGCAATGAATGCTAAGCATTAAATTTTTGGTTTATAAGGGTGTGTTTTTTGTAAGAATTTTTTCTTTTCAAGATTGTGTTTTTGTATTTATTAGTTAGGAATGGTTAAATGAAGTTATTTTTGTTATTTTAAGTTTATTTGTTTTTTATTATGGGGTGTTGATTTTTTTTGTGTTGATTTTTGATTTTTTATGTTGTTTTTTTATTTTGTTTTTGATTAGTTAGTCTTTTTTTTTATGGGGTAATTGAAAATATTGTGTTGTTTATTTTTTAAAAATGAATAGTTAATAATGTCAAATAATGATTATGAAGAGGTTAATTTTTGTAATCCGTAATTCTTGCTTGAAAACGTCAAAAAAGTAGATTTGAATTCTTTTACTCATGTAAAAGTTAATAAATTCGCTACTGAAAATGAAGAGGTTTTAGAGGGAATAAGAGGTTTTAAAAGTGACTTATAGTATTCAATTACCTATATAAAAGATTAACTAACCAAAATCAATTAATAACCAAAACCAATTAAAACATGAAAAAAGTATTGCACATTTTAGCCGTGATGTTAACAAGTTCTTTTGCTTTTGCTCAGGATGAAACTGAAGTTGCGACTTCACCGGCGACCACTTGGGGAGGATCGGCAGATGCTTATTATAAATATGATTTTTCAAAACAAATGAATGGATTGACAAGTTTTACCAATTCTCAGGATTCATTCGAATTAGGGATGGCTTCTGTTCAGGCGGGACATACCTTTAAAAAAGCCTCAGTCTTTGTTGATTTGGGCTTTGGAAAAAGAGCAGGGGAGTTTTCTTATAATGAAACAACAGATAAAGACATAAATGCAAAATTTTTAATTAAACAATTATTTTTTACCTATCAGGTTACTGATAAATTTAAGTTTGTAGCCGGTAGTTTTGGGACGCATATAGGCTATGAAGTATTGGATGCAGTTGCGAATAAGAATTACAGTATGTCCTATGCTTTTTCTTATGGTCCGTTTTTTAATACCGGTCTGAAAGCACAATACACGTCAGGGAAGTTTACAGCTATGGTTGGTATTACCAATCCAACCGACTTTAAATCAGCAATGGATGCAGGTTCAAGTCAAAAAACATATATAGCACAAGTTGGGTATATAGGAGATACAGGAAGTGCGTACTTGAATTTTACTTCAGGAAGTACTAATCCGGCTTCTGACGAGAATAAAACACAGATTGATTTTGTAGCGTCTAAAACCATAACGGATGCTTTTTCTTTAGGGTTTAATGCTACATATGCTAAAACAAATAATGATATCGACAGTGCACTCGACGGCGATTGGTTTGCTTTGGTAGGATATGCAAATTACGCTTTCAAACCAAGTTTGAGTCTGGCTTACAGAATGGAGTATTTTGATGCGAAAAAGGCAGCTGCGAGTTTAGGGACTTTGACTGGATCAAATGTTTTTGCCAATACTGTTTCTTTGAATTATAAAGTAGGGAAATTGACAATTATCCCGGAGTTAAGATACGATGCTGCCTCTGAAGATATTTTTTTAGATAAAGATGCCACTCCAACCGGAGGATCATTCTACGGATTGGTAGCTACAACATACTCTTTCTAGAGATAAAGATTGATATTTTTTTTTTTTTTTTGGAGCTGTCGAAACATACTTATGTTTTGGCAGCTTTTTTATCTTTTTAGGTGAGATGCGTATTGTGAAATGTGAGTGGTGAGTTATAGGGTAATATTCTTAATGCGTAAGTTTGGCTTGTGCGATACTATAAAAGCTTAAATTTTTAACCGCAAGGAGTACAAAGAAAAAAACGCAAAGTTCGCAAAGCTGTGTATTAGCTTGCGAACTTTGCGTAAATCTTAGCGTTCATTACGGTTAGCCTTCAGTTCTAAATTACTGAAGCTGTTTTTTATAAATCGAATAAATCGTATCAATTGTTTTTCGATCCAAAGTCGGTGTTACATCAGTTTGAATGTAATGTAATTTGAAAGCCATAATAGCAGCTGAAAGATTCTTAGTGTTATATCCAATAATCCTTAGCGCCTGTTCAATTTTAAAATCGAAAGGAGCTTCCTCTAGAATTTCGTCCGACCAGATTCCAAATCCTTTTTCGGCCAGAGTTTTCCAGGGGAATAAAGCACTTGGGTCCTGTTTCCTTCCCGGAGCAATATCAGAATGTCCTAAGATATTTTGAGTTGGAATGTTGTAATCTTTCTTTAGTTTGGTTAAAAGCGCTACTAAACTGCTGATCTGAGCTTCCGTAAAAGGCTTAAAACCGTTGTTGTCAAGTTCTATTCCGATAGAAGAAGAGTTTAGATCTGTATTTTTCCCCCAGGTAGAGGCTCCTGCATGCCAGGCTCTCAAGTAATCGTTCAGCATTTGAACTACTTTTCCGTTTTCAGATATGACGTAGTGAGCACTTACCTGAGTTCTTGTTTTGGTAAAAGTATTGATCGTCTGTTGAAGCGAATCCTGAGCTGTATGGTGAATAATAATAAAACTAGGTTTTCTTAAGTTGAAGTTTACCGTTCCAATCCATTCTGTCTGTATGCCATTTAATAAAGAAGTTGATCCGGTTTTTGATAAAGTGTCTTTTATAATACCAAGCTGCTGTGCATAACTCGTGTCAATAACTATAGGTGGTACTACCGGAATTGGCTGAGCCTCTTTACTGGTAATTTGTCCTTCTAAGGTTTTAAGCTGCTGGTCGTAAACTTTTTCAGTGTTTTTGTACGGATTTGTAGAGCAAGAAGTAATAATAATTGCTAAAATCAGGTAACAAAAATGTTTTTTTGTCATGGTTAGTTGCATTTTTTTTAGATGAAGTTGAAACAATTATTCCTGAGCTTTCATCATTTCAGAGTCTTCTTTTACTTCTTTTGTATCTTTATCTTTTGAGTCTTTTTTCTTTTTAGATTTAGAGGTCTTTTTGATCTCTTTAAAATTATCCATAAAGGCAGTGTACTTTGGGACCTGATCCGGATTTAAGAAAGCGGTGATTTTTTTTGTGGTGCTTTCTCTTAAAGCTTTAATCTGTTCGATCTTTTGATCCTGACTGCTGCTCTCATTTTTTAGTAAAATTCCTTGTTCTCTCATGCTGTCCACTAAAACATTTGAAATAGCGATCACTTGCAGTTCGTCAAGATTTACTTCAGGTTTCATCTGTTCTACAATTTTACCAACAGTCTCCTCTACAGGTACTTCTTTCGGTTTACTGGTATTGGGTTGTGGGCCTCCCATCATACTTCTGTCCATGCCCATTCCGCCACCTCTTCCGTAGCCATTTCCATAACCACCGTAACCGTTATTGTATCCATTTCCGTATTGAGCAGAAACAGAGTTAAAACACAATAAGGTGAAAAACAAAATAAATAAAGATTGTATAGGTTTCATAAAAGTGTATTTTATCTAAAATTGATACTTGTTTAGCGTAAATTTAAGCAGGTTCTCCGTATAAATCAAATTCTGTCGCTTCTATTATTCTTATATTAACAAATTCCCCTGTTTTTACATAATGCTTAGAAGCATCAATTAAAACTTCGTTATCAACATCCGGACTGTCAAATTCAGTTCGCCCTACAAAATGAGCTCCCTCTTTTCGGTCGATAATACATTTGAAAACCTGTCCTACTTTTTCCTGGTTTAAGTCCCATGAAATTTGCGACTGTAATTCCATGATCTCGTTCGCGCGGGCCTGTTTTACATCGTCCGGAACATTATCTTCCAATAAATAAGCATGTGTGTTTTCTTCGTGAGAATAAGCAAAACATCCCATTCTGTCAAATTTCATTTCCTGAACAAAATCTTTCAGAATTTCAAAATCTTCCTGAGTTTCACCAGGATATCCAACAATTAAAGTTGTTCTGATCGCCATTCCCGGAACGGCAGCACGGAAATCTTTTAATAACTGTGTCGTTTTCGCCTGAGTAGTACCACGACGCATCGATTTTAAAATAGAATCCGATATATGTTGTAGTGGAATATCGATGTAATTACAGATTTTAGGTTCACGTTTCATTAATTCTAAAACATCCATTGGGAAACCTGTAGGGTAAGCATAATGAAGACGAATCCATTCAATGCCTTCAACAGCGGCTAATGCTTCCAGAAGTTCAGCAAGATTTCGTTTTTTATAAAGATCAAGACCGTAATACGTCAAATCCTGAGCAATCAGAATTAATTCTTTTACGCCATTTTTAGCTAAGCCCTGAGCTTCTTTAACCAGTTTTTCAATTGGCTGCGAAACATGTGAACCTCTCATTAACGGAATCGCACAAAAACTGCAAGGTCTGTCGCAGCCTTCAGCAATTTTCAAATAAGCATAATTCTTTGGAGTTGTAGTCAAACGCTCTCCCAGTAACTCGTGTTTGTAGTCGGCCCCAAGAGCTTTAAGAAGCTGAGGTAATTCAGTTGTACCAAAATATTGATCGACATTTGGGATTTCCTTTTCTAAATCCGGTCTGTAGCGTTCAGACAAACATCCGGTAACGAAAACTTTGTCTACTAATCCTTTGTCTTTTTTATCAGCATATTCCAAAATCATGTTTACCGACTCTGCTTTGGCGTTGTCAATAAAACCGCAAGTGTTGATCACGATAATGTTTCCTTCTTCTTTAGCAGGTGCCTCATGTTGTACTTCTTTGCCATTAGCACGAAGTTGTCCCATCAGCACTTCACTGTCATATACATTTTTCGAACACCCAAGAGTGATTACGTTAATTTTGTTCTTTTTTAAAGACTTGGTTCTCATACTTTTATAAATTGGAGTGCAAAATTACACTTTTTTATTCAAACACCGCGAGTTTCCGTTTCTTTTAGGTGATTTTTATGAAGCTTATCCTGCTGTCCGCTGTATCTTTTGTATCCGCGCGGCGGGCACAAAAGGATGTCGCTTCCATCAGGGCTAAAAAAAATCCGTCAAGTAAGAGCTTGACGGAGATTATTCATTCTATTTATTTTTTAATTACAATTCAAATAATAAAGTAAGCGTAACGTTGTTTAGTTTTGAAGTAACGTTTGCTCCATCAGTAAATCCGGTTGCAAAAAATCCCTGATTCGACTTTCTTTCCAAATAAGAATAGGCTAAATCTACTTTAGTACCTCCAAAATTATAACCTAAACCACCAGAGTAACTGTTTAAGTCTCCAATTGTAGTTCCGTTTTTGTAAGGGCTTTGTTCAAAACGATACCCACCACGTAAGCTTAATTGTTTTATTTTGTATTCAGCACCTACTCTTAGTTCGCCGGCATTCGTCAATTGATTGCTAATGTCGCTGTTTACTCCTCTGAAACCGGCATCGTTTGTTGGTTTGTATTTGGTATTTCCGTAGTCTTTAATGGCGTAATCAACACTGATAAGGCCTGATTTTCCAAATACATAAGCGGCACTGAAAGTAGTTTTTCCTGGTGTTTGTAAGGTGTAAGAATCATAAACATTTACGATTTTTGGATTTACCGTTTCGTTAATGTCTTGTCCGCCCTGAGCTTTTCTTGTGCTGTATAAACTTTGCGAAGTTTCGTCGTTTAGTTCGTACCAGGTATTGGATTCATAGGCTAAACCAAGTCGGAATGCATCAGTAACTTTAGCGATAGCTCCAAGTTGAAAAGAGAAGCCGTTACCATACGTATATAGTTCGTTGTTAAAACGTAGGCTTGAAATTGTTTCTCTCGTTTCTAAAGGATTGTCATTGTCTTCATAGAAGCTGGAAGATCTTCTGTAATCAGTAACGTGAACATTTAAGTTGGCTCCAAGGTAGATTCTGTCTTTGTAAGATGTTGCAATATTGAAGCTTACTTTACTATTGTATCCGCTGGTGAAAACTTCATTCTCATGGTAATAGTTACCGCCTGCTGGTACATTACTGATGTATTGTGTGTTGTTGCTGTTTGTGCTAACAGGGTCAATTACATGTCCCCAATATCCCATATAGGCTTGTTGTTCGTTATAAAACAAGTCTTTGTAGTTAAGTCCGTCTATTACGTTCAAAGGAATTCCGTTTGCAAATTTTAAGAAATACTTATCAATAGAATTTATTGGGTTTGTTCCTATTGAGACAATTCTGTTGTCGAAATTATTAGTGTTTTCGTAAGTGGCTCCAATCGTGATTTTTTTCCAGTTGTTGTTTGGGTTATGATCGTGAAAAACAAAAACAGCGCCTGCCTGATTGAGTATAAAAGAGTTTTTGCTTTCGCTAATTCCTGTTCCAAAATAGTTGGAATTGTTTTTGATGTTTTGATTGCTAAAACTTACTCCAACCTGGTTATTAGAGAATACTGCCGATCCTGCAGGGTTTACAGAAATAGCGGAGAAATCTCCTCCAACAGCTCCAAAAGCACCACCCATGGCTCTGAATCTTGCGGTTCCGGTTAAATTGTCTTGTGCATAACGTACAGCATCTGATATTTCCTGAGAGTGTGAGACGCTGACAGTTAGTCCTGTAATAAGTAGGAATAATATTTTTTTCATTTGGATAGTTTTTAGTATGATTTTGTGATTATTGAAAGAGGCGATTATCTTCTTCCGCCTCCTCCGCCACTGTATGATCTTCCGCCACCGCCACCGCCGCCGCTGTATGATCTTCCTCCGCCGCCACCGCCGCTATTCATAGAACGGGAAGGGCTAGGAGAGTAGCTTCTTGTTGGCGCAGAATTGTTATTGTTGTAGTTGTAGCTTCTGTTAGAGTTGTAATTGTAGTTGCTTGATGATCTTCTGTTACTGTAATCAGCACTATTGTATTGAGTTGTGTTTCCTCTGTTTGTAAAGGTTGGTGAGGAGTTGTTGTATGTTCTTCCGTTTACAGACGCATTTCTTCTTGAATCAGAGAAATCGCTTCTGTTTGTGCTATAAGTTCTGTTGCTGTTATAATTACGGTTAGTATTGGTGTAGTCTCTATTCGAGTTGTAAGTTCTGTTGGTGCTGTAGCCTCTGTTTGTGATGTAGTTTCCGGAAGAATAGTTTCTTCCTCCGTAATAAGCAGCAGAACCTCTTCTTCCGTAGTTATAAGAGTAGTTGTTGTATCCATATCTGTGACCAGGTCCCCAGTAGCCAGGGTAACCCCATCCTGGGTATCCCCATCCGCCACCCCAGTAGCCAGGGTATCCCCAATAGCCAGGATATCCCCAATAGTTGTCCCAGTATCCTCCGTAACCCCAACCATAGTAAGGGTATCCGAAGCCAAAACCAAATCCTAATGACCATGTAGGGTTAGAATAAACGTTTACAGAAACATCAGTGGTTGCACTTCCCCAGGCAGGGTAGTTGCTAACGGTTTTTGTGCTGTCATTTACGGCATAATTACCATAGTTGTCCACATCTGTAAAAATTTCAGTTGGCTGATTGTCGTCTTGTAATGATCTGAAGTAATCTTTATATTGATTATTTGTGGTATTTGCCTGAGCATACGTTCTTGGTGAACCTCCGTAAATTCCGTCATTGTCATGATAGGAAGTGTTTTGGTAAGAACCACACGATGCTAGTAGAAAACTCAATAATCCAATTAAGTAAAAATGACTTGAGTTTTGGCGAAAAGAAATAGAAGTTTTCATATCTGTGGTGTTTTTTATTGTTGCACATTACAAAAATAGTTAGTTTTGTCAAACTATTTAGTTAAAATTATTAAAACAAAATTTGTGCCAAACTATTCGATATGAGTAAGAACCTCACTACAAGATCAGAAGATTATTCAAAATGGTATAACGAGCTGGTTGTAAAAGCAGATCTAGCTGAAAATTCAGGAGTTAGAGGATGTATGGTTATTAAACCTTACGGATATGCTATATGGGAAAAAATGCAGGCGGAACTGGATCGAATGTTTAAAGAAACAGGACATCAGAATGCGTATTTTCCTTTATTTGTGCCTAAGAGCATGTTTGAAGCGGAAGAGAAAAATGCAGAAGGATTTGCGAAGGAGTGTGCCGTTGTAACACATTATAGATTAAAGAATGATCCGGAAAAACCCGGAAAGTTGATTGTAGATCCAAATGCGAGGCTGGAGGAAGAACTTATTGTTCGTCCAACGAGTGAAGCTATTATTTGGTCTACTTATAAGGGCTGGGTTCAGTCTTATAGAGATTTGCCTTTGTTGATTAATCAGTGGGCGAATGTAGTGCGTTGGGAAATGCGTACCCGTTTGTTTTTAAGAACCGCTGAGTTCTTGTGGCAGGAAGGGCATACGGCTCATGCTACAAAAGCGGAAGCGTTAGAGGAATCTGAAAAAATGATGCATGTGTATGCTGATTTTGCGGAAAATTTCATGGCAATTCCGGTTGTAAAAGGATTTAAAACCGAAACAGAACGTTTTGCAGGTGCTGATGAAACGTATTGTATTGAAGCTTTGATGCAGGATGGAAAAGCATTGCAGGCAGGAACTTCTCACTTTTTAGGGCAGAACTTTGCTAAAGCATTCGATGTTAAGTTTGCTAATGCAGAAGGAAAACAAGAGCATGTTTGGGGAACTTCATGGGGAGTTTCGACTCGTTTGATGGGAGCGTTGATTATGACGCATTCTGATGATCAGGGGTTGGTATTACCTCCAAATTTAGCACCAATACAAGTGGTGATTGTGCCAATTTATAAAACAGATGAGCAATTGGCTGAAATTACGGCTGCAGTTAATGAATTGACGGCTAAATTAAGAAAACTGAAGATTTCGGTTAAATATGACGACCGGACTACTCAGAAGCCGGGATTTAAGTTTGCAGAATGGGAATTGAAAGGGGTGCCGGTTAGAATCGCTGTTGGACCAAAGGATTTAGAAAATGGAACTTTTGAAGTTGCGAGACGTGATACGCTGACTAAAGAGGTTGTTTCTAGTGGTGAAATTGTGAATCATATAAATGATCTTTTGGAGCAGATTCAGATTGATTTATTTAATAGAGCATTGAACTATCGAGATACCCATATTACGGAAGTGAATAGCTTTGAGGAGTTTAAAGAAGTTCTGGAAGGAAAAGGTGGTTTTGTGTCGGCTCATTGGGATGGTACTGCGGCTACTGAAGAGAAGATAAAAGACCTGACAAAAGCGACGATTCGCTGCATTCCTTTGGATGCTGTTGAAGAGGCGGGAACCTGTGTGTTTACTGGGAATCCATCTTCTAAAAGAGTGCTTTTTGCTAAGGCATATTAAAAAAAAATAAAAAAAATTGCATCAGCTATTGTGCAACTAAAAAATAGATGTATCTTTGCATCCGCATTAGAGAAACACACGGTCCGTTCGTCTATCGGTTAGGACGCCAGGTTTTCATCCTGGTAAGGGGGGTTCGATTCCCCCACGGACTACTTTTTTTCTGCGATAAAGTTATTTAACTTGATGTAATGGTCCGTTCGTCTATCGGTTAGGACGCCAGGTTTTCATCCTGGTAAGGGGGGTTCGATTCCCCCACGGACTACAAATTTCAATTTCTTTAAATTGAAGAAAACTTAGTACGATGATGGTCTGTTCGTCTAGGGGTTAGGACTCCAGGCTTTCGTCCTGGTAACAGGGGTTCGATTCCCTTACAGACTACAAAAATTAGTTGTAAATAAGTTTTATAAAATAAAAATTGGTGTCTCGGTTTTTGTTTTATTAGTTAAAACCAAAGTGATTGTTTTATAATTGTGGGAGGTTTTTCTTTTTTAACTAGTATTTATAATAATTATTACATCTAAAAATTAAAAGAAAATGGCAAATCATAAGTCAGCATTAAAAAGAATCAGAAGCAACGAAAAAAGAAGAGTTCTTAACAGATACCAGCATAAAACTACTCGTAATGCTATTAAAGCGTTAAGATTAGCTACTGATAAAGCTGATGCATCTTCTAAATTATCAACTGTAATCTCTATGATTGATAAGTTAGCTAAAAAGAACATCATCCATGATAATAAAGCTTCTAACTTGAAGTCTAAATTAACTAAACATGTTGCTAAATTGTAATTAATTACAATTTGATAAAAATATAAAAGTCCTCATATGAGGACTTTTTTTTGTTTGTTTCATTCGGATGATTTTTAAAGTTTGATAGTATTTGATTGTGCTTTGGAATTTATGATTTAGAATTTGAAATTCTGGGATTAGATTCCGATTTTCTTTTTAAGATACTCCAGCATTGGCAGAGTAATTGGTTTTGAAAGGAAATCGATTATAATGGGGTATTTTTTAGCTTTGGCCAGATCCTCAGGATCGATAGTAGAGGAGAGGATGATTACGTTTGCGGTATTGAATTCTTTGTAAGCCGGAGAGGTAAAATGATCCAGAAATTCCCAACCGCCCATTACGGGCATATTTAAATCTAAAAAAATCAGTTCCGGTTTCTTGTTTGCTTTGTTTTTGTTGTTGGTGTATTTAAGTGTATTGAAATGGTGCAATGCTTCCTCGCCATTCTGAGCTGTGATGATTTCTTTTGAGAATGACGATTTCGAAATTACTTTTTTGCATAACATCAACGTGATTGGATCATCGTCTATACATAAAATTTGCTCGAGCATATGAGTTAGTTTTTGAATGTTATTGTAAATGTAGTGCCTTTGTTGACTTCACTATCAATACTGATGGTTCCTCCCATGGTTTCGACTTGCGATTTTACAAGATACAAACCCAGTCCTTTACTGTCGGGGTAGTTATGGAATCGTTGGTATAGTCCAAAGACTTTGTCGCGGTTTCTTTCTAAATCAATTCCAATTCCGTTGTCTTTGAAAGTTAGAACTGCTTTTTGGTCGATTTGGTCTGCTGTAATGGATATTTTTAGTTTTCTGTTTTCTGATTTGTATTTTATGGAATTGGTGAGTAGGTTTAGTAAAATGCTTTCGATATAGGCTTTGTTTGTGTTCAGCAACGGAACTTTATCGAATTTGAGTTTGATAATGGGTTTGTGCAGTTCGATTTGAAACGATAGTTGGTTGAATACATTCTCAAAAACTTCCTGTAGAGAGACTTCCTCTTTTTGCATGGAAGGGTTGTCTTTGATGATGATTACTTTTACTAAGTCGTTGATGGTTTCGTTTAACAAATGTGTTGATTTCGTAAAACCGGACAGAATTTCTTCGAGCTCTTCGTTTTCGACAGGTATGTCCTCAATAAGATTTAATAGTCCGATCAAATTGGATAACGGCGCACGTAAATTGTGTGAGGTGATGTAGGAGAATTGCTTTAAGTCTTTGTTATTTTGAGTTAATTCTCTAATTAAGTGTTCTTTTTCGGTCTCCAGTTTCTTCTCATCGGTAATGTCTCTCTGAATGGAAATCCAGTGTGAAATGATGCCTTCGGTGTTAAAAATAGGAATCATGGAGAATCTTACCCAGTATTCTTCTTTTGATTTGGTATAGGTTATAGTCTCAATTAAGCATTCTTCTTCATTTTTTATAGCTCTTAAGAGTTTTTTTAATTCTTCTGAATCGGATTTTGGGCCTTTGAAGATATTGGGTGATTTTCCAATTATTTCACTTGACATGTATCCTGACATTTGTGAAAAAGCGGGATTAACGTAAACAATTTTTGGTATTTTTCGATCCGGAGAATTGGCTTCTGTTATTAATATGGAATCTTTAGATTGTGTAATTACAGTTTCTAAAAGTCTTAAACGCTGTTCTTCTTCCTTTTGTTTGGTGATGTCCTGGATGGCTCCAATCATTCTGATGGCTCTTCCGTTTTCATCTTTTAGCAGAAAACCTCTGTCCAGAACATATTTGTAACTTCCGTCGGCACATTTAAAACGATACTGGTCTTGCCATTTTTCTGTTTTTTGTTCTATAAAAGAGTATAATTTGATAGACATTCTGATGCTGTCTTCGGGATGAATCTTGTCAAACCACCATTTGGATGTTTTTCCAACTTCTGCCGGATTGTACCCAAAAACGTTTTCTATTCCTTTGTTCCAATTGATGCTGTCTTCCTGAATTTTCCAATCCCAAATGGTATCACTTGTTGCTTTTGCTACAATGTCATATTTTTCGTTCGATTCCTTTATTTCTTCGTTTGTTTCCTTTAGTTTTTTGAAAATAGCAATGTTTTTTTTCTCGTTTTTAGAGAGTATGTATTTGAAAAACAGTGCGGTAGTGAGTATGAAAAAAATGTCCTTTAAAAAAAAAACAGTGTAGTAATCGCTCTTTGAAAAGTAAGTTGTAAGTAATTTATGGCAGATGATTGCCACAAATAACGATATGATAATATAAACCAGAGTAATTTGTAGAGTTTTACTTTTCATCACTCAAATATAGTTAAATTAACTATAATTAAACAATAAGAAAAGTTCAATTTAGACTTAAATTTACATTGTTTTTAAGTGACTAATCACTTGTCTCTACGCAAACTATCGCAGAAACGTTTTTTATATCAAAATAAAGTGTACCTTTGCACCCATTAAAAATCACAGATGGAATCTATTAGAAACATTGCAATTATTGCCCACGTCGATCACGGTAAAACCACTTTGGTTGATAAAATTATGTATCACTGTCAATTATTTCGTGACAACGAAAACACAGGTGATTTAATTCTTGATAATAACGATTTAGAGCGTGAGAGAGGTATTACTATTACTTCAAAGAACGTATCAGTTCAATATAAAGGAACAAAAATCAATATTATTGACACTCCTGGCCACGCGGATTTTGGAGGTGAAGTAGAACGTGTATTGAACATGGCCGATGGTGTATGTTTGCTAGTGGATGCTTTTGAAGGTCCAATGCCACAAACTCGTTTCGTATTGCAAAAAGCGATTGACTTAGGTCTTAAGCCTTGCGTAGTTATTAATAAAGTGGACAAAGAAAACTGTACTCCTGAAGAAGTTCATGAAAAAGTTTTTGATCTAATGTTTGAATTAGGAGCTACTGAAGAGCAATTGGATTTCCCAACTGTTTACGGTTCTGCTAAAAACAACTGGATGTCTGATGATTGGAAAAACCAAACAGCGAACATCGAGCCTTTATTAGACATGGTTATTGGTAATGTTCCTGCTCCTAAAGTTTCTGAAGGAACTCCACAGATGTTGATTACTTCTTTAGATTTCTCTTCATTTACAGGTCGTATCGCTATTGGTCGTCTTGAAAGAGGTGTTTTAAAAGAAGGTATGCCAATTTCCTTGGTAAAAAGAGACGGAAAAATTATAAAATCAAGAATTAAAGAATTACATACATTCGAAGGTTTAGGCCGTAGAAAAGTAGAGCAGGTTATCGCCGGTGATATCTGTGCTATTGTTGGAGTTGAAGGTTTTGAAATTGGAGATACAATCGCTGATTTTGAGAATCCTGAAGCTTTACAGACTATTGCAATTGATGAGCCGACAATGAGTATGTTGTTCACTATTAACGATTCACCTTTCTTTGGTAAAGAAGGTAAATTTGTTACTTCACGACACATCAGAGAGAGATTGACTAAAGAGTTAGAGAAAAACTTGGCGATGAAAGTTGGAGAAACTGATTCTGCTGATAAATTCATGGTTTTTGGTCGTGGTGTATTACACTTATCTGTTCTTATAGAAACAATGAGAAGAGAAGGTTACGAATTACAAATTGGTCAGCCACAGGTTATCATCAAAGAAATTGATGGTACAAAATGTGAGCCGATTGAGGAATTAACAATCGATTTGCCGGAGAATCTTTCAGGTAGAGCAGTTGAATTCGTTACTATTCGTAAAGGTGAAATGCTAAGTATGGAAGGTAAAGGAGATCGTATGATTATTAAATTTAATATTCCTTCTCGTGGAATTATTGGTTTAAGAAATCAATTGCTTACCGCTACTGCCGGTGAAGCTATTATGGCACACCGTTTCATAGGGTATGAACCATACAAAGGAGAAATTCCTGGACGTAACAACGGTTCATTAATTTCTATGGAGAACGGAAAAGCAATTCCTTATTCTATCGATAAATTACAGGATCGTGGTAAGTTTTTCGTTGATCCTAACGAAGATATTTATGAAGGTCAGGTTATTGGAGAGAACACTCGTAGCGACGATATGACTGTTAACGTTACTAAAACGAAAAAACTTTCTAACGTACGTTCTTCAGGAGCTGATGATAAAGCAAGAATTATCCCTGCTATCAAATTCTCTTTAGAAGAAGCTTTAGAGTATATTCAGAAAGATGAGTATGTAGAGGTAACTCCAAAATCACTTCGTTTAAGAAAAATTTATTTGACTGAAACTGACAGAAAAAGATTTAAAATCTAATATTCTAAGTTCAAAGTATAAAAGCCAAATTCCATTCACTGGGATTTGGCTTTTTTTGTTTTTGTAATCTAAAGGTGAGATTTCCTCATTCTATTTTTTTACCCGAATTTTGACGTTTATCTTTTTAGACTAAAATGGCCTTTAATAATTCTGCCATTCGTAAATTGAAGGCTGAACCAATAGTCATCTGATGGTAATTGCTGGTTATTAAACTGGCCGTTCCAGCCCAGAGTGTTTTTATCCAATTGTTTGAGTAGTTTTCCATAACGATCAAAAATGAAGATTTTAAAAGCCGGAAGCTGATCGGAATTTTTAATTAGCCATAAATCATTGTAACCATCTCCATTTGGAGTAAAGAATCTCGGGTAATCTGCAATGTAAATCTGATATTGGTTTGATGGTCCGCAGCCATTTTTGTCTCTTGCGATGACATTATAAACTCCTGGTCTTACGTTAGTGAATAACGGATCGTCCTGAAAAAAACTTCCGTCCAATGAAAATTCATAATTACCAACTCCTGTGTATTGAATTAAAACAGAATTCTCATCACCGGAGAAATCTTTTGTATCTGCACCGGTTATAAGTGCCGGTTCGGAGAGTATTACTTTGAATTTTTTGGTTTTTTCGCAGCCGTTAACGTCTTTTACAAGTACTGAATAATCTCCGACTGTATTTGCCGTAATAGAGTTCGAAGTAGCTCCCGTGTTCCATAAGTAGCTGGTAAAACCGCTCGCAACGCTTAATGTAATTTGTTCGTTTTTACATAAATATATTGATTCGTCTTGAAAATTTGGGGGATCAAAAGTATTTACAACAAGAGTTACGGGAAGAATATCGTAACAATCTGGTCCATTTACAGCTTTTGCATAAATGGTTTGGGTAAAAGCAGTAGTGTTTTTAAAAATAGTAGGTAACGTGTTTGTATCGGCTAAAGCATCATTGGTGTTTAAAAAGTAACTGAAAGTGATACCCGGAGGTAAACCTGTCGAAAGTTGAGGGGTGACCTGTGTATTCAAATCAAATTGATAAAATCCGTCTTGTTTGTCGTCTCCGTCGCAAGTCGCGAATGGATTTTGACTGGCAATTGCGGTGTTGGAAATTTGCAACGTCACTTCTGCAATTTTACTACAGCCATATTGGTTTTCAAGTCGGACGTAAATGACCTGATTTTGGGATTTATTATTGTACTTTTCCGGAGTTGGAATTGGATTTGCTTTAGTCTGAGCATCCGTTAATGATTCGTAGTATCCTTTGTTCAGCGTTTCGGCAACATTGTTTTTAACGATATTAGCGACCTTTGTCAGGTCGAAGATTGATACTCCGTCAGTATCATCGTCGCATTGTACTAATGAAGTGTTGGTAGATAGAATTTCCGGCGCAAACTCAATTTTAATTTTCCCGGTGGCAACACAGGTCGTACCGGTTAGTGTGGCTTCAACTTTATAATTGCCGGATGTTGTCACAGTATAGGCAGAACCGGTTTCTGCCGGAGAAATTTCTACATAGTTATCAGTGGTAGTCTCTTTAAACCATTTAAAAGTATATAGATTGCTGTCCAGATGTGTGTCTAATAGAATGCCTTCTCCAAAACAAGCCGGGTTTTTATCGGCAATTGTTCTGTTGGATCCAAGATTTATTCTAGAGATAAAACTCCCCGCTTCTATAAAAACTGCAGAGTTGAATTGCCCCGTCGGATCGTCAGCAATTACTAGTTTTAAGTGGTATTTTTTGTTTGGAATTACATCTGTATGAGCATTCATAACTACAGTTTGTCCAGCGTAATTTATGGGGCTATTAATGGTATTGTAGCCATTGAAGAAATTTTCATTTAAAGGTTCGCATCCCGGATAGTTGGTGCCATTGGCAAAAACGGGGTCGATTTTAGTATGAACGGTTGTAGAAGCGACAGGGGTTGTTGTATTGGGTAAGACGGCTAAATTTTTATAAGGATCGCTAGTGCCCACTTCTTTTATTAAAAAAGCAAAACCATCAGAATAGATGCACGGATAGTACGTTTGATACTCGTTTGAAGCAAAAATATAATTAAAGCTGATGGAATTGGCTAAAGCGATAAAATCAAATTCCAGAACAGTTGCCTGTTTACTCTCGTTATTGTTTAAGGCCTGATTTAAGTCTGAGTCACCCGGCCATTTATCATTAGTAACGCCTATAGAGTTTGATTTTATAAATGGACCTGAAGCATTTGTACTTGGTGATGTGCTTAAAACAATACCTCCTGAAAAGGGAAAACTGCCTCCTCCCGAATTAAAATACGCATAACTTTTGCCGGTATTAGCGGGGTTTCCGGTTGCATTAACACTGGTAACGTTGATACAAGCACTGTTTATTAAAACATTTTTGGCTAAATCGTCAGGAGTTCTGGTATCGTCTATACTAATATTTTGTGCGTTTACTTTTGAAGAGAGTAAACACACAAAATAGAGTAGTGATAAGATTTTAAAATAGTTCATAGTACAACAAATATACTACAAATCTCTCTTTTTTAATAGTTTGTAGGAGAAGTAAACAAATAAGAATGTCCAGATTAAAACGATTATAATCGAAGTATAGTGTACGCCATAATCTTTGGTATTTTCTACTCCTATTTGTGTCCCTATTGAACGAATTACTGATAATCTTGAAAAAGGCTCAATTATTAGATTGGACATGGCTTCAAGTGGGAAAAAATTCATGATCGTTTGACCCACCGAACTTTCAGGGAAAATTTTAAAGATCAGAACTCCTTTCGCAATTCCTTCTATGATACTCCACACCAAAAGAAAACCTAAAGCAAAAGCGGAACGTTTTACCAAAATCCCCAAAAACAAACAGAATGCGAAGAAGCCCGTTAGTTTTACGAAAAAGGCGAGAAGGTAATCCAAGTCCATCACAATCACATCAAATTCGGTATAGGATGAAAAGCACAATCCAAGAATTACACTCATAACAAATACGAAAATGGTAGAGGCTAATGCAAACAGTACGACTGTAAGAAATTTGGACAGAACGAATTCTTTTTTACTTAGACCGTCAATCAGGTTTTGTTTTAAAGTTCCGTAGCTGTATTCATTGGCCATCATAGAGACAATAACGATTGCAAGGAAAAGTTTAAGTAAGGCCGCAACATAAGTATTGAAATGCCAAATGAAAGGGAAGTTGAAAATACCCATTTCTGCCAAATGGAATTTAAAAGGACCTATGTCAAATTTGATCGAAGCCATTAGGGCTATGAAAGAAAGCAGTATGAAATAAGTTAGCGTTAAAATACGACTAGCTTTATTTATCCAGATTTTTTGTAGTTCTATAGAGAGTAGTCTGTTCATGGTTTAGTTGTTTTGGATAATGGCGTTTTTGGTTAATTCTAAAAATTGCGCTTCTAAGCTGTTTTTGCGTTTTACTAAATGGCTCAAGGCAATATTTTTAGAAAATAGAAAAAGATTGAGTTCCGAAGCGGATAAATCTGAATGCAGGTAAACCAGAATTTTACCATCTTCTTCAGTGATTTTTTCCACTGCCGGATGTGTTCCCAAAATGGTTTTCAGTGCCAGATTATCATCAGACTGAAGTTCAAAGAAACCTTCATTGGCAGACATTCCGTCTACTGTACCGGAGTACAAAATTTCTCCTTTTCGTAAAACCACTACATGCGAACACACTTTTTCAACTTCATCCAAAAGGTGAGAGGCCAGTAAAATTGTGGTTCCTTGCGATGCAATCTTTCTGATAATATCCCTGATCTGATGAATTCCCTGTGGATCTAAACCGTTTGTAGGTTCGTCTAAAATTAAAATTTCGGGATCATTCAAAAGTGCCGAAGCAATGGCCAGACGTTGTTTCATTCCCAATGAAAAGGTACTGAACTTGCTGTCTTTTCTCTCGGATAGCCCAACTAAATCAAGTTTTTCACTGATTTTAGAATAGTTGATGCTTTTTATTTTACAAACCAGTTTCAGGTTTTCTTCGGCAGTCATGTACGGGTAAAAGTTAGGTCTTTCGATGATAGCGCCTACTTTTTTTAGTGCTTCATGGGTTTGAACCTTTCCTCCAAACCAGGTATAGTTTCCTGAAGTTCTGTTCACCACATTCAGGACAATTCCTAAAGTGGTCGATTTACCGCTTCCGTTAGGTCCTAAGATGCCATAAACGTGGCCTTTTTGTATTTCAAAAGATACATTTTTTAAGGCCTGAATACGCCCGTATCTTTTGTTAAGATTCTCGATAGTAAGTATGGTTTCCAAATTTATTTCGGTTTTAGTTTTATGTAAGACGATTCAACTTTTATTTTGTTACGCTAAATTTATTTATATGATGCTATTCCTTTAAATTTGTAATAAAGATATTCAAAAATATGAGCGAACCTTTAATGGTTTTGAAAAAACCGACCTATCCTTTAATGCCGTCTCTTCTTAGTTATTTAGAACGATACGAACGTATTTCGAAAGTATCGGTATTCTATGATGATCTGTTACGATTTTCAGGTTCGGTTAATGTTTACGATAAAAATGAAACGGATACTTTGTGGATCAGAGTGTATTACAGCGAGTTTGAACGAAAGGAAATCGATCTGAATCTGAAAAAAATCTACTCCCTTTTACATTCTGATGGAAATAACGAGATCATTCAGTATTTGAATATTGATGCGATTGATTACTGTACTTTTGGTAATTCTAAACCTTTTCGAATAAAAGTTCGTAATATTCTCAATGATAATTATGTTCATTTTTATATCAAAAAAGCAGATGCTTCAAGAATTTACGGATTAGAGCTGGAGGATATTCTCTCACCGGATAAAATCAATTTTTTGGTTTTTAAGGATACTTTAATTGAAGAGCATATTATCGGAATCCCGGGTGACGTTTTTATGGATACTTTATTGGATAGTTGTACAGAAATGGAAAAGTCACAGATTGCAAAAGAATTTGTGAAGTTCAATGAGCGTTGCATGATCAGGCTTTTAGGTGACATGCGTGCTTATAATTATGTGATAGTGCCTATTCATGACTTCGATCAGGTAGTGTATAAAATCCGTCCAATTGATTTTGATCAGCAATGTTACGAAGGGAACTTTAAAGTGTATCGTCCGCAGTTTTTCAAAGAAAATTATCCGATGATTCAATTGATCAAAGAAAAATTAGAAGACCGGTCTATTATTCAGTACAAGGATGAGGAAAGAGCGATTTTGGCCAAGCGTATTCATTCTGCCGAAACCAGAATCAAAAAACTGCTGAGCATTATGTGTCACGATACAATTTCGACAGAAGAGCATCTGAATCAGCTAAAAATGGAGTTGTATCGTTATACCAATGATATGAAGTTCAAGAATGCTAAATCGATGGGACATATTATGTTTGCCGCTTTTGAATTTATTACACGTAATTTTAAAAATACAAACCTGCTTTAAGTACGACATTTAAAATAGATCTTTAGTCGTTAGTACGTTTTAGTCAGGTTAAACATTAAAAGAAGATATTATGAAAAAGTTTTTTTTACTCGGCACTTCTATAGCCTTACTGGCTTGTCAGCAACAATCCAATACCAATTTAAAGATGCTTTACGCACTTCCGAAGAAGTTGAAAGAAGTTTCGGGAATTACTTATTTTCCTGACACAAACTTAATTTATGCGGTAGAAGACAGTGGTAATAAAAACGAGATTTATGCTATAAAATCAGACGGAAAAATAGCCCGATCGATTGTTGTTTCAAATGCAACTAATGTAGATTGGGAAGATATTACCAAAGACAAAATCGGGAATGTTTATATCGGAGATTTCGGGAACAATGACAACGAGCGTAAAGATCTGTGTATTTATAAAGTCAATAAGAATCAATTGAACAAAAATTCAGCAGTGGCAGAGTATAAGGTTTCATTTTCTTATCCGGAACAAACGGAATTTCCTCCGAAGAAAAAGGAAATGTTCTACGATGTCGAAGGCTTTTTTGAACACGGGAATTATTTTTATCTGTTTACCAAAAACCGCAGTAAAAACTTCGATGGAACGGCCTTTATTTATAAAATTTTAAACGCTCCGGGAACTCAGAAAGCGACTAAAATAGGGGAGTTTAAGACTTGTGACAATTACAATCATTGTGTTTTAACAAGTGCAACCATTAGCCCTGATGGTAAAAAAGTAGCTTTGCTGAGTCATGATAAAATCGTTTTGTTTAAAGGGTATAAAAATGATTTGTTTCACAAGGGATCTCAAACGGAAATTAAACTGGATCACTTTTCGCAAAAAGAAGCTGTCGTTTTTAAAGACAACAACACTTTACTGATTGCCGATGAGAAGGCAAACAAGACTGGTGGGAATGTTTATGAGTTTAAGCTAAAATAAAAAGGGACTAAGGTACTGAGGAGCTGAGGCTCTAAGGTTTTTTGCCACGAATTCGCAAATTTTAGTTTACCGTATCATTTTTGAATACTGAGAAAGAAAGCTTAGGATCTTAGAACCTTATTAACTCAGTACCTTTAAAATAAAAAGTTAGCCACGAATTCACGAATTTTAAATTACAAAATCATTCGTGAATTCGTGGCAAAAAAAACTTAGAATCTTAGTAACTCAGCATCTCAGAACCTCCCATCAAAAACTATAAGCCGCTCCAAAAATGACTCTTCCGGTTTCGTCAGGTGATTTGAAATAAGTAATTCTTGCAGTTAGGACATTGATCGCATTCAGCCAAAATCCTCCGCCGTAATCCTGATGCCATTTTCGGGAATTTTCACCGTCAAGCCAGATTCTTCCATAGTCAAAACCGCCCAGTATTCCGTAGGTTAACGGAGCAATCGTTTTTTGAATTTTACCAATGCTAAGACGTAAATCAGTGCTTTGAGAAAAATAAGAGCTTCCCAGAAAACGTTCGTTTCGATAACCGCGTAAATCGGTATCGCCTCCTAAAGCTGCACCCTGATAAAATTCGTAATTGTTATTTAGGATTGCTTTCCCTTTTAAAAGTGTGGCCAAAACCAGCTTTCCGTTAGAATCAATTTTATGGGTAAATCCTAAAAGGCTTTCAAGAGTCGGGAAGTTTTGTTTGGTTTCATTTAGATTTGCTAACCACGCTGCCGAGATCATGAAAGTAACCCCCAAAGTAGGTTTTGCAGCGAAATCGGAATTTTTGAAATGGTATTTGATTTTTGCACCTCCAAAAACCTGACTTCCAAAAATAGCAGGATTGATGATGTTTGGGATGTCAATAAATCGGTTTTTAGTTTCTTCTACCCTCATTTGCTGTAACATCGGCTGTACGCTAAATTCGCTTCCATATCGCCCAACATGTCTGATGGCGACAGAAACATTAAATTTCTGAATGCGAACACGGTTGTAATCCATTCCGAATTGCTCTGTATTATTGATCGTTTCATTTCCATATCCGAAATAATTCACCGTAAAATTGGGAGTTGTATATTGGGATTCAACATCAATGACCCATTTACCAAGTAAGCCCGGGAAATGTGCTGCATAATCCAATTCGAAACCTTCTGTTGCGAAATAATAAAAACCGTTTAACACATGTTTTTGGGTGTAAGGGTTTTGTTTGAAATTGTTTACGGTATAATTTAGATTAAAACCGAGCTTTACACCATCGTCAGGATTGTAACCCATATTTGGGAGCCCTGAAATCACATTATACTTTGGCTTTTCGTAATTGTAAAGGTTAACATCGTAGTCATCTGTTAGTTGAGTTCCGGTTTTTGAATCCAGATTATAGGTGTTTTGTTTTGATTTAAAATCATAAACGATCACTCTTTTTCCGTTCTCAATGTTATACGTATCATTGTTTTGCCCGCCAATTAAACGAATTTTTATGTTTGATTTTTCATTACCGGTTACCTCAAAAGTATCATTATCGTCTAAGCCATAAATCCATAAGTTTGAAGTTTTGGCATCAGTAACGGTTTTGGTGTATACCAATTCGTCGCCCTCTTTCTTAACTCTGAAAACCTGAATTTCCAGTGTTTTTCTGGCGCTATGACGAATTACAAACTTATCTTTTTTATCTGTTCCGGCGATCATCACAGTATGACTTAGAACGTCAAAGTATTCCGAAGCATATTTTTGAAGGTCTTTTTTTCTGCTTTTTAATTTCTGTTGAATGTCTTTAATCGTCTCGTCCTGAACCTCTTTTGGTAAACTTTTAAAAGCATTGTCAATATCTGTATCCGATAAATTTTCCTGAATGTATTTTGCCTGAGCAATCCAGTCTTTTTCTTCGGCAGTTTTTAAAAAAGCTAAATCGAGAGGATAAGGCTCTCTGTTAAGCCATTTTACATTGTCGATTTTGTCTTTAAAAGTACGCATGTGACGCAATGCAGGAATGTTCATCAAGAGCGAAAGTAAAGTTCCGTCATATTTCGAAAAAGCCTGATCGCGATCTCTGGGAATCGGTTTGTAAATGACCTTTCCGTCTTTTTTATATTCGCCCCAGCGCCATTGATCGTCATGTCGGTCCCAGTCGCCAATAAGCATGTCAAACAAGCGGGCTTTTATATATTCGTTTTCGTCAACAGTATATTTTTCATCTTTATGAAGGTTTTTCATCATGTCAGATGTACTGATAATATTGGTTGGATTTCCAAAATTCTTGCCTTCCAGATGATTGTCGGCAGGTCTTTCTTCGACCATGTACAATTCATCTCCAAAATTCGAATTAAATTCCTTTAAGGTATTTTGTTTCGGAATGTAATATAAAATCGGGTTGCTGTGTGCCAGTCCTATTCTATCGGCCAGATTCCCCACTGCAAAAGGAGTGTAGGGGTGAGAAGTAGTATAAAAGTCCAATAAGAAATTCTCGGCGTAGGTATTTTCAAAATCATTAACAATGTACTGATCCTTAAAAGCAACAGATTGTAAAAACTGTGTGGCACTTTTTTTCATGGCACGCATCACATATTCACGGCCTTTTGGATCGGATAATCTTAAGGATATCGATTGATGCCCTCCGCCTTCACGAATTGGTTTCAGACCTCCCATTAAAGTGTCTAAAGTAGCTGTTTTTGCCTCAATGGGTAAACTATAATATTTTCTATAGTGGTTCCCAAAAAGAAATTTATGAAACAGACTTTTCTGAGTCATTTTTTGAGAATAGATAGAAGTGGTGATTTTAGAAGGGAAATTATTCGGAATATCAGCAGCCCAGTTGATTTCTTTGGCCTTTATGATTTCCTGCTCAAAAAGTAATTTTTCGTGATTGTTTTCATTTCCGAAGAAAGAAACTTTCGCATCTCCGCTTTTGAATAAAGTTAAGGTAGCATAACCGTTTCCTCCATAAGAGAAATCATTGGAGTTAATTGCCCTTGCAGCTTCAGATTTGGATCCCGCACCGCTGATAATCTGCTTAATATTTTCCTTGTTTATATACTGCAGATTATGATCGTGACCGGAAACTACAATCACATTTTTTTGTTTTTGCAGTAGTGTTTTAATACGCTTGGCATAAGCAGTATATTGTTTGTTTTGAATGTCTTGCGGACTGGCACCAGTGGTTTTTCGCAGTAAATTAATAAAGGATCCAATTACCGGAAGCGGAATTTTTTGCTCTAAAGGGAACAGTTGTTTTTCCAACGAATATTGGCCGCCATGCGATCCGTTGCTCATAAGTGGATGATGTATGGCAAGAATGACCGTTTTCTCCTGATTTTTATTCAGAATACTTTCCAGTTCATCAAAAAAATCTTCTCTGGTTTTAATATCACAATTGTCATTTATTGTAGGGTGGTTGTTCCAGTCTTCCAGAAACCATTCACTGTCAATCGTTACTAAAGCAGTTGTACTGTCTATTTTAACAGCTTCTATGGCACAGCTTTTTCGGGGTAAAAAAGCTTTTTTATCATTTAAATATTTAGTAACAAATTCAGCCTGAAGTTCAAGACCTTTGATACCGTTGTACCAATCGTGGTTTCCGGGAATGAGAATGGTTTTTCCTCTGAATCCTTCGGTAAGTTTTAATTGATTGGTCAGTTTGGTTTCGGCCAAAGCCTTTTCCGGACCCTCATTATTGGCGGGAAACCCTTTCGGATAAATATTATCTCCTAAAAAAAGTAAGGTCGATTTTTTACTCGCTTTTTTTAGCCTTTGATGCAGTAATTCAAGAGTTTGCTGTGCTTTTTCTTCGTCTGCGTTTCCGGCATCACCCACTAAATAAAAAGTGTGGGCAATTTTTATACTATCTGTTGCGTTTTCCGTTTCGTTGGCACTGACATTTTTACCATATTGTGCTTTATGAGTCGCACAGGAGTAGGTGAGCAGCAAGACAGCTATTGCCAAAGAAGAGGTTTTAATTTTCGCAATAAAATGATTATCCAAAAACAATTTCATAATTTAGTGGTGTAAAAATATTCTTTATGAATTTAATAGAACAATCCGAAGATTTTGTTAGTAATTTACTCAAAGATAAACTTTCTAATTTATATTCTTATCATAATTTCAACCATACTTTAACGGTAGTAAATGCTGTAAAAGAGCTTTGTAAAAAGGAAGATGTTACGCCTGAGGAGAAAGAGGTACTTTTAGTGGCGGCCTGGTTTCATGATAGCGGGTACATTAATGGTTATGAGAGACATGAAGAAGAGAGCGTGAATATTGCTACGTCTTTTTTGAAGGAAAAAGAAGTGTCGGATGAATTCATTGCACAGGTTTCAAGTCTGATTTTAGCAACCGTAAAAGAGCATATTCCTAAAACACATTTGGAGAAAATAATCAAGGATGCCGATTTTGCTCATCTTATGGGTACTGAGTATGCAACAACCTGCGAATTATTGCGAATTGAATTAAAGAATACCTGGAATTTAAACTTTTCAAATGCCGAATGGGCAAAAGAAAACCTGAATTTTCTAATGAACAAGCACCGTTTTTATACAGATTATGCGCTGAGAAAATGGCAGCCTTTAAAAGAGAAAAATCTGTTGATGGTTCAGAAAAAGATCGAAAAGCTGGAAAAGAAAGAGGCCGAAAAAATCGAAGAAGAAAACAGAAAGAAAGAGAAAATTGAAAAACCGGACCGTGGTATCGATACTCTGTTTCGTGTTACTTTAGGAAATCATACGCGTTTAAGCGGGATTGCCGATAGTAAAGCGAATATTTTATTGTCGGTAAATGCTATTATCATTTCGATCGCACTTTCTACCATTATCCCTAAATTAGACAGTCCGAAGAACGCGCATTTAGTTGTTCCTACTTTTATCATGTTGATCTCAAGTGTGGTCACCATTATTTTTGCCATTTTGTCTACACGGCCAAAAGTAACTACCGGTGTTTTTACACGCGAGGACATTGAGGCGAAGAAAATTAATTTATTATTCTTTGGAAACTTCTACAAAATGCCTCTGGAAGAATACGACTGGGCGATGAATGAAATGATGAAAGACAAGGATTACCTGTATTCGACCATGATCAAAGACTTGTATTATCTGGGATTGGTGCTGCAGCGCAAATATAATTTACTGCGTATTGCCTACAATCTTTTTATGATCGGTATCATTGTTACCGTAATTTCCTTTGTAATTGCTTTCAAATCTATATAAAAGCTCAACTAAAAATTAGTTGAGCTCATCTAGTAAGTCCTGATAGGTAATTTTTTTCGCTACGGGATTTGTATTATTGTTGATTACTTTCACACGAATGGCTCTTAGGCCCGAAACTCCCTGAAGGTCTTCAACTTCAAATTGTTCAATGGAAGGTTCGAGAATTTTTTTGTGCTGCAGGTATTTGATGTATTTCAAATATTCAGCCTCCTCACTGTTTTGAGAATAGACAATTGTAATTTTTTCTTTCTCTGTAATGCGGTCTTTTGTGCCTTTGATATTCGATTTGTCGATACGTTTTTTCACCACTTCGTATCTGGCATTGTAGGTTCCGTCTACATCAAAACGTTTTTCATCCATTCTGAAACGGATCGAAAGCGGAGAAGTAAACACTAAAATTAAAGAAGTCACATCCAGTTCGTACGGGAGTGATTCTTTAAGCTGATGATGTTCAAGTTCCATTTCGCACAAAGTTTGTAATTGCCACAAGCGCAAGTTGTGCAGATACATCATATCAAATGGTTGAGTAGGCGCAATAGAAGCCCCAATATAGAGGTTATGCTCAACGCCATCCGTTTTAAAACGTTCGTAATAGTGTGGATAAATCTGTTGTGCTTCGAGTTGTTTTTTGTCCAGAACCGAGGCTAGTTTCTTGTTGATAATAGACATCGCATTATCAAATTTCTTTCGCTCCTGATAAAACAATCCGCTCTTTGCATCCAGACTATCAAAATATTGTTTTTCGAGTTTTTCGCTTTTTTCTGTTTCTTTCGTGTTTTTTAAAAGAGGATGAATTTCTTCTTCAATATAACGCTGAATATATTGTTCCGTATCTGCTTTTAAAGGAGCGTCAAGTTCATCCCGAAAAGATTCCAGTTCAAATTTACGCTGTTCCAAAAGGACCAGATTGTGGTTTGCATTCTGAGATTCGAAAATCTTCAGCAAGGCAGTCAATTGATTTTTAAGGTCGATCTTAACTGTTTCATTTCGATGTTCCGAAGAACCTTTGATATCAATTTGCCCGTAAAGCGGATATACATTCTTAAATACAATTTCCTTAAAAATATAATCCTTGGTATGATTGATATTTTGGAAATAGTTTTGCGATTCTTTCTTGAATTTCCAGTACACACTTGGATGAATGGTGGTGTACTCACGCTGGATAATGGCTTCTATCTGATGCTGCATGTCCGTATTGTAACGATCGATAGTATCGGTTAAATATGGAAGTACCAGTTCCAGTTTGGTAGCATTAATCGTATTGAGTGCTTTCTTTTGAGAAGAAACCAGTTCGACAACGCCCAGTAACTGTCCGTCTTTTATGACCGGTGCAAAAACACAGCTTTGGATTCCCTGCTTTAATAAATGTTCTCCTAATTTGATATTCGGAGATTCTGCAATGAATTTTTCGACATTTGAAATTACCAATGGTTCTTTATTGCCTAATAATTTTTCGAAAGTACATCCAAAGAAAGCATTTTTACAATCGATCTCCTGATCTTTTGAAAGCAGAAAACTCTGTAGCTGAGTCTCGAATTTGACTGGTCGTATAAACTTTTCTTCCTCCGGATTATATACAATGAAACCGACTTTTAAATCAGGAATTTTGAAGATCGATTTAAAAATATTCGACACAATTTCATCAGTCGCAACAGTTTTTGAATCAGGTTTTAATAAGTTACTCTTTAAGTTCGAAATAGCACTTTCTGTAGTCGCATCAAACAGAGAAACAATTCCAAAACCTTTTAAAATCCAGCTTCCTTTAGGAAATTTTGATTTCCATAGTTCAAGATCATTGTAATTGTCCAGTAGTAAATCGATATCGTCCTGAGTTAAAGGTATCGCTTTTTCAGTCGGAGTAACGTCCATGAAATCGGCGTTGTACAGAATACGATAGTGTTTTTCTATTCCATTTTCATCCGGAATGTCATAGAAAAAAGGGTTATTAAAATCGATACGCTGTTTATAATGGGCGCCTAAAATAATACAGCAGTTGTTGACATAGAATTGATGATGATCGAAATCGCGAATTTCCATATCAAACTCAGATCCCGCATTGCTTAGAATTTTTTTGAAGCGTTCTGTATAGTTGAAATATAAATTCTGAAATGGTATGGTAACAGCCTTTATTTCATTATTGGTAAGGGCAGTTGGAAAGATATCAGCCAGCAGGTTTTTGATTAAAGCCTCATTGTCTTTGATCGTTGCGTATTCTTTAATTCCGCTCCTGAGTTCCGGAAGAGCTTCTATTTGTTTTAAAATGGCTTTTGCATAGTTAGCCCTGTAATCAACATCCGACAAAGCAATTTCTTCAAAAGATTTAATAAGCTTATGAAAGGAGATGATCGTTTCGAAAGGACTTTCGTTGTATAAATGAATATCCATCTGAATTGGTTTAGACTGTAAATTTAAGCATAAATTAAGAATTTTTAGCATTTCATCATTTCTTTCCTTTATGATAGCATAGAGCAAAAGCTTGTAAATAGAAGGGCTAAAAAGCAATCTGTTTTCTTTAACAAAATATTAACGTAACTAATAACGGAACGATCGTTCCGTTATTATATCTTTGTATCAGAATAATCAAATAATCAGTAATTTAAAAACAATTAAAATGAAAAAATTAGAGAATAAAGTAGCGATTGTAACAGGTGGAAATAGTGGAATAGGGTATGCGGCTGCAGCAGATTTGGCAGCAAATGGTGCAAAAGTAATTGTGACCGGAAGAAACAAAGATGCCTTAGCAAAAGCAGAAGCTGAATTGAAAGTAACCGGAATTGCATCAGATCAATCCGATTTAAAATCAATTGACGGTTTAGTTTCTGAAGTAAAAGATAAGTTTGGTAAAATTGATATCCTGTTTTTAAATGCCGGAATCGCTTCTTTTGCTCCTTTGGAATCTGCTTCAGAAGGTCATTATGATTCGATTATGGATGTGAACGTTAAGGGAGTTTATTTTACACTTCAAAAGTTGTTGCCTATTTTAAATGATGGAGGTTCTGTTGTTTTTAATACTTCTATAAATGCCAATGTTGGTATGGAAAATTCAGGAGTTTATGCGGCAAGTAAAGCGGCGCTGTTATCTTTAAACCGTGTTTTTGCAACTGAATTGGCACCAAGAAATATTAGAATTAATGCGATTTCACCGGGGCCTATTGAAACACCTATTTTTGGAAAATTAGGATTGGAAAAAGCAGAAATTGAAGGGTTTGGAGCAGCGTTAAGCGATAAAATTTTATTGAAACGTTTTGGTAAAGCTTCAGAGATTGCTAAGACAGTAACCTTCCTTGCTTCAGACGACGCTTCGTTTATTACAGGAACCGAAATTGTTGTAGACGGTGGGCTTACTGTAAACACAGTGGTTTAATTTTTTGCTCTAATTACGGAACAGTCGTTCCGTAATTTTTCGTATCTTTGTAAGAGAATTTAATTATGAAGTTATGGCCAGAACAAAAGAATTTGATGAGGATAAGGCTCTGGATAAAGCTATAGAAATTTTTTGGTGCAAAGGATATAATGGTACTTCAGCACAGGATCTGGTAACGCATTTGGGGTTAAGTCGTTCGAGTTTGTATGATACTTTTGGAGACAAACAGAAACTTTTTTCAAAAGCTTTAAGAAGGTATTTGGAACATGGGCAGGAAGCAACCAAGAGCCTTTTGAACCAATCAGAAGATATAAAAGAAACATTAACCCAAATTTTTAAACAAGCGGTTATTGAAAGTCTGGATGATCGAATGACAAAGGGCTGTTTCGTCGTGAATGCTGCTGTTGAACTCGCTATGCATGACGAAGAGATTGCTAAAATTGTGAGCGATAATCGGCAAACAGTGGAAGAGATTTTTTTGACAGCCGTAAAAAAAGGACAAGAAGCAGGGCAGATTTCAACGCAGTTAGAAGCAAAAACGCTGGCTCGTTTTATTTTTAATAATTATACCGGAATCAGGGTGCTGGCTCGTTCCGGAGAGAATGACAAGAAGGTTTACGATGATATTCTAAAAGCGATGTTTTCAGTATTATAACTTTGAAATGAAACAAAAAAAAACGGCAATTACCAGTGTAGTTGCCGTTTTTTGCTTTAAGTAAGTAATAGAAAATGAATGACTCTTAGCTTTTCTCTTCTTTATTGAAATACACTAAGTAGTAATACATTTGTTTTTCTTCATCCCAGCCTTTTTCAACAAATTTTTCAGCACTTTCCGGATTGATAAAATCCATTTTGATCTGAATGTGAGTGTCCAGATTAATCACGTTTTTGATTGATTTTCTGGCGTCTGAAACTGCTGCGTTGGCAATAGGGAATGAGGTTACATCTTCGATGCTGTATTTTTCTCCTTTATCTACTTTATAGTTTTTGAATTCAGGAATTAATTCAGGATTGTCCAGTACTTCGTTTAAGAAATTTTGTTCTTCAAACTGATCGTTTTTCGCGAAGTAATTCACAGATCGGTTCATGAACATTACTTCTTCTTTTTTGTCTTCTGCCGGTAAAACTACATCTTTGGCGAAGTTCTGACAGAATTTTAAGTATTTTTTAGTGATGAAGTTTTCATCTTCAAAAGCATCAACGGATAAAAAGTGCTCTAACCAGTAGCGAGCGTCATAACGGTTGCTGTCAACGGTTAGGATTTTGTATCCTTCTTCTTTTTTATAGTTGAAAATCAAACATCCTTTGTCTAATTTGCTTAAGTTGATACCTTGTTGAAGGATCATTTCAAGATTGCTCCCTTTTTCTTCAAATTGTAAAAAGTCGGCTTGTAACTCGCTTTTAAAGATTCCGATCGCATCTACGACATTATTATCGATACTCAGGTTGGTTAGGTACGTGATGTAAACCTCTCCGTTTTTAATGTGCGGGTGATTGGATTGTTCGAATAAGTGCGTCGTGATTTTTTTCGAAACCTCATGTAAATTCCCAGGGTTGCTAAAAATTTCTGTCGCATATTTAAACATGTCGTTGTAGTCCAGATCCACTTCGTGCGCAAACTGATAATAGTTTTCTTCTTTCTCTCTGAAAGGCTTAAAGAAGTACTCTTTGATCAAAGGAACAATTTCATCATTTAAATTAAATGGTTGTTCTGATAAAAAAATCGCTTCGTTTCTGCTTTTGTTTCCTACGCGGTGTATCGCAAGCGTATCGATGTGGGTGTTGAATAAGTTGATCATATTTTGAGTTGCTGAGATTCTAAGTTTCTAAGATTCTAAGTTTTTCAATTATTGTCTTTTAATTTTTTAATTAACGACGCTAACATCCTTTCAATCTCTCGACTGTCCTCGTATAAAAGGTTAAATTCTTCTTCGTTTATGTAAATTATATTTTTTGCAATTTCAAGCTGAGTCTGCATTTCAAATAGAGAACCTAGAGAAATAAATAAAAATCGCAAAAATTCTTTAGTACTTTCTCTACCTGATCCTTCTGCAATATTGCTCGGAACGGAAATTGAACTCCGACGTATTTGCGAAGTTAATCCAAACATTTCTTCTTTTGGAAACCTATTTGTTACTTTGTAAATTTTGGTAACTAAGGAAATTGATTTTTGCCAAACTAAAATTTTTCTAAAATGACTCATTATCTTGCTTTTAAAATAAATTATAAAAGTAAGAAAAATGCCTCAAATATAAAAACTTAGTATCTTAGCATCTAAGGAGCTTAGTACTTACGAACTAATTCCAATTCTCCTCAAATCCGTAATCTTCAAAGCTGTCGTCGCCTTCGAACATGTCAAGATCATCTTCGTCAAGATCGTCTTCAAATTCTCCGTAAATATCGTCGTGCATGTCGGCTTCAAAGTTCTTTTCGGTAGCTTCGTCCGGCATTTCTCCATGTGAGAATAGTGTTTCAGGATATGTAGCTCCCGCGATTTGATCTTCAATAGCAGCTAATTCAACTAAGAATGTCCACATATTGATGAAATCATATACATAGATAATTTTGGTATTTTGTTCGTCTAAAATAGAAGATAACGGATAATCGCCCATCGTTCTTTGCTCACCAGGCACGTCACCAGTGTCAAAAAGCGGAATCTCATCTTTCTGATTCCAGGTTTCATCACAGGTATAAAACGAAGCCACTTCCATTCCGTCAAAACCAAAAGCGTTGAAGATCGCATTGTGTAAATCCTCAAGAGTATCGTCTTCAAGAATAGCAATGTCTCTAAAAATATCTTCTTCGGCGTCTAGAATTACTCTAAATTTATAAACCATAATCGTTGTTTTTATTGAAAGGCCAAAGGTAAAGTATAATTAACGATTTACGAATTTTGATTTACGAATTGTTGAAAAGATTTTTCTTTAGCGATAGCGAAAGATTGAGAACTCTTATGATCGCTTTCTGCTCAGACGTTTTCTAATCTTATGATAGTGTTTGTGGTAGGTGCTGTGACTTGGATAAATTCTGCTGGAAGTCATGTTGTTGAAAATTAAGGCGGTCACAAATAAAATCAGTACTCCAACTAACACAGGAGACAGTACATACATATATCCCAGATTTTTTATTTGCGGGGAAGCAGTGACAGCGATAAGCGCAGTGGCTCCTCCGGGCGGGTGAAGTGTCTTGGTAATCTGCATGAAAATAATGGAAAGAGACACGGCCAGTGGTGCAGCGATCCATACAATATCCGGAACTAGTTTATTTACGGAAACTCCAATTATTGCTGAAATTAAATGACCTCCAATTAAATTTCTGGGCTGTGAAAACGGACTCTGTATGATTCCGTAAATCAAAACACTTGAAGCGCCAAAAGAACCAATCAGATAGACAAGGTCACTTCCTCCAAAATGTATTGACTCCAAATAAGCCAAAATTCCAATTCCGACAAAAGATCCCAGAAATGACCAAAAATGCTCTTTGAAGTCAATTAAAGTTTCTTTGTAAAGAATGTAACGTGTTTTGCGGTAACCTCTTTTTATGTTTGGAACGGGCATGATGTATTATTTTGAAATGCTGGGAGAATAAGAATATACGGTGTAAGGATATATCATTTTTGCGGTATATTTAGAAATCAGGCAAACCACAAGAATAGGCAGGAATAAGGTATAATCGTTTGTTAAACCGCAGACTAAGAATATTGCTGTAAAAGGGGCATGGATACTGGCGCTTAATACGGCCGCCATACCAATAATCATAAAGTTTATCGGAATTACGTGTACGTGAAAAAAGGTATTCAATACAGATGCCAATAGTAATCCTAAAAAAGCACCAATGAACAAACTCGGAGCAAATACACCGCCATCGCCCCCGGAGGCCAGTGTGATAGAGGTTACAATTGGTTTAAGAATCAATATACCAATCAGTGTCAGTGATAAAGTTATGGTTAATGGAATTTCAGAAGTAGTGCTGAATATTCCTTTTATAGCGTGATATCCTTCTCCATACAATTGAGGGAAAATAAAAAGAGAAACACTTAAAACCACAGAACCAATTAAGATTTTATAATAATGTGTATCGATTCGTGAGAATTGAGATTTAAAAAATAAAACGCAACGGGTCAGATAAACTGAATTTATTCCGGCCAGAATTCCTAAAAGGATGAAGTAAGGAATGGCTTTTAAATGCCAGGTGGTAATAGATACAGCAAATAAGGGTTCTTCTTTTAAGATAGTAAGCAAGCCAAAAGCAATGGAAACGGCAATAATATTCGAAATAATAAAAGCACGGGTTACTTTTCGTGAAATAACTTCGAAGGCAAATAAAATTCCTGCAATCGGACTGCTGAATAAAGCGGTTACTCCTGCTGCAACTCCTGCACATATTAGTTCGGTTTTGTATTGGCGAAACACATTTTCTTTTTGTTGTGCAACAGAACCAATGGTGGCGGTGGCTACTACGGTTGAAACCTCAATTCCGGTAGAGCCTCCAAAAATGACCGTCAGTAATCCGTTGATAAAGTGGGATGGAATTTTATAAGAAGGCAGGTTTTTGGAAGAGGATTTAGTACTCTCGAAAACTTCTTTAATGCCCTTGTTTTCTTTTTTCTTAAAGAGATATTGTCTCAGAAAGTAAATAACAGACAATCCGAAAACCGGGAATAGTATGTAAAAAATAGGATTTACAGAGACTTCATGAAAGAAGATTTCTTCGTAATACTCGGTGATTTTTTTGAGTGAGATTCCTAAAAAGGCAGAAAGAAAGCCAATTAATACCGAAACAATAACTAATTTTTTGAGGACAATAAATTGATGATTTTTTTTGATTTTCGCCGTTTTGTTCATCAGAGATCGATTTTGAAATCGCAATTTTTTATGCGGATTACAAAATTAGCTAATCAAATTCGGTTTTTAATACAAATCGCTCCCTATATTGTGTTAAAGTTGTCAGTTGAGTAGAACTCTTTCTGTTCGTTTAGTCTTTATCTCTCATAAAATTCAATAGGCAATTCGTCCGGATCGGCGATAAAAGTGAATCGTTTTTCGGTGAATTCATCGATTCGGATAGGTTCTGATTCGATGTTTTTAGTGTTTAAAAAAGCGATGGTTTCTTCTAAGTTAATGACTTCAAAAGCCAAGTGACGCAAGCCAACCGCTTCGGGTCTTGAAGGCCGTTTCGGTGGATTGGGAAATGAAAACAATTCGACTACATAAATGCCATTTAAGGACAGGTCAAGTTTATAAGACTGGCGCTCTTCGCGATAGACCTCTCTGATAATGTTCAGTCCTAAAATTTCAGTGTAGAAAGTTTTAGACTTTTGATAATCCGAGCATAAAATGGCAATATGATGAACTTTATTTAAGGTAAGCATTGGTTTTTTATTGGGGTTCCTGATTTAATTTTCGAATAATTTTTGCCGGATTTCCAACGGCCAGCGAGTTGTCCGGAATGTCTTTGGTCACTACTGATCCCGCACCAATCACACAGCCTTTCCCGATGGTGATACCCGGACAGATTACCGTATTTCCGCCAATCCAGCAATCGTCTCCGATAGAAATAGGTAAAGCATTTTCGAGTGTTTTTCGGAGTTCAGCGTCAAGCGGATGCGTGGCGGTATAAATTTGAACATTTGGTGCAAAAAATACATTTGACCCAATATTTACCGGAGCACAGTCCAAAACAACACAGTTTACATTAAAATAAACGTTATCGCCGCATGAAATATTGTAACCATAGTCGCAATGAAAAGGAGGTTCAATGTAAAAACTCTTGCCTGCATTTGGAATTAGTTCTGCCAGAATTTCCTTGGCTTTTTTGGTCATTCGGTATTCGGTGACGTTTAAGCGGTGCAGTAAGTTTTTGGCTTTTCGGCGTTCTTTTACTAAAATAGGGTCACCTGCCAGATAATATTCTCCGGCAATCATTTTTTCCTTTTCGGTTTTCATAAAGTGTTTTTATATTTTCTTTCGGGCAATTTTGTCGTGTATTTTTACAGTTTCCTGCAAAGCTGCTGTGGCGTACCAAGGGGTTAACTCAGCTTCCAGTAAGTTTGCTTTGATAGCGGGGTCAGTTGCCACCAATGCTTTTGCTTCCTCTATGGTTTCAACATTGAAAATATAAATGCCGCGATAATTTCGATCGTTTTTCATAAATGGTCCCGCAACAACCAGTTTTCCTTCTTTGGCTAATTTTCCGATATTCTCCATATGACCTTCAAACAGTTTTTTGCTTTCTTCTTTGGATGCGGTAGTGTTGGTTCCGGATTTTAAAAGACAGAAGACATATTTTTTCATTCCATACTCATCGGCATTCAGAGATTTGGCCAGTTTTTCATCGAATTTAGTTTCAGTTTCCTGAGCAAATCCAATGGCACAGAATAGTAGTAAAGCGAAAAATGATACTATTTTTTTCATAGCAGACTTATTTTAAAGAAGTTTTTTCAAGATAACAATCTGTCCTAAATGATAGACGTCATGCTGAATAATTCCGTGAAGATGTTCATAATAGGTATGACCATTATTTACATATATTTTAGTCAGATCCGCATCATCAAAATCCTGAAAGAAAGTATTCCATGCTTCCTGTGATTTTGCCAGACTTTGAAGCGATTGCTCCCAGGCTGCTTCTGACGGATCCAAAACTGGTACAAAATAGTTGTGATCCGGTGTTACTACTGCCTCTCCCTGCATTCGGTTCAGAATGTTTCTCCTCCATTGGATCAAATGGTTGGTAATTTCCCAAATGGTATTTAAGTTAGGATTTATTTTTCGGTAGGCCTGTGCGGCAGTTACATTTTCCAGAGTTTTGGTTAAGTTAACTTCCAGCCACGGATCTCCATCATAAATGGATTGATACAGATTTGAAATTCTTTTACTTTCTGACATAAGTGGAGATTTTAGAATTCATAGCTAAGATACAAATTAGATATTTACAACTCATCCTTAAAATTCTACAATTGGGTTATTTAATATTTTTTAACAGGAAATGTTAAAATACATTTGCTCTATCAAAAACCAAAATCATGAAAACCAAAATTACTCTTATTTTATTATTATTTACCATTTTTACTTTTGCCCAGAATACGATTTCAGGAAAAGTGGTTGATCAAAAAGGAAAACCGGTTCAGGGCGCTAATATTTACATAGACGGAACTTATGACGGAGCTACAAGTTCTGAAGACGGCAGCTTTTCATTCGAAACCAGCGAAAAAGGAAATAAATTTTTGGTGGTGAGTTTTTTGCTTTTCGAAACTTTCAAACAGGAAATAGACGTTGCCAATTATAAAGATCAAACGGTAAAACTAAGAGAGAACGTAAATGCACTTGATGCCGTTGTTATTACCGCGGGGACATTAGAATCAGGGGATAAAGCAAGAGTTTCAGTCTTAAAACCTCTGGATATTGTAACCACAGCCGGATCAGCCGGAAATATTATTGCAGCTTTGCAAACTTTACCGGGGACACAAAGCGTTGGCGAAGATGGACGTTTATTTGTTCGTGGAGGCGAGGCAAGCGAAACACAAACTTTTGTCGACGGACTTCGTGTCGCACAGCCTTATGGTGCAACGACTAATAATTTGCCCACCCGAAGCCGATTCTCTCCGTTTTTGTTTAGCGGAATTGCGTTTTCAACCGGAGGATATTCTGCCGAATATGGTGAAGCTCTATCAAGTGTTTTGTTGCTAAACACTCAGGATGAACCGGATCAGAATAAAACCGATATTGCTTTAATGACTGTAGGTTTGGGAGTAGGGAATACCCAAAAATGGAAAAAAAGCTCGTTCAGTATCAATACCAATTATATTAATCTGGCACCTTACCAGGCTGTAATTCCGCAGAACGTGGATTGGAATAATCCGTATCAGTCTTTGGGTGGTGAGGCCGTATATCGCTATAATTTTGAGAGAGGAATTTTTAAATTCTACGCTGCTTTTGATGCAGAGAAATTCGATTTGAATCAGAAAAATGTCAATTTTGCTAATCCTATCCGAACTGATCTGGACAACAATAACTTTTATCTGAATGCATCTTACAAGGGAGATTTCGGAACAGGCTGGCAGTTGACATCAGGAATTAGTTACGGGTACAGCAAAAACAAAATCAAATTTGATATTAATGATGTAGACAATAACGAAAATGCGGCACAGCTAAAATTGAAATTGAGAAAAAACATCTCGAATTATTTCAAATTGTCATTTGGAGCCGATTATTTCATCACAAAGTTTAATGAAAATTATACGGACAATAGCACTATAAACACAGCAAACGGTTACAATTCTAACATTGCCGCTTTTTATACGGAAGGAGACATTTTATTCTCGAAAAAACTGGCTGCAAAAGTAGGTTTCAGACTTTCGAATAACAGCTTGCTAAACGAAACCAATATTGCCCCAAGAGCTTCGCTGGCTTATAAAATTTCAAAAACCAGTCAGTTTTCATTTGCTTATGGAGACTTTACACAAACACCGGTAGTTGATTATATTAAATACTCCAAATACCACCAGTTTGAAAGTGAAAAAGCGAGACATTATATCTTAAATTATCAGTTTACAAAACCGGGACAAACTTTTAGAGCAGAGGCTTACTACAAAGATTACAGCAATTTAGTACAGTACAATACGAGAGATATTCAGTACAATTCGGTTTTCAACAACAACGGTTCGGGGTATGCAAAAGGATTGGATTTGTTTTGGAGAGACAGCAATCTGCATAAAAACCTGGAATACTGGATTTCTTATTCCTATATCGATTCAGAGAGACAGTACAAGAATTTCCCGGCGATGGTAACTCCTAGTTTTGTGGCTCATCATACCCTGTCTGTCGTAACAAAATATTTTATTACCGATTGGAAATCTCAAATTGGCTTTACGAACAGTTTCAGTTCCGGACGTCCGTACAATGATCCGAACCAGACTCAGTTCATGAATGGAAGAACAAAAGCGTATAATAGTTTGAGCTTCAACTGGGCTTATTTATTAACTACTCAAAAAATCCTGTATTTCTCTGTTTCGAATGTATTGGGAACTCAAAATGTTTTTGGATACGATTACGCCAGAAATCCAGATGCCAATGGAGTTTATAACAGACAAGCCATTATACCAACTGCAGATCGCTTTTTCTTCGTAGGTTTCTTTTGGACGATTAGTCAGAATAAGAATGAGAATCAGTTAAAGAATTTGTAAGTCGCTAAGGTTCTAAGAAACTAAGATGTTAAGCTATTCAGAATAAAACTTAGCACCTTAGCAACTCAGAACCTCAGTACCTCAAAAAAAAACAATTCAGTCACCAAAATCAACAACTCGGTATCATTTAATTTTAAAAGAATAAAATCCGATATACTTTTGAAGTGTAAATTAAAAGGAACAGAGATACAAAGGTTTACGGATAAGAAAAAAAACTTAGAACCTTAGAATCTAAAAAAAGAGTTTTAATCATCATCATCATCAAAACGCAGTCACTTAGAAACTTAAAAAAAGAAATCATGGTCAAAATTATCACTTTACTTATGCTGTTTATCTGCAGCTTGTTATCTGCCCAGAATGTCAATCTCACAGTTGCTGTTTCAGGGTTAAAAAACAATAAGGGAACCGTTAGAATAGGCTTGTACAATTCAGATAAAACATTTCTTAAGACGACTTATAAAAGTATTGTTTCCGAAATTAAAAATAATGAAGCTACGATAACTTTTGTTGGAATTCCCAAAGGAGAATACGGAATTTCAACTTATCATGACGAAAACGATAACGGAAAAATGGACCGTAATATGATGGGAATTCCTTCTGAAGATTATGCCTGTTCGAACAACGCGAAGGGATTTATGGGACCTCCGGCATATAACGATGCTAAATTTAACGTCAATAAGGATTCAAAAGCTAACATCGTATTTTAAAAAATCTAAAACTAAAAACAGTAACCAATTTAACACAATCAAAATGAAAAGAATTATTACTTCAATTGCATTATTTACCGTATTGCTAACTTCAGCACAAACACAATTTGAACAAGGAATGGGAAAAGCTTTCGGGCTTTGGAAAGAAGGAAAAAATACGGAGGCTTCGGCTATGTTTGAAAGAATCGCGGCAGCAGAAAAAAACAGTTACTTGCCAAATTATTATGTAGCCTTAATCAACACTACATCCGCATTTTCTGAAAAAGATAAAACGAAAATCGATTTGCTACTGACGAAAGCACAGGATGCACTGGATACAGAATTTATTAAAGATCAAAATAATGCCGAATTATATGCGATGCAGGCTTTAATCTATACAGCCTGGGTAGTAGCTGATCCAATGACAAACGGAATGAAATATTCGGCTAAGGTGATGGAAGCTTATGCAAAAGGAAAAGCGATAGACCCTAACAATCCAAGAATTGTTTTTGGTGAAGCGGATTATCAGATTGGAGGAGCAAAATGGTCAGGGGCTGATACCAAACCGTTGTGTGCACAAGTGGATAAAGCTGTCGAACTTTTTGCTACTTTTAAACCAGCCACGCCTTTTTCTCCAAAATGGGGATTAGAAAGAGCTTTGGAAACACAAAAAAATTGTAAAAAATAAATTTAATACCAAAAGAATAGAATGAAAGATCATAGAAACTCATTTGCCGATTTAAAAAGTGGA